>NZ_JBFAXL010000023.1:0-143967 GCF_040680795.1 Streptomyces sp. NPDC051976
GCCTCCTGGGCTGCGGACGTTCCCCCCCCCCCCGCCCCTTCTTGCCCACAACCGCCGCCGGGGCTGAATTCATTCAGCCCGTCCGGCGTTTGAGGGCGCGGGGCCCGTCCGGCGATTGAGGACAAAAGGGCGGGCGGGTGGGGGCTTGGGTTACCGCCAGACCTGGTAGCGGGGGTGGGTGCGGGGTGGGCGGAGGGCCAGGGTGGCGCAGATGAGGGCGAGGGGGAGCTCGGCGCCCAGGGCCATGGCGAGGGCGGAGCCGAAGTCGCTGCCGGCGGCGGCGGTCGTGACGTCGAACCAGGCGTCGACGACCAGCAGCATCGCGGTGGCCGCGGCCACGACGGACCGCCGCGGATCGCGCCGGAGGGTCAGGACGCCGGTGGCGATCAGCCCGAGCGCCTCCATGGAGTCCAGCCCGACCCAGGCCAGCGCCCAGTGCGACGCGGTGGTGGTGGTCGGCAGCCCGACCGCGAGCACCACCAGCCAGGGCACGAGCGCCACGCCGCAGGCGACCAGCACGTAGCCCGGCCATCGCCGCGCCGGGCTGTCCCGTGGATGCGTTATGTCGGCGGGCTGAACCGGCGCCTCGGGAGCGGTCGGCCGCGCCGCGGGCAGAGGAATGACTTCCGCGAGCTCCGGCAGTTCGTGGACGTAGATCGACATGGCGGCGGTTCTCCTTCCGGCACCGTGCCAGGTACAACACCGGGCACACCGCAAAGCCTTCCGGGACCGCGCCCGGAAAACAGTGGCGCACGGTTCCCAACCGTGGTGGTGCCAGGTACACCACCGATTCGGGGGCTGCGCCCCTACGCAGCCGACCTCGGGGGTGAATACGGTGAGCCGCATGGAATCCGCATTGGTACGGGCGATCGGCTACGCCCCGTGGTCGGCCCGCGCGTGGCGCGACACCGCGTTCGCCACCGCCGGGGTCGTGCCCGCCCTGGCCGTCCCCGCGGTGGCGCTGTGCTGGATCCCCTTCCCGCTGTACTCGCTGTTCGTCATCCCCCTCCTGCCCGCGCTGGCCGCGGGCATGACCGCGGTGCAGCGCAGCCGCTTCTGGTCGCTGCTGGGCCTCGACGTCCCGCCGACCCGGCACGACCTGCCCTGGTACACCCCGCGCGGCGTCGTCCACCGGCTGAGCAGCGCGGCGACCTGGCGGCAGCTGGCGTACCACGGCCTCGCCGCCCCCGCGGCGGCGCTCGGCGCGGCGGCCGTGGTGTGCTGCTGGTGCCTCGGGGCGGTGTGCGCGCTGGTGCTGTCCTGGATATGGGCGCTGCCGATCGGCAAGCGGCTGCCCGAGGCGCTGCAGAACTACGTACCGCTGACCGTCGCCGGAGTGCTGCTCCTGCTGGCCGCCCCGTTGCTGGCCAGGGCCGTCACCTGGTGCGACACCGCGTCGGCCGCGGCGCTGCTCGGCCCCAGCCGGGCCACCCAGCTGCGCCGCCGGGTCGAGGACCTGGCCGAGAGCCGCGCCGAGGTGGTGGACGCGGCCGACGCCGAGCGGCGCCGGATCGAACGCGATCTGCACGACGGCGCCCAGCAGCGGCTGGTGTCGCTGGCGATGAACCTGGGCCTGGCCCGCGCCACCCTCAAGGACCTGCCGCCCGAGGCGCGCTCGGTGATCGACGAGGCGCACCGCGAGGCCAAGGACGCGATCGAGGAGCTGAACAACCTGGTACGCGGGCTGCACCCGGCCGTCCTCGACGACCGCGGCCTGGACGCCGCGCTGTCCGGGGTCGCCGCCCGCGCCCCGCTGCCGGTCCGGCTCACCGTCGAGATGCCGCGCCGGGCCGCGCCCACCGTCGAGGCCGTGGCGTACTTCGTGGTCTCCGAGGCGCTGGCGAACGTCGCCAAGCACGCCCGCGCGCACCGCGTCGAGGTGGTGGTGCGCGGCACCGGGGACCGGCTGGTGGTGACCGTGGAGGACGACGGGATCGGCGGCGCCGACCTGTCCCGGGGCACCGGTCTGACCGGTCTGGCGGGTCGGGTACGGTCCGTCGACGGAACCCTGACCATCGACAGCCCCGCCGGGGGCCCGACCCTCATCACCGTGGAGCTGCCGTGCGCGCTGTGATCGCCGAGGACTCGCTGCTGCTGCGGATCGGCCTGGTGAAGGTGCTGGAGACCGCGGGCTTCGAGGTGGCCGCGGAACTCGGGGACGCCGAGGAGGTGCTCGCCGCGGTCGAGACGCACCGCCCCGACCTCGCGGTGCTCGACGTCCGGATGCCGCCGTCCTTCACCGACGAGGGCGTCCGCGCCGCGCTGATGATCAGGCGGCAGTGGCCGGACACCGCCGTGCTGCTGCTGTCGCAGTACGTGGAGGAGCGGTACGCCGCCGATCTGCTCTCCAGCCGCGGCGGCGGTATCGGCTATCTGCTCAAGCAGCGGGTCGCGGACGTGGAGGAGTTCATCGACGCGCTGCGCAGGGTCGCGGCCGGCGGCACCGCGCTCGACCCGCAGGTCGTCTCGCAGCTGCTGCTGCGCCGCAACAGCGACCCGCTGGAGCGGCTGACCCCGCGCGAGCGCGATGTGCTGAAGCTGATGGCCGAGGGGCGCTCCAACGCCGCCATCGCCGAGCAGCTGGTGGTGGGGGAGAGCGCGGTCGGCAAGCACATCAACAACATCTTCGCCAAGCTCGACCTGCCGCCCGCGGACGGCGACCACCGCCGGGTGCTGGCCGTCCTGCGCTTCCTGGAGGGGGCGTGACGACCGCACCGATACCCGCGGGGCCGCCCGCCGGGCGGCCGCGCGACCACCGCCCTTGGTGGCTGGCCGTCGCCGCGCTCACCGGCGCCCTCCTGGCGCTCACCCTCGGCAGCGACGCCTGGGCGCTGGTCAACCGGCATACGGGCGACCGCTCCTACACCCTTCCGCACCCCGTGCGGGCGGTGGAGGTCTACGCGGGCGCGAGCGCGGTGAACGTCTCGACGGGCGCGGCACACCAGGTCGGTGTCGCCGAGCACGCGGTGTGGTCCACGACGCGTCCCGCGCTGCAGCGGACCTGGATCGGCGACACCCTCCAGGTGCGGTCGGGCTGCGACGACAGCGCCTTCTTCCTCCTCCAGGCGCTGGACTGCCAGGTGACGCTGGACGTCATCGTGCCCGCCGACGTGTCGGTTCTGGTGTCGACGTCGTCCGGCTCGGTCCAGGTGCGCAACGTCACCGGGGACGTCAACACCCGTACGTCGTCCGGCTCGACGCACCTGGAGGCGCTGGGCGGCGCCGTCGCGGCGCGTACCGACTCGGGGGAGATCTCCGCGGACGACCTGCTCTCCCGGACGGTGACCGCACAGGCCGGATCGGGCACCGTACAGCTCGACTTCGGCGCCGCGCCGGACCGGGTGAGCGCGCTCGTCGGCTCGGGCTCGGTGGACGTGGTGGTGCCCAGGGGCCGGCGCTACAACGTCGGCGGGCAGACCGGCAGCGGCAGCCGCGACATCGACCCCCTGCTGCGGGACGGCGCCGCGCCGCGGACCGTCGACGTGTCCTCGGGCTCCGGCTCGGTGAGCGTGCGCTACCCGTAGCGCCGCGCCCGGAAGATACGCAGCGCGCCCGCTCAGGCGCCGCCGAGACCGCCCACCACGAGCTCGCAGACGGCGGTGAACGCCGCGTCGATGCCGGGGTCGGCCCACTGCGGCGCGTACACCGGGTCGTGGAACCGGCCGGTGGCGTCCCAGATCGCGCGGGCGGCGGTGGCCGGGTCGCGCGGGGTGAAGGCGCCCTCGGCCACGCCGTCCGCGACGATGCCGGAGAGCTGGCCGAGCATCTTGTCGATGTGGCGGGTGATGGTGTCGCTGTGCTCGCCGACCAGCACCTGGTAGGTGGCGAAGAGTTCGGGGTCGAGCCCGGCCTTGCCGCGCTTGGCGGCGAAGAGTTCGGCCAGCCAGTCGCGCAGCCGCCCGGCGGCGGGGCCGTCCGCCGCCGCGATCGTCTCCAGGTTGGCGTGCGTGCGGTCCAGCCAGCGCTGGGTGACCGCCTCGCGCAGCTCCGCCTTGGTGCGGAAGTGCCGGTAGACGCTGCCGTGGCTGACGCCCAGTGCCCGCGCCACGTCGACCACGGTCGCCTTGGCGGGACCGTAGCGGCGCAGCACGTCCTCGGTGGCGACGAGGATCCGTTCGGGGGTCAGGGTCTCCGGCGGCATGGCGGGGCGGGCCTTTCGGTTGTCGGACGTCCAGTGTGCGCTGTCCGCCCGGCGCGGTCCGCCGCCGGGCGCACCTCGGGCACCTTCCCCGGCGGTCAGCGCTCGCTGTCGAGCAGCGCCATCTGGTGGGCGTCGTATCGGCTGCCCGCGGCGGCGCCCGCCGGTACGGCCTCCTCGATCGCGGCCAGCTCCGCGGCGTCCAGCGTCACGTCGAGCGCGCCCAGCGACTCCGCGAGCCGGTCCCGGCGGCGGGCGCCGATCAGCGGCACGATGTCGTCGCCGCGGGACATCACCCAGGCGATGGCGGCCTGCGCGACGGTGACGCCCTTGCCCTCCGCGACCTTGCGCAGCGCGTCGACCAGCGCCAGGTTGCGGTCCAGGTTCTCGCCGGAGAAGCGCGGGCTGCGGCCGCGGAAGTCACCGGCGCCGGTGGCGCGGTCCCGGGTCCAGTGGCCGCTGAGCAGACCGCGGGACAGGACGCCGTACGCCGTGATGCCGATGCCCAGCTCGCGGGCGGTGGGCAGGATGTCCTCCTCGATGCCGCGGGAGAACAGCGAGTACTCGATCTGCAGGTCGGCGATGGGCGCGACGGACGCGGCCCGCCGCAGGGTGTCCGCGCCGACCTCGGAGAGCCCGATGTGGCGGACCCGCCCCGCCTGCACCTGCTCGGCGATCGCGCCGACGGTCTCCTCGATCGGCACCTGGTCGTCGACGCGGGCGATCCGGTAGATGTCGACGTGGTCGGTGCCGAGCCGGTTGAGCGAGTACGCGAGGAAGTTGCGCACCGCGGCCGGGCGGCCGTCGTAGCCGCCCCAGCCGCCGTCGATGTCGCGCAGCGCCCCGAACTTGACGCTGATGACGGCCTGGTCGCGGCCCTGGGAGCTGGAGCGCAGGGCGTCGCGCATGAGCAGTTCGTTCAGGCCCATGCCGTAGAAGTCGCCGGTGTCGAGCAGGGTGACGCCCGCGTCGAGCGCGGCGTGGATGGTGGCGACGGACTCGGTGTCGTCGGCCGCGCCGTAGAACGCGGACATGCCCATGCAGCCGAGGCCGAGGGCGGAGACGGCCGGTCCGGTGGAGCCGAGGGTGAGGGTACGCATCGCGGGGTCTCCTTCGGGAAGGTGTCCCTCCACACTGACACGTGGACTGACAGATTTCAATATCTGTCAGTCCACGTGTGATCGTGCGATACCGCCAGGCGTGACCTACGTCAGCGGGCGTGCCCCGTCGGGCCGCCCGTCAGACGACCTTCCTCGGCAGCCGCAGGCTGAGCGCGACCGTCGCGGCGACCGCCGCGAGCTGCGCCACCAGCGCCCACACCAGGGCGTCCCGCACGCCCACCGAGGAGGACAGGGTCAGGAAGAGCGTGCCCAGGGTGGCCACGCCCAGCGCCAGGCTGGACTGCTGGGTGGTCGCCATCGCGCCGCTGCCGACACCGGCCTGCGCCGCGGGCACCTCGCTGAGCACGATCCGCAGCACCACCGGCAGGACGAAGCCCTGGCCGAAGCCGAGGATCGCCATGCTCGGGGCGAGCGTCAGCACACCCAGGTCCGGCCAGCCGTAGTGGAAGGTCGCGGCCAGCGAGACCAGGCCGACCGCCTGGATCAGCGAGCCCGCGGTCACCACGTCGCGGCCGAAGCGGGCCACCATGCGCGGGCCGAGCAGCGAGGCGGCGAAGAACGCCGCGCACAGCGGGGCGAGCGCGGCGCCGGCGGCGAGAGCGCCGAAGTGCAGACCGTCCTGCATGGCCACCGCCAGCACGAACATGAAGCCGCCGAAGCCGAGGCAGAAGGGGACGATCAGCAGCAGGCCGCTGCGCACGCTGTGGATACGGACCAGCGACGGCGGCAGCAGCGGATTGCCCCCGGTGCGCTCGCCGCGCCGCTCCACCGCCACGAAGGCGGCCGCCGCCAGCGGGAAGACCGCGAGCAGCACCCACGACCAGAGCGGCCAGCCCGCCGCGCGGCCCTCGGTCAGCGGCAGCAGCAGCGTGATCAGGGTGATCGCCAGCAGTACGGTGCCCGCCCGGTCGATCTTCGCCGGGTTGGCGGACCGGGTCTCCGGCACGGACTTCAGCGCCAGCACCAGCGCGACGGCCGCGACGGGGACATTCACCAGGAAGATCGACCGCCAGCCGCTGCCGGCGATGTCCGCGGAGACCAGCACGCCGCCGAGCACCTGGCCGACGACGCTGGCGATGCCCGCGGTCGCGCCGTAGTAGCTCAGCGCCTTGCCGCGGCTGCTGCCGGAGGTGGCGGCCTGGATGGTGGCGAGTGCCTGGGGGAGGAGCAGCGCGGAGGCGGCGCCCTGG
This sequence comes from Streptomyces sp. NPDC051976, assembly GCF_040680795.1. Taxonomy (NCBI): domain Bacteria; kingdom Bacillati; phylum Actinomycetota; class Actinomycetes; order Kitasatosporales; family Streptomycetaceae; genus Streptomyces; species Streptomyces sp. NPDC051976. Next base: position 6,450 of record NZ_JBFAXL010000023.1, read on the forward strand.
GCGACGCGGGCCGCCACCAGGGTCCAGGCGGTGGGGGCGACGCCGCAGGCCAGCGAGGTCGCGGCGAACAGCCCGAGGCCCCACAGGAAGAGGTTGCGGCGTCCGAACATGTCGCCGAGCCGGCCGCCGAGCACCAGCAGGACGGCGTACGCGACGCCGTATCCGGCGACGACCATCTCCAGCACCGCGGGTCCCGCGTTCAGGTCGCGGTCGATGGTGGGCAGGGCGACGTTGACGATGAAGAAGTCCACCATCGGCAGCGCGGCACCGAGCAGTACGGTCAGCAGGCCGAGCGCGCTCAGCGCGGGGGCGGGGGTGCCAGGGGTGGAGGCGAGGGGACGGGCGGGTGCTCCCACGCGGGTCACGCGGGGCAGCACCTGGGCCCTTGACGGCAGGGTCTGTTCCATTCGTTCGGTCACATGGTCCACACTGGACCTGTTCTCAGGGTGGTACCAGAGACCGTTTATCCAGGTATACCGAGCACCTGGCAACCGCCTCCTCGGTGGTGCACCCTGGGAATATGACCGCGATCGTGCCCAGCAGGGAAGCCGCATCCACGCCCGCGCAGGCCGTGCGGCCCGCGAAGCCCGCGCAGGCCCAGCCCTCCGCCGCCGACGCCGACGCGATCCGCCGCCGTGAGCTGGCGTCGTTCCTGCGCAGCCGCCGCGAGCGGATCTCGCCCGACCAGGTCGGGCTGCCACCGGGGCGCCGCCGCCGTACACCGGGACTGCGCCGCGAGGAGGTCGCGCAGCTCGCCGCGGTCGGTGTCACCTGGTACACGTGGCTGGAGCAGGCCCGCGACATCCAGGTGTCGGGCCAGGTCGCCGACGCGATCGCCCGCGCCCTGATGCTCGACCTCACCGAGCGCAGGCATCTGTTCACCCTGGCCGGCACCACCGACCCGCGCCCCAACATGGACTGCCCCGGCATGTCGACGGCCGTCCGCACCATGCTCGACCAGCTCGAACCGCTGCCCGCCGCGGTCTTCAACGGCCGGTACGACATCATCGCGTACAACCGCACCTACGGCCGGCTGGTGACCGACCTGGACGCGCTGCCGTTCGAGGACCGCAACATCATGTGGCTGGCCTTCACCGACCCGCTGTGGCGCGAGCGGATGGTCGACCGGGACGAGAGCATCCGGCTGATGGCCGCCAAGTTCCGCGCCTCGATGGCGGAGCACATCGCGGAGCCCGCCTGGAAGGCGCTGCTCAAGCGGCTCCAGCAGGCGTCGCCCGACTTCTGCGAGGTGTGGGAGCGGTACGAGGTGCTGCAGCCCGACGGCCACATCAAGCGCTACCTGAACCCCGATGTGGGCCTGCTCGCCTTCGACTTCACCCATCTGTGGCTCGGTCCGCAGCAGGGGCCGCGGCTGACCACGTACACCCCGGCGGACGACATCACCCGCGAGCGCCTCGACCGGCTGTACGCGCTGGCGCTGGCCGAGTCCGGCGGCGGCGCCGGGGCGCGGGGCGCCGAGCGGCGGGTGGGCATGCCCGGGTAGTCCGGGTCAGGGTCCAGGGCTGAGTCCGGGGCCGGGCCGGGCCGGGCCGGGGTCCGAGGCCGGGTCGGGGTCGGGGTTCGGGGCCGGGTCCTCACCCCTCGTCGTCCTCCGCCGCCGCGAGCGTGGTCATGATGCGGTCCAGCGCCGCCAGGTCCGCCTCCGGCAGGGCGCGGAGGGCGGGCGGCGGGGTGCCGAGGATCTCCTCCGCGCGGGCGGCGACGGCGCGGCCCTCGGGGGTGGCCGAGACGATCTTGCTGCGGCGGTCCGTGGGGTGCTGGTGGCGTTCCACCAGGCCGCGCTTGGCGAGGTCGTCCACCACGAGCGTGAGGTACGGCCGGTCGGAGCCGAGCCGGGTGGCCAGCTCGCTGAGCGGGGCCGGGGCGACGGCGACCCGCCGCAGCACCTTGACCCGGAAGAAGCTCATCCCGAGCGCCTCGACAACGTCCTTGCGGCGCTCGCCGCGCTCCAGCAGCACGGTCCTGAGGTTGCGCCACACACGAGCGGTCATCTCGTCGACCACCTCGGCCGGCTCGCCCGCCACCTCCCCGGCGGCCGGATCGAGCGGAGAGGCGGAGGCGGAGGCGGCGGGGCCGGATGTCGTCGTCATGAGGTGCTCACCGGGATTCGGGTGTCTTCGGATGCCAGCAGTCCGGCCGCGCGCTCCGCGGTGCCGCGGGCCCAGCGGCCGGTGGTGAGCGTACCGAGTACGAGCACCGACACGCCGCAGCCGGTGACGACCCACCAGGCCGCGGTGTGCAGCCCGGCCGCCAGGACGGCGCCGACCACCGCGACGCCCAGCGACTGGCCGACCTGCCTGCTGGTGGAGGCGACCGCGGCGGCCACCCCGGCCTGCGCCCGCGGCATCCCGGACACCGCGGTGTTGGTGATGGGCGCGTTGACCAGGCCGAAGCCGATCCCGAACAGGACGTACGAGGTGAAGAGCAGCGCGTTGGAGGACTGCGCGTCCAGCGCCGCGAACAGCAGGCCGCTCGCGGTCATCGCCGTACCCGCGAGCACCAGCGACAGCCGCGGCCCGCGGTTGCCCACCAGGCGGCCGGAGATCGGCGCGAAGACCAGGCACATCAGGGCCATCGGCACCATGTAGAGACCGGCGTCGAGCGCCGACAGGCCCCGTTCGTTCTGCAGGTAGAGCGTGTTGAGGAAGAGGAAGCCGCCGAGCGCCGCGAAGCCGCTGACCGCGATCACCGTCGCCCCGCTGAAGGGCACGCTGCGGAAGAACCGCATGTCGATCAGCGGATCGGTGCGCCGCTTCTCGTACCGGGTGAGCGCGGCGACCGCGGCCACCGTCACGGTGAAGCAGCCGATGATCAGCGGCGAGGTCCAGCCCGCGCCCGCGCCCTCGATGATCCCGTACGTCAGGGAGCCGAGCAGCGCGATCACCAGGATCTGGCCGACCGGGTCGACGCGGCGCGCGCGGGGCGCGCGGGACTCGGGGATGTACAGGGTGGTGAGGAGGAGGGCGAGCAGCCCGATGGGCAGGTTGATCCAGAAGATCGACCGCCAGCCGACGCTCTGCACCAGCGCGCCGCCGACGATCGGACCCGCCGCCATGCTGATGCCGACGACGCCGCCCCACACGCCGATCGCGCGGGCCCGTTCCCGCGGGTCGGAGAAGGTGTTGGTGATGATCGACATCGCCACCGGGTTGAGCATCGAGCCGCCGACCGCCTGCACCATCCGGAAGGCGATCAGCCAGCCCAGGCTCGGCGCGAGGCTGCACAGCACGGATCCGGCGGTGAAGAACACCAGGCCGGTACGGAAGACCCGGCGCCGTCCGATCCGGTCGGCGGTGGAGCCGGCGAGCAGCAGCAGGGAGGCGATCACCACGAGGTAGGCGTCGATCGTCCACTGGAGCCCGGAGACGGAGGCACCGAAGTCCTTCTGCATGGACGGCAGCGCCACGTTGAGGATCGTGTTGTCCAGGCTGACGATCAGCAGGCTCATGCAGCAGATCGCCAGGACGAGCAGGCGGCGCCGGTGCGACAGCTCGGTCATCGGTGCTGACTCCCATGGTTGTACGAGTCGAATCATTCTTATCGTACAACCAATTCGTTGTGGTCGTACAACCAAATCCGTGGGCTGCCCGCCGCGTACGGGACAATGGGCCGCATGACCGCTGACACCACCCTGACCAGGACCGCGACCCCGGCCGTCCCGAGCGCCGCTCCCGCCGAGGGGCCCACCGCCGCTCCGGCCGCCGCGCCCGGCACGCTCCGGATCGGCCCGCACGCGGTGTGGCCGCCGGTGGTGCTCGCCCCGATGGCGGGCATCACCAACGCGCCGTTCCGCACCCTGTGCCGGGAGTTCTCGGGCGGCAAGGGCCTGTTCGTCAGCGAGATGATCACCACCCGGGCGCTGGTCGAGCGCAACGAGAAGACCATGCACCTCATCCACTTCGACGCCACCGAGACGCCGCGCTCGATCCAGCTCTACGGCGTCGACCCGGTGACCGTCGGCAAGGCCGTACGGATGATCGTGGACGAGGACCTGGCCGACCACATCGACCTCAACTTCGGCTGCCCGGTGCCCAAGGTGACCCGCAAGGGCGGCGGCTCCGCGCTGCCGTTCAAGCGCAACCTGCTGCGCGCGATCCTGCGCGAGGCGGTCGGCAACGCGGGCGACCTGCCGGTCACCATCAAGATGCGCAAGGGCATCGACGACGACCACCTCACCTACCTCGACGCGGGCCGGATCGCCGTCGACGAGGGCGTCACGGCGGTCGCCCTGCACGGCCGTACGGCGGCCCAGCACTACGGCGGCACCGCCGACTGGGAGGCCATCGCCCGGCTCAAGAGCCACGTCCCCGAGATCCCGGTGCTCGGCAACGGCGACATCTGGTGCGCCGACGACGCGGTACGGATGATGCGCGAGACCGGCTGCGACGGCGTCGTGGTCGGCCGCGGCTGCCTGGGCAGGCCCTGGCTCTTCGGCGACCTGGTGGCGGCCTTCGAGGGCGGCGCGGCACCGGCCACCCCCGGCTTCGGGCAGGTCGCGGCCGTGATGCGGCGCCACGCCGAGCTGCTCGGGCAGTGGATCGGCGACGAGTCGCGCGGCGTCGTCGACTTCCGTAAGCACGTGCCCTGGTACACCAAGGGCTTCTCGGTCGGCGGCGAGCACCGCCGCGGGCTGGCCACCGCGTCCTCGCTGGCCGAGCTGGACGACCACCTCGGGCAGCTCGACCAGGAGCAGTCCTGGCCCGCGCACGCCGACGGCCCGCGCGGCCGTACCGCGCCCGGCAAGCGCGTGATCCTCCCCGACGGCTGGCTCGACGACCCGTACGAGTGCGCGGCGCTGACCGAGGACGCGGAGAGCGACACGTCGGGCGGCTGAGGGGTGTCCGGGGGTTCCGGACTGTGAGACGCGCTGTCCAGGCGGCACGTGATTCATGCCACGCTTGATAGGGCTTGCGCTCAGATGAGCGGAAAACGCGTCCCCTATCTCTCGAATTCATGGCACTCAGTGCCACCCGGGTTGCCTCCAGCAGATCACGCCACTCGTCACTCAGCGTATAAATCGGCGGTTTCCCGCCTCGCTCTGCGGGGTCATGCGTTCGAGCCGTGAACGAAGTCCGAAACGCCGTTGTCGGCTGTCTGCTTTCGATCTCCCGGCAGACGAGCGGTTACGACCGTGTGTCGAGGTGATGGACGTACTGCAGAGCCTTCGAGATGGGTACGCTCCCCGCCGTCAGGGCATCCCGGTCGCGAGGAGTCGAGGCCCGTGTCGGCACGACAGAAGAAGCAGAAGTTCGTCTACGACTTCACTGAGGGCAACAAGGACCTCAAGGACCTGCTCGGCGGGAAGGGTGCGAACCTGGCCGAGATGACCAACCTCGGCCTGCCCGTCCCTCCGGGCTTCGCCATCACGACCGAGGCGTGCAAGGTCTATCTGGAATCCGGCGCGGAGCCTTCCGCGCTGCGCGACGAGGTGAGTGCGCACCTCGCCGCGCTGGAGAAGCGGATGGGCAAGAAGCTCGGCCAGCCGGACGACCCGCTGCTGGTCTCCGTGCGCTCCGGGGCGAAGTTCTCCATGCCCGGCATGATGGACACCGTCCTCAACATCGGTCTGTCCGACGCGTCCGTCGCCGGACTCGCGAAGCAGGCCGGCAACGAGCGCTTCGCCTGGGACTCCTACCGCCGTCTTGTGCAGATGTTCGGCAAGACCGTGCTGGGCGTCGACGGCGAGCTCTTCGAGGAGGCCCTGGACGAGGCCAAGCGGGCCAAGGGCGCCGACAGCGACCTCGGTCTGGACGCGGCCGACCTCAAGCAGCTCGTCGAGGACTTCAAGGCGATCGTCGCCAAGCAGGCGGGCCGGGACTTCCCGCAGGAGCCGCGCGAGCAGATGGACCTCGCGGTGCGCGCGGTCTTCGACTCGTGGAACACCGACCGCGCCAAGCTCTACCGGCGCCAGGAACGTATCCCCGGCGACCTGGGCACGGCCGTCAACGTCTGCTCCATGGTCTTCGGCAACCTCGGCCCCGATTCCGGCACCGGCGTCGCCTTCACCCGCGACCCCGCCAGCGGCCAGCAGGGCACCTACGGCGACTACCTGCAGAACGCGCAGGGCGAGGACGTGGTCGCGGGCATCCGCAACACCGTGCCGCTCGCCGACCTCGAAGGCATCGACAAGGCGTCGTACGACCAGCTCCTGCAGATCATGGAGACGCTGGAGACGCACTACCGCGACCTGTGCGACATCGAGTTCACCATCGAGCGCGGGCACCTGTGGATGCTGCAGACCCGGGTCGGCAAGCGGACCGCCGGCGCGGCCTTCCGTATCGCCACCCAGCTCGTCGACCAAGGGCTGATCGACGAGGCCGAGGCCCTCCAGCGGGTCAACGGCGCGCAGCTCGCGCAGCTGATGTTCCCGCGGTTCGACGACTCCGTCGCGGACGGCGGCACGGTCAAGCGGATCGGCTGGGGCATCGCCGCCTCGCCGGGCGCCGCGGTCGGCAAGGCGGTCTTCGACTCGTACACCGCCGTGAAGTGGTCGCGCTCGGGCGAGCGGGTCATCCTGATCCGCCGCGAGACCAACCCGGACGACCTCGACGGCATGATCGCCGCCGAGGGCATCCTCACCAGCCGCGGCGGCAAGACCTCGCACGCCGCCGTGGTCGCCCGCGGCATGGGCAAGACCTGTGTCTGCGGCGCCGAGGAGCTGGAGGTCGACACCAAGCGGCGGCGGCTCACCGCCCCCGGTGGCGTGGTGATAGAGGAGGGCGACCTCGTCTCGATCGACGGCTCCACCGGCAAGGTGTACCTCGGCGAGGTACCCGTCGTACCGTCGCCGGTCGTCGAGTACTTCGAGGGCCGGATGCACGCGGGCGCCGACGAGGCCGACGAACTCGTCCAGGCCGTGCACCGGATGATGGCGTACGCCGACCGGGTCCGCCGGCTGCGGGTGCGCGCCAACGCCGACAACGCCGAGGACGCCAACCGGGCCCGCCGCTTCGGCGCCCAGGGCATCGGCCTGTGCCGTACCGAGCACATGTTCCTCGGCGAACGCCGCGGACTCGTCGAGCGGCTGATCCTCGCGGACACCGACGCCGAGCGCGACGCCGCACTGGGCGCCCTGCTGCCGCTGCAGAAGGCCGACTTCATCGAGCTGTTCGAGTCGATGGACGGACTGCCGGTCACCGTACGGCTGCTGGACCCGCCGCTGCACGAATTCCTGCCCGACATCACCGAGTTGTCGGTACGGGTCGCGCTCGCCGAGTCCCGCAAGGACGCCAACGAGAACGACCTGCGGCTGCTCCAGGCCGTCCACAAGCTGCACGAGCAGAACCCGATGCTGGGTCTGCGCGGGGTACGCCTCGGACTGGTCATCCCCGGGCTGTTCGCCATGCAGGTACGGGCGATCGCGGAGGCCGTGGCCCACCGCAAGTCCGTCAAGGGCGACCCGCGGGCCGAGGTCATGATCCCGCTGGTCGGTACCGTGCAGGAGCTGGAGATCGTCCGCGACGAGGCCGACCGCGTCATCGCCGAGGTCGAGGCCGCCACCGGCACCACGCTCAAGCTCGCGATCGGCACCATGATCGAGCTGCCGCGGGCCGCGCTGACGGCGGGTCAGATCGCGGAGGCCGCCGAGTTCTTCTCCTTCGGCACCAACGACCTCACCCAGACCGTCTGGGGCTTCTCCCGCGACGACGTCGAGGCCAGCTTCTTCACCGCCTACCTGGAGAAGGGCATCTTCGGGGTCTCCCCGTTCGAGACCATCGACAAGGACGGCGTCGGCTCCCTGGTCCGCAGCGCGGTCGCCGCGGGCCGCGCCACCCGCCCCGGCCTCAAGCTCGGCGTCTGCGGCGAGCACGGCGGCGACCCCGAGTCCGTCCACTTCTTCCACGAGGTCGGCCTCGACTACGTCTCCTGCTCCCCCTTCCGCATCCCCGTGGCCCGCCTCGAAGCGGGCCGCGCCGCGGCCAAGTCCACCGGGAGCGACGCCCGCTGACCCCTCACCCCCTCTGATCCACCTGACCGGGCCGGGGCCCGGTCACCGCCGCCGGCCGGTCCCTTGCCCTGGGGACCGAACCCTCACCGCCGGCGACGACCCGCCCCGGCCCTTCACCGCCAGGGGCGGCGCTTCGTGCGGAGGCGCCGCCCCTGGCTTCTTTGCGTCCCGGGGCGCGGAGACGCTGTGTGCCTTCTGTTGCGGTTGGGCAAACGCCGGCTCGGCGTTTTCCGGGCAACGCATAGGGTGAGGGTTCACTGACACAACGCAAGTAGCGTCACGCCCCACAGTGACGCTCACGCACCACAGGGGGGACTCACCCGTGACCACTCGTACGGTGGCCGCCACCGCACTGGGCGCCACAGCGCTCGTCATGCTCACCGCCTGCGGCGGGGGCGGCGGGGACAAGAACGCCGACAAGATCCCGACCGCCACGACGAGCGCGCCGTCGTCCGCGACGCCGACGCCTTCGGCGACAACGCCCGGAGTCCAGCGGCCGGTGATCACCTTCCCGGCCGGGTCCAAGACGGTATACGAGAACCAGCACACCGGTGATCCGAAGAAGGACGCGGTCCTCTCCGACGAGGCGCATGCGAACGACTCCGCCTACGCGGCGGTTCTGGAGGGCAAGAACCGGACGCCGGCGATGGAGTTCTACAACAGCGGTCTCGCTCTGCGTGGTGCGGTCGATTTCGTCCAGGGCTGGCTGGACAAGGGCAACACCTGGATCGGCACCATCACTTACTCCGATCGGAAGGTCACTCTTCGGGGTGACAGCTCGGCGGTGGTCATCTACTGCTCCGACGAGAGCCGTGCGTTCACCAAGAACCGGAAGACCGGCAAGGTCGACAACACCCCGACCACGGCGGACAGCTATGTGCTGTACAACGAGCGGCTGCAGAAGAACCCACAGGGCGTGTGGATTCTTGTGAGCGTTCTGTCCAACCGTGGGGCCAAGGAGTGCCAGCCGTGAAGCGATTAGCGCACGCGGTCCTGGCGTTGGCCGCCGCGGCGGCCGTAGCACTCGCGCCCAGCGCGGCCTATGCGGGTGGAATCGGCGGTGGCGGCACCAAAGGAAATGGCAAGCCACCACCCCCTCCCAACGGAAATCCGCACGGCGGCAGCAAAAACGGCTTCATCTCCGCCGGGGTCCAGTACGACGTGACCAAGAATGGCAAGGGCGCCGACGCGGGCCACATGACTCCCGTGTCCGACTGGACGCCACCCGCCTGCTGGTACGCCCCGAAGTACGACTCCGAGGGGGCGGCGCGGGACTTCCTGGGGTACGACCGGAGCCCGAACCATACGGGGATGGAAGACGCCCAGTGGATCAGGGACCGTTACGTCAACGGGCACCCGTACACCAACTTCAACCTGGCCAAGCAGGGCAAGGGCTATTGGTGGACGGCGTTCCAGGACGAGAACCGTCTCGGTGACCCTGGCGCGAACGACTGCACGGATCCTCCCTTCTGGGCCGACACCGGAAATCCGCCGCACGTCAAGAACGCCGTGACGCCGGAGATCCTCGCCCAACTCGCGTACGCCCAGATCCGTATCCCGCAGGGCAAGTCGAGCACCAACCCCGACGGGACGTTCGTCGTGAACGCGCCCACGTGGGTGTGGATGGACCGGACGACGTTCCACCCCGTGTCCGTCCGAGCCTATGTATCGGTGCTGGGCATCGAGGCGATCACCACCGCCACCCCTGTCGGCCTCCACATCGACCCCGGCACCCAGGACGCCGCACTCTTCCCCGCCGACGGCAACTGCCCGATCGACGCCCACGGCAACATCGGCACGCCCTATGCCAAGGGGGACACCGGCGACCCGCCCTGCGGTGTCACCTACCTCCGCTCCACCGAGAACATCGGCCCCTACCAGCTCAAGGCCACCGTCACCTGGCACATCAGCTGGACCGGAACCGGCCAACGCCGCCCCGTAGCCCTGCCCGACGGCAGTTTCGGCACTCCGCAGGACGCGTACGTGCACGAATTCCAGACCGTCAACCGGTGAGCGGTACCAAGCGAAAGAGGGCGAGCGAGCGTGGGCATACCCAACGAGGACCGGCTGGAGAACCTGTGCCGTACGGACATGGAGAAGATCGAGGCCGATGTCTCGGACGTCCGGGCGGCACTGAAGAAGGTCCATGACGTGATGGGCGCGAAGACGTGGGTGGGCGCCACGGCCGATGCCTGGGCCACGGACTTCGACGGGCGAATGATCTCGTTGAACCGTCTTTTCGACAGCTTTCCGGCAGAGGAGCAGGCGCTGATCGCCAAAGCGCAGAAGGATCAGGCGGCCAGCGACCGCAAGTACCACGGACACGCCTGAACTGTCCGACGAAAACGGGGGGGTTGGTATGAACGATTTTGCCGGGGTGGACCCGGATCGACTACGCACACTGGCGGATCGACTCAAGGATCTCGCGGACACGCTTGCCCGGGTCGGACCGACCATACGCAACAACTTCAGCGAGTGGGGCGGCACCCTCAATCTCGGCCCACTCCACCAACAGGCAACGCAAGTGGGGGAAGACGCCCGGAAGATGGCCCTGCGAGCCGACGAGGCCCTCAACCTCCTGCGCCAGCCGAACGGTGCCGCCTTCTGCACCCCGACCGGCGACTGGGTCGACATCCCCTGGGACACCAAGGACATCAACTCCGCGCAGGAGGCCCAGCAGGAGGCCGCGACCCTCAAGAACGCATTGGACCATCCCAAGGACGCCGCATCGCGAGAGACCATTGCCGAGATCGGCCAGTCCCTCGCCGACCACCAAGGCGACTCGGCCTACATGACCGCCTTCATGCGGGCCGGGGGCATCGCCGATGCCACAAAGGTCGCGCGAGCCCTGCACAGCGAAGACGGCACGCACGACGACGTCGTCCTCGCCAAGGACTCCGAGAGGATTCTCGGCCAGTTCGGCCAAGCCACCCAGACCATGAGCACGCTCGCGGTCAAGGGCGACTACCCCAAACCGGCGCCCGACTACCTCGCCGCCCTGACCTCACCACCTGACGGCGACATGTGGTCGGTCGGCATGCTCTTCAAGTACGGCCCCCCGGGCGGCAAGTGGGACCCGAAGGTGCTCTCCGGCGTCAGCGGAGCGATGCTCGACTGGCGGGACAAGCAGGGGGCCATGAGGCCGCTGTACGAGATGATGCCCTCGGGAGGCGGCCCGCCCGCCTACTACGGCGACGGCAAGGCATGGTTCAACGACCTCGGCCTCAACAACGCCGTCTACCCGGGCTCGAAGAGCGACAGGACGGTCGCTGCCATCCGTGCCAACGACCCCGTACTCGCCGTCCTCGACAGACTCGGCGACAACCCCAAGGGATCCCGCGACCTCCTCGGCCAGGACACCGCCGACAGCAAACGCCACGCCGCCCAACTGCTGGACTACAAATGGCAGACGACCGGCCCGGCGACGATGGACGACTCCGAACCCGTCAGTCGCATCCTCACCCTCGCCGCCACCGATCGCAGCCCCGCCTTCCAGGACGAGTCGGGCCATGCGGCGTACAACATCCTGGCCGCTGCGGCCAAGGAGAACGACGCATTCAACGGCCGCTCCAAAGAAGAGCGGTTGGAGTACATGGCATTTCCCCAGAGCACGGCGGTCACATTGGCCGGGATCACCGCCACGTGGGCAGACCAACTGGGTGCCACGTCGAGGAACGCGGGCCCCCAGGCGGGCGGTTACTCCACCAAGGAGCATGGACTGGTCGTCCCCCACGACGATCTGGTCGCAGCGATGCAGCTCTTCGTGAGAGATGACCCGAGCGCCGCGGCGATGTTCGATGCCTCGATGCATCAACAACTTGGGGACGCCGCAGGAAGCAAGGATTCGTCCGCAGCGGTCACCGACCTGGGTGTCATGGTCGGCCTCTTCACGAAGGCCAAGAACGGGGTCAGTTACGGCAATGCGGCGCAGCTCGACGAGCAGCACAAGTACAACCTGACCATTCTCAATACGGCCGGCGTCCTCTACAGCGGCTCGACCCTTCCCAAGAGCTTGACCGGTAAGTTCGTCACGAAGGGTTTCAAATACTCCCAGACGCTGCTCACATGGGGCAGGTCGGTGAAGGCTCCTACCACTGATCCCTTCTCGACGAACAACGCCGCTCATCAGCAGGCGGTTAACTCGGCCAATGCGAAAGATGTGGAGAACTCGTTCACCCCGGCCCTCGCCCAGGGGCTCATTCGGTCGGGGAAAGTGCCGATCCCAGTGGGCATGTCTTGGTACGACCCCACATCGGAGACGGTGTCGCCGGAGGCATGGAACAACACCGACTTCATCACGTGGACCACAACGGACGGTGTGAGCGGGCAGGTTGACGATGCAACGACGGACCTCAGCACAGGGTTCAGGAAGTACGAGGGGTCGCTCGATGGCAGTTAGGGCAGGCATCCGGATCACACGGCTCTTGGCGGCGTCCGTGTCGGTCCTCGCGTTGGGGGCGGGATGCTCGGGAGGTGGGGGAGGAGCCGGTGTCGAGCGCGGGATTCCGACGCCGGCGGCCGGGAAGATCGCGGCCTTCGATCTGAGCGCCCTCAGCAAGGACTACGACCTGAACAAGACCGTGGTGCCCAGATGGAGCCTGGTGGCGACCGACCGCGCGGGCAACGTGTACATGATGGACCGGAGCCTTGAACGCCCCGAGGTCATGAAGATGACTCCGGGGGGCGACGTCAGCAGGTACGCCGTAGCAGTCTTCGCCAAGACGCCCACCGCGATGGTGGTGCGCTCGGATGGGTCCCTGGTCTTCAGCGATTCCACGACGTCAGCTGGCGCGTTCCGGGTGATCAGCGGAAACGGCACCGAGACAGAGCTGAAGATCTCCCCGGACTACCTGGCCGCAAGGCCGATCGGTGAACGTCCCGATGGGTCTCTCGTCGTCAGTGAGGGGGGCAACATCTGGTCGCTGAAGGACGGCAAGGCGGCAAGGCTGTACCACCAGTCGAAGGATGTCGGTGACTCCGCGGTCGTGGATCCTTCGGGAACGGTGTACGTCGTCCCCGCCAACCTCGGTGACGTGGTCGTTGTACCCGTCGGTAGGCAGCCGTATCATGCGCACGAATCCGGCACGGTTCCAGGGACGGGCACGCCGATCGCCTCCATGGCGCCCACCGCCTTGACGCCCGCGAGCACCGGAGGCTTCTACGCTCTGGGGGCTGACAAGGCCATCACCGAGACGATCGTCCTGCACGTACGAGGGGACGAGGCCAGTGTGTTGGCGAAGACACCGCTCAGCGGCCGCACGTGTGCCCCGGGCAAGCAGTACCCCGCTCTCGCCAACTCGTGCGGTGCGCGGGCCTACATCGTGCAGAGCGGTGGACGCGTGCTGCTCCTGGGGAACGTGGGTACCCACGACGGACCTGCCGATCCGGCTCTGGCCCTCATCGCTTGAGGCTCAGAGCGGATACGTAACCCCCGTCAGTTCCTCCGAGGCCGCCCAGAGGTGGGCGGCTTTTTGGGGGTTGCGGGTGCGGGGGAGGCGCCAGGCGGGGGAGGGGGGGCCGCGCCAGCCTGGGGGGCGGGGGCCGGTGAAGGAGTTGGGGGTGATGGTGGGGGCGGTGGCGGCGTAGAGGGTGGGGAGGGCGCCGCGGTCGGCGGACTGGGCCAGGAGGCGGTTGCCGAGGAGGTAGACGCGTTCGGCGCCGCGGCGGCCTTCCATGAGGGCGCTGCGGGTCTGGAGGTCGGTGGCGGCGTAGCCGGGGTGCGCGGCGGCGGCGACGAGGGGGGTGCCGGCGGCGGTGAGGCGGCGGGAGAGTTCGTGGACGAAGAGCAGGTTGGCGCTCTTGGACTGGCCGTACGCGGCCCAACGCCGGTAGCGGCGGGTGCCGTTGAGGTCGGTGAGGTCGACGTCCGCCAGGACGTGCGCGGCGCTGGCGACCGTGACGACGCGGGCGCCGGGTCCGGCCGCGAGCAGCCGGGGCAGCAGGAGTCCGGTCAGGGCGAAGTGCCCGAGGTGGTTGACGCCGATCTGCGTCTCGAAGCCGTCGGCCGTGGTGGCGTAGGGCAGTGCCATGACGCCCGCGTTGTTGACCAGGAGGTCGAGCGACGGTTCGGGGTAGTCGTCCGCGAAGGCCCGTACGCAGGCCAGGTCCGCGAGGTCCAGCGGGCGGAACTCGGCGCGGGCGGAGGGGACTTCGGCGCGGAGCCGGGCCAGCGCCCGCATGCCGCGGGCGGGGTTGCGGCAGGCGAGGACCACCCGGGCGCCGTGCCGGGCGAGTTCGCGGGCGGTGCAGTAGCCGATGCCGGTGTTGGATCCGGTGACCACGGCCGTCCGGCCGCGCTGGTCGGGTATGTCGTCGGCGGTCCACCCCATCGTGCCCCCTCAGGCCGCGGCGGCGGCAGCGTAACTGACTGGCCGTCAGAATAGGGAGCGAGGTGGACCGAAAGCTAGAGCAATTCCCGGGCCGGATCCGCGGCGGCCGGGCGCGGGCGGAGGTCGAAGTAGTACCCGACCAGCAGCCCCACGTACATCACCAGGCTGGCGGCGGCGCTGAGCAGCCCGAGCAGCGCGGCCACCAGGTAGAGGACCGGGCCGACGCCCCAGCGCAAGCGCAGTGCGGACGCCTCCGCCGGGGTCATCGTGTCGCCGATCAGCCGGTGGCCGAGGGAGGCGTACCACCAGACCGCGTTGAAGCAGATGCCGCCGACGACGAGTTCGAGGCCGTAGAAGACGGCGGCGACGTGCTCGCCGTGGCCCGCGTGCACGGATTCGGCGAGGACGTGGGTGGGGAAGGGAAGGAAGGAGACGGAGAGCAGCAGCAGGTTGTTCAGGCCGAGCAGCATGCCGTCGACCCGCCGGATGTGGTGGAACATCCGGTGGTGGTTCATCCAGATCATGCCGATGAGCAGAAAGCTCACCACGTAGGAGAGGTACGACGGCCACAGGTGCAGCAGCTCGTGCAGCAGCCCGGAGTCGGACTCCGGCTCGCCCGGCAGCTTCAGCTCCAGTACGAGCAGGGTGATCGCGATCGCGAAGACCCCGTCGCTGAACGCTTCGAGCCTGGCCACGCTCATCGTGTGCCGGGGCGCGTCCCGCGACATGGCCCCCGGGACGCCGTCCCGCGATCTGTCCACCGGCTCCCGCGCGTCCGCGACGCCGCCCTCACCCCGTGTCTCCGTCACGGAAGTGATCGTAATGGCACCCTGCACCCCACTGCCGGGAGTCCGCCGGGAGTCCGCCGGACTCGCTCACACCAACGGCCCGCCGAATAATTCGGACTGCATGACGAATGTTTTGGGAGAAGCTATGGATAGCATACTGCTCGGACCTCCTCTCGGACGGACGCACCCGACAGGGTTACGATCGCTGGCATGAGCGCCCCAGACGTCCAGCATCCTCGCGACGACCAGCCGGAAAGCGCCGTCGACCGCACCCCTGGCCCGACGGCCCCGACCAGCGGCAGCGGTACGAGCGGCGCGGCCACACTCGCCGAGATCGCCCGCGCGGCGGGAGTCTCGGCTCCGACAGTTTCGAAGGTGCTCAATGGTCGCGGTGACGTGGCACCGGCCACCCGCAGCCGGGTGGAGGAGCTGCTGCGCCGCCACGGCTACCAGCGGCGGCGCGGCACCGCGCAGCCCGCGCCCCTGCTCGACCTGGTCTTCCACGAGCTGGAGAGCGCGTGGGCGATGGAGGTCATCCGCGGCGTCGAGAACGTTGCCAGGGAAGAGGGCCTCAGCGTGGTCCTCTCGGAGTCCGCCGGGCGGCTCAGCCCTGGCCAGACCTGGGTGGACGGGGTGCTCGCCCGCCGTCCCGCGGGCGTGATCCTGGTGCTGTCCGGGCTCGACCCCGCCCAGCGCGCCCAGCTCATCAGCCGCGACATCCCGTTCGTGGTGATGGACCCGGCGGGCGACCCCGGCGACGACGTGCCCTCGATCGGCGCGACCAACTGGCAGGGCGGTGTCGCCGCCACCCGCCACCTGCTGGAACTCGGCCACCGCAGGATCGGGATGATCGGCGGACCGGTGGGCATGATGTGCAGCCGGGCCAGGATCGACGGCTACCGCGCGGCCCTGGAGACCGCGGGTGTGGCGTACGACGAGGAGCTGGTGCGGGCCGGCGACTTCCACCACGAGGCGGGGTACGCCGCCGGCCTGGAGCTGCTGCGGCTGCCGGAGCCGCCGACCGCCGTCTTCACCGGCAACGACCTGCAGGCGCTCGGCTTGTACGAGGCCGCCCGCGAGCTGGGCCTGAGCATCCCCGCCGACCTGAGCGTGGTGGGCTTCGACGACCTGCCGCTGACCCGCTGGATCAGCCCGCCGCTGACCACCGTCAGGCAGCCGCTGACGGAGATGGCGGAGGCCGCCGCGCGGCTGGTGCTGGAGCTGGGCAGGGGCAAGCAGCCCAGCACCCTGCGCGTCGACCTGGCCACCCGGCTGGTGGAGCGCAGCAGCACCCGGCCGCCGTCCGAAGTGCCGCCGTCCGAAGTGCGGTGACTGCGGGGGGTGTTGACGGTCCGGCGGGGCGCCCGTAAGGTCTGCGCCGCGGATCGGAATCATCTCCGAAACTTTCGAAGATCTCCTCCGTCACCCGCCCGGGGCCTCCCCGGGCGGGTACGGGGCCGCTCCGCATGGCACGAACTACCTGATCCAATCCCCCACTTGGAGAGAGGTACCACTCCATGCTTTCGAAGCGCGTCCGCAGATCAGCACTCGGCGGCTCGGCCGCCGCGCTGCTCGCCGCGGTGACCGCCCTCGTCGCCGTCGGCATACCGTCGGCGCACGCCGCCGACCAGCCACTGCGCGACCTGGCCGAGGCCAAGGGCGTCTACATGGGCACGGCGCTGATGGCCAGCGAACTCAGCGGCACCTCGGCGAACATCGCGGGCACCCAGTTCGACAGCGTCACCCCGGGCAATGAAATGAAGTGGGACACCGTCGAGCCCAACCGGGGCACGTACAACTGGGGTCCCGGCGACTCGATCGTCGCCTTCGGCCAGGCCCACAACATGCAGATCCGCGGCCACAACCTGGTGTGGCACAGCCAGTTGCCGAACTGGCTGACCTCGGGCAGCTTCAGCAACACCGAACTGCACAGCATCATGATCAAGCACGTCACCGACGAAGTCACCCACTACAAGGGCAAGATCACCCACTGGGACGTCGTCAACGAGCCGTTCAACGAGGACGGCACCTACCGCTCCGACCTCTGGTACAACCAGCTCGGCGTCTCGTACATCGCCGACGCGCTCACCGCCGCGCACGCCGCCGACCCGGCCGCCAAGCTCTACGTCAACGACTACAACATCGAGGCGACCGGGGCGAAGAGCAACGGGATGTACAACCTCGTGAAGTCGCTGAAGCAGCAGGGCGTGCCGATCGACGGGGTCGGCTTCCAGGCGCACTTCATCCTCGGCCAGGTGCCGTCCACCTTCCAGGCCAACATGCAGCGCTTCGCCGACCTCGGCGTGGATGTGGCGGTCACCGAGCTGGACGTACGGATGCAGACGCCGTCCGACGCCACCAAGCTCCAGCAGCAGGCCAACGACTACACCACCGTGATGAAGGACTGCCTGGGCGTCTCGCGCTGCAAGGGCGTCACCGTCTGGGGCTTCACCGACGCCACCTCATGGGTGCCCAGCACCTTCCCCGGCCAGGGCGCGGCCACGCCGTACGACGAGAACTACCAGCCCAAGCCCGCCTACTACGCGATCCAGGCGGCCCTTGGCGGCGGCGGTACGACCACACCCCCGACCACACCGCCCACGACCCCGCCGACCACGCCGCCCACGACCCCGCCGACGACTCCGCCCGGTGGCGGCGGCTGCGCGGTGACCTACGGGGTCAACCAGTGGAACACCGGCTTCACCGGCAGCGTCACCGTCACGAACACCAGCAGCGCGCCCGTCAACGGCTGGTCGCTGAAGTGGTCGTTCGGCGCCGGGCAGACCGTCACCCAGGCATGGAACGCGACCGTCACCCAGAGCGGCGCGGCGGCGACGGCCACCAACCTGTCGTACAACGCGGCGATCGCGGCGGGCGGCACGGTGAACTTCGGCTTCAACGCAAACTGGTCGGGCAGCAACCCCAAGCCCACCGCCTTCACGCTCAACGGAACGGCCTGCACGGTGAGTTGAACGACCCTCCCCAACGCCCGCAACGACCCCCCACAGATGCCGCCGGTGGACCCCGCTCGCAGGGCCCACCGGCGGCGCCTTGTCCGTCAGACCACCCGCACCGCGTAGCTGCGCACCGCCACCGCGTCGTCGTCCAGGCATGCCCCGGTGGCCAGGTCGAAGCGCTGCTTGAGCAGCGGCGAGGCCACGTACGGGCGGCCCGCGGCGGTGCCGGTCAGGCCGTGGGCGAGGACGCCCGCGCCGGTGAACGGGTCGATGTTGTCGATGGCGTACACGCTGCCGAAGCTGTCGCGGAAGACCGCCGCCTGCGAGCCGTCGGGGAGCAGCGCCGCCACCCCGCGGCCGGGCAGCAGCAGTTCGGGGGAGCAGACCGCGAACC
Source organism: Streptomyces sp. NPDC051976 (assembly GCF_040680795.1). Classification (NCBI taxonomy): domain Bacteria; kingdom Bacillati; phylum Actinomycetota; class Actinomycetes; order Kitasatosporales; family Streptomycetaceae; genus Streptomyces; species Streptomyces sp. NPDC051976. The sequence continues at coordinate 24,887 of NZ_JBFAXL010000023.1, forward strand.
ACTCGGCGCCGACGAGCAGTTGCACGGACCCGGTCGCGGTGGCCGTGGTGTGCTCCGTGGCGCTGCCCGTGCCGAAAGCAGTGGCAGCGGAGGTGGGGTGCGTCGAGGTGGTCATGCGGTCACCGTTTCTGAGAGGACGAGCGCGATCGGCTGCGGCTTGATCTGGTCGCGTTCCGCGACGAAGCGAACCGTGGGGTCGGGGGTGTCGGGGGCGTTCACGAAGGAGACGAAACGGCTCAGCCGCTCGGGGTCGTTGATGGTGTCCGCCCACTCGTCGCGGTAGCCCGCCACGTGCTTGGCCATCAGCGCCTCCAACTCGTCGCAGATGCCGAGCGAGTCGTGCACGACGACATCGCGTACGTGGTCGAGCCCGCCCGCGATCCGCTCCAGCCACACGCTGGTGCGCTCCAGCCGGTCGGCGGTGCGGATGTAGAACATCAGGAACCGGTCGATCAGCCGGACCAGTTCGGCGTCCGACAGGTCCTGGGCCAGCAGGTCCGCGTGGCGCGGGGTGGCGCCGCCGTTGCCGCCGACGTACAGGTTCCAGCCGTTGGCGGTGGCGATCACCCCGAAGTCCTTGCTCTGCGCCTCCGCGCACTCCCGCGCGCAGCCGGACACCGCGGACTTCAGCTTGTGCGGCGAGCGCAGGCCCCGGTAGCGCAGCTCCAGCTCGATCGCCATCTTCACGCTGTCCTGCACGCCGTAGCGGCACCAGGTCTGCCCCACGCAGGACTTCACGGTCCGCAGCGACTTGCCGTAGGCGTGACCCGACTCGAAGCCGGCGTCCACCAGCCGGGTCCAGATCAGCGGCAGCTGCTCGACGCGGGCGCCGAACAGGTCGATCCGCTGGCCGCCGGTGATCTTCGTGTAGAGGCCGAAGTCCCGGGCCACCTCGCCGATCACGATCAGCTTCTCGGGGGTGATCTCGCCGCCGGGGATGCGCGGCACGATCGAGTAGGAACCGTTCTTCTGCATGTTGGCGAGGAAGTGGTCGTTGGTGTCCTGGAGCGCGGCCTGTTCGCCGTCCAGTACGTGCACCGAGGCGCCGATCTCGGGGGCCAGCGAGGCCAGGATCGAGGCGATGGCCGGCTTGCAGACCTCGCAGCCGTCACCGCCGCGGGCCTCCTCGCGGCCGTGGCCGTCGAGCAGTTCACGGAAGGAGGTGACGCGCACGGCGAGCACGATCTCGTACAGCTCGGCGCGGGTGTGCGCGAAGCAGCCGCACAGGCCCTTGTCGACCGCGACGCCGTTGGCCTCCAGCTCGGCGTCCACGAGCTGGCCGAGCACCTTGACGCAACTGCCGCAGCCCGTACCGGCCTTGGTGCACTTCTTCACCTCCGGCACATTGCCGCAGGAGTGCTCGGTGACCGCGCCCCTGATGGCGCCCTTCGTCACGTTGTGGCAGCTGCAGATCACCGCTTCGTCGGGCAGCGAGGCCGGGCCGAGCGAGACGGGGGCGCCCGCGCCCGCGGGCAGCACCAGGTGCTCGGGCGCGATCGGCGGGACCGAACCGGTCAGCGGCCGCAGGATGCCATACGACTCCGCGTCGCCGACCAGGATGCCGCCGAGCAGGGTGCCGTCGGCGCCGACCACCAGCTTGCGGTACACGCCGGAGCGCGAGTCGGAGTAGAGGACGTCGAGGCAGCCCTCGGTCGTCCCGTGCGCGTCGCCGAAGCTCGCCACGTCCACACCGAGCAGCTTCAGCTTGGTCGACAGGTCCGCGCCGGTGAACGCGGCGGCGCCCGCGGCGCCCGCGATGGTCTGCGCGGCGGTCTCGGCCATCTCGTTGCCGGGCGCGACCAGACCGTAGACCCGGCCGTCGGCGGCCAGCGCGCACTCGCCGATGGCGAAGACCGCCTCGTCGGCCGTACGGCAGCTCTCGTCGACGACGATGCCGCCGCGCTCGCCGACCGGCAACCCGCAGGCCCGCGCCAGGTCGTCGCGCGGGCGGACACCGGCGGAGAAGACCACCAGGTCGGTGTTGAGCGCCGAACCGTCCGACAGGGACATCGCGTTGACCCGGCCGTCGGCGCCGGTGGTGATCTCCTGGGTGCCGACCCCGGTGTGCACGGTCACGCCCAGGTTCTCCACCGTACGGCGCAGCGCGTCGCCGCCGCCCTCGTCGACCTGCACCGGCATCAGCCGGGGCGCGAACTCCACCACGTGCGTGTCCAGGCCCAGGCCCTTGAGCGCGCCCGCCGCCTCCAGACCGAGCAGCCCGCCGCCGACGACGGTGCCGGTTACCGAGCCCTTCGCGTACGCCTCGATGGCCAGCACGTCCTCGATCGTGCGGTAGACGAAACAGCCCTCCGCGTCCTTGCCGGGCACCGGGGGCACGAACGGGTACGAGCCGGTGGCCAGCACCAGCGTGTCGTAGCCGACGGTCAGGCCGGAGCGGGCGGTGACGGTGCGCGCGGCGCGGTCCACGGCCACCGCCGGGTCGCCGACGTGCAGCTCGATGCCGTGCTTCGCCATGAAGCCGTCCTCGACCATGGAGAGGTCCTCGGGCGACGCACCTTCGGAGAAGTACGAGGTCAGGTGGACCCGGTCGTAGGCCGGGCGGGGCTCCTCGCAGAGCACCACCACGCGGGACCACTCGGTCACCCCCCGGTCGGCCAGCGCCTCCAGGAACCGCTGCCCGACCATCCCGTGGCCGACCAGCACGATCGTGTTCTTCTCCGTACGTGCAGCCATGCTCAGAAACCTCCGTCGTTGGTGAGCAGGTGGAGCAGTGGTGCGGAGGGCAGCGGCTCGTCGCCCTCCCAGGTGCTGGCGACCGCGCCGACCGCGGCCAGGTCGCCGAGCAGGATGCCGCCGACCAGCCGGTCGCCCCGGACGATGACCTTGCGGTAGGCGCCGCGGGTGGCGTCCGCCAGCCGCAGCACGTCGTCGCCGGGGGTGGCGACCGGATCGCCGAAGGCGGCGAGGTCGAAGGAGCGGCGGCGGGCGGGGGGCTCGCCGCTGGTGCCCGCGGCGGCCGTGTCCGTGGCCGAACCGGTCTCCGTGCCGGTGCCGGTGTGGGTTTCGCTGAGCGCCAGGGGGTTCGCGGGGCGGCCGGTGTGGAGCGTCAGGCGGGTCAGCGCGCGGGTGCCGGTGTAGCGCGGCTCGGCGTCGGGCGTCGGTACGGCGGGGGGAGCGGTGACGGCCTGGGCCAGGACGCGCGCCAGGACGTCCGCCTGGTCGCGGGCCGCGCCCGCGAGTCCGTAGACGACGCCCGCGTGCTGGGCGCAGTCGCCTATCGCGTGGATCGCCGGGTCCGAGGTCCGCAGCTCGTCGTCGACCACGATGCCCTTGGCCACGTCGAGTCCGGCGGCCGAGGCGAGGCCGACCCGGGGCCGTACCCCGCAGGCCAGCACCACGAGGTCGGCGCCGAGGCAGTAGCCGTCGGCGAGTTCGACCGCGCGCACGGTACGGCGGCCGTCGGGGTCGGGCCGGGTGTGCAGGCGCCGGACGCGGCACTCGGTGTGCACCTCGACGCCCTGCGACTCCAGGTGCGTACGGAGCAACTGGGCCGCGCTCTCGTCCAGATGACGTTCCATCAGGTACTCGCCCTGCTGGGCGACCACCACCTGGGCGCCGCGCGCGGCCAGTGCCTGCGCCGCCGAGACGCCGAGCAGCCCGCCGCCCACGACCACCACCCGGGTGCCGGGTCCGGCCGCCGAGGCGAGCGCGAGGCAGTCGTCCATCGTGCGGAACGCGTGTACTCCGGCGGGCAGTTCGTTCGCGCCCTCCTCGAACAGCCCGCGCAGCGGCGGGAGTACGGGGTTGGATCCGGTCGCCAGCACCAGCCGGTCGTAGCGCACCGCGGAACCGTCGTCGCAGACCACGGTGTGCTCGGCCCGGTCCAGCCGGACCACCCGGCGCGGCTCCGCCCGCGGCGCCGCGCCGGGCAGTGTGATCATGTCCGCGGCGTACCGGCCCGCCAGCACCTCGGCCAGCAGCACCCGGTTGTAGGGGGCGTGCGGCTCCTCGCCGATGACCGTCACGGTCAGGGCGGCCGTACGGGACGCGCGACCGCCCGCGCCGCCCGCGCCGCCCGCACCGGCCGCGACGCCGCCCGCCGCGCCGCCCGGGCCGAGCCCGTACGGCGCGAGCTGCTGCGCGAGCCGCGCTCCCGCCATCCCGCCGCCGACCACCACGATGTCCATGCCATGAGAGTGCGGTGCCGCTGTTACCCGCCCGCGACCCCGCCATTACCCGTGGGGAACGGTGCGCTCATCACGGCCGGTACGGCACTGTGAGCGGGACCGGTACGGCTGACCGGATCGTTCCGTACCCGGGCACGATCATGCCTACCGCGACCGGGCCGCGCGGGCGCACCCTGGAGTCATGACCGAGACCGCGAACACCCCCGAGAACACCCCCGCGAACAGCACGGCGGCCGACGCCGCCACCGCGCTGATCGTCATCGACGTGCAGGAGTCCTTCCGGCAGCGGGAGAGCTGGCAGGCCGCGTCCGATCCCGAGGTGGCCGTGAAGGTCGGCCGCCTCGTCGCGCACGCCCGGGAGCGGGGCCAGTTGGTGGTGTGGGTGCTGCACTCCGAGCCGGGCACCGGGACCGTCTTCGACCCGGCCACCGGCCATGTGCGGCTGATCGAGGGCCTGGCCAGGCAGGACGGTGAGCCGCTGCTCACCAAGACCTCGCACAACGCCTTCACCACCACCAACCTCCAGCAGATCCTCACCGAGCGCGGCGTGCGCTCCCTGATCACCTGCGGCATCCGCACCGAGCAGTGCGTGGAGACCACCACCCGGCTCGGCTCCGACCTCGGCTACGACGTCACCTTCGTCGTGGACGCCACCGCCACCGAGCCGATCAGCCACCCGGACGCCCCGGCCGGACGCCCGCTCGCGGAAGTGCTCGCCGACCCGCGGACCCTGGGCACGGCAGACATCATCGCCCGTACCGAGTACGCTCTCGCGGGCCGCTTCGCCACCGTCACCACCGTCAAGGAGCTGACCGGATCGTGACCCGTGTCGTCTTCCTGCTCGTCCCGCGCCTGCATCTGCTCGACCTCGCGGGCCCGGCCCAGGTGTTCTCCACGGCCGCCGACTACGGTCTCGGCTACACGCTGGACTACCTCGCCGAGCAGGAAGACGTCCCGACCGCGCAAGGCGTCACCCTCCGTGCGGGCACCGTGCCACCGCCGCTCGGCCCCGACGACCTGGTCGTGGTGCCCGGCTGGCGGTCCCACTCGCTGCGGGACAACGGGGCGCTGCGCCCGGAGACACTGGCGTGGCTGCGCGCGCACCACGAGGGCGGCGGCACGGTCGCCAGCATCTGCGCCGGCGCGGACGCGCTCGGCCGGGCCGGGCTGCTCGACGGCCGCCGCTGCACCACCCACCACGACGTACAGGACGAGCTGGCCCGCCGCTATCCGCGCGCCGCGGTCGTCCGCGACGTGCTGTACGTGGTGGACGACCGGGTGGTCAGTTCCGCCGGGATCGCCAGCGGCATCGACCTCGCGCTGCACCTCGTCGCGGTGCGGCACGGGCCCGCCGCCGCGGCGCGGACCGCCCGGCAGATGGTCGTCTACGCCCGGCGCAACGGCGACGAGCAGCAGACGAGCGCCATGCTCCGACACCGCGGCCACCTCAGCGACGCCGTCCACCGCGCCCAGGACGTCATCGACGCCCGCTTCACCGACCGGCTGGCGCTGGCCGACCTCGCCACCGCCACCGGGCTCAGTGAGCGCACCCTGACCCGCCGCTTCACCGCCTCCACCGGCCGCACACCCCTGCGCTACCAGCAGGAACTCCGCATCGAGCGGGCCGAACACCTCATCGGGCAGGGCACCACCGTGGAGGCCGCCGCCCGCGCGGTCGGCTTCCAGGACGCCCGGATGCTCCGCCGCCTCCGCGCCCGGGCCACCGAACCGGCTACGGCTGCTGGACCGACCCCGCCTGCGCCCCGGATTCCGGACCCGACACCGTGACCGTGGGCTCGTGCCGGACGGGGAAGTTGACCGAGTTCGCCACGAAGCACAGCCGGTGCGCCTCGGCGTGCAGGGCCAGGGCCTTGTCCACCATCTCCGGCGCGGCCACCTCGACCGCCGGGTGCAGCACCGCCTCGGTGAAGTGGCCGCCGCCGTCGGCCGTCTCCGCCATGGTCGCGGTGGCGTGGTCCGCGTAGGACGTCACGGTCACACCGCCCACGGCGCACAGGTGCAGATACCAGAGCAGATGGCACTGCGAGATCGAGGTGAGCAGCAGCTGCTCGGGGTTCCAGCGGGCCGGGTCGCCGCGGAAGGACGGGTCGGACGAGCCGGGGATCGCCGGCGCCGCACCCGAGGTCGCCTCGCTGGCCCGGTCGTACGCACGGTAGTTGGCGGTGCCCTCGCCGCGGTCGCCGGTCCAGACGACACGGGCCTCATAGCTGTGGGTCTTCGGCGACGGCATGTCAGCATCCTCCCGGCTGGGCGTCCGATACACGTGCGATACGCGTGCGATACGCATGATCAGCGTACGTCGGACGCCCGCTCGACCCGCACCGCGCACACCTTGAACTCCGGCATCCGTGAGGTGGGGTCGAGCGCCGGGTTGGTGACGGTGTTGGCGCGGCCCGAGCCCGGCCAGTGGAACGGCATGAAGACGGTGTCGGGACGTATCGCCGCCGAGACGCGCGCGGGTGCCACCGCCCGGCCGCGGCGGCTGGTGACCGCCAGCGGATCGCCCTCCGCCACGCCGAGCCGGTCGGCCAGCCGCGGGTGGAGCTGGACGAACGGCCCCGGCGCCGCCTCGTTCAACTCCCGCACCCTGCGGGTCTGCGCGCCGGACTGGTACTGCGCCAGCACCCGCCCGGTCGTCAGGTAGTACGGGAAGTCCGCCGACGGCTCCTCCGCCGACGGCCGGTCCTGGACCGGTGTGAATCTCGCCCGCCCGTCCGGCGTCGCGAAGCGGTCGAGGAACAGCCGGGGCGTGCCGGGGGAGTCGACGGCGCCGGGGGCGCCAGGGGCGGCGGTCGCGTCCGACGGCCGCCGCGGGCAGGGCCAGAACACCCCGTCCTCCGCCGCGATCCGCGCGTAGCTGATCCCCGAGTAGTCCGCGGGGCCGCCCTCCGACGCCCGGCGCAGCTCGTCGAAGACCTCCTCCGGATCGGCCGGAAAGCCCTGCTCCCAGCCGAGGCGCCCGGCGAGCGCGCCCAGGACCTCCAGGTCGGACCGTACGCCCGGCGGCGGGTCGACCGCCTTGCGTCGCAGCACCACCCTGCCCTCCAGATTGGTGGTGGTCCCGGTCTCCTCCGCCCACTGCGTCACCGGCAGCACCACGTCGGCCATCGCCGCCGTCTCCGACAGCACCACGTCGCACACCGCCAGGAAGTCCAGCGCGGCGATCCGCTCCGCGACATGGGCGGCGCGCGGCGCGGACACCACCGGGTTGGAGCCCATCAGCAGCAGCGCCCGGATGTCGCCGCCGAGCGTGTCGAGGAGTTCGTAGGCGCTGCGGCCGGGCCCCGGCAGGTCGTCGGGGTCGACACCCCACACCCCGGCGACATGCGCCCGCGCCGCCGGGTCGTCGAGCTTGCGGTACCCGGGCAGCTGGTCCGCCTTCTGGCCGTGCTCGCGCCCGCCCTGGCCGTTGCCCTGGCCGGTGAGGCAGCCGTAGCCGGACAGCGGGCGGCCCGCGCGCCCGGTGGCCAGGCACAGGTTGATCCAGGCGCTGACGGTGTCGGTGCCCTTCGCCTGCTGCTCGGGGCCGCGCGCGGTCAGCACCATCGACTCCGCCGCGTCGCAGAACATCGCGACGGCCTGCCGCAGTTGGGGCACAGGCACCCCGGTGATCCGCTCGACCAGCTCCGGCCAGTGCGCCATCACCCCGGGCAGCGCCTGCTCCCAGCCGCTGGTCCTGGCCGCGATGAAGTCCTCGTCGAGCCGCCCCTCGGCGACCACCAGGTGCAGCAGGCCCAGCGCCAGCGCCAGGTCGGTGCCCGGCCGCGGCTGCAAGTGCAGATCGGCCTGCTCGGCGGTACGGGTGCGGCGCGGGTCGATGACGATCAGCGTGCCGCCGCTGTCCCGCAGTTCGGTGAGGTAGCGCAGCGCGGGCGGCATGGTGTCGGCCAGGTTGGAGCCGACGAGGATCACACAGCCGGTACGGGCCACGTCCGCCAGCGGGAACGGCAGCCCCCGGTCCAGGCCGAACGCCCGCTGATGGGCCGCCGCCGCCGAGGACATGCAGAACCGGCCGTTGTAGTCGATCTGCGAGGTCCGCAGCACCACCCGGGCGAACTTGCCCAGCGCGTACGCCTTCTCGTTGGTCAGCCCACCGCCGCCGAACACCCCCACCGCGTCCCGCCCGTGCGCCGCCCGCACCCGCAGCAGCCCCGCCGCGACCCGGTCCAGCGCCTCGTCCCAGCTCGCCGGGGCCAGCTCGCCGTCCGCGCCGCGCACCAGCGGACCGGTCAGCCGTACCGCGGCGGAGAGCACCTCGGGTGAGGTGCGGCCCTTGCCGCACAGCGCGCCGCGGTTGACCGGGAAGGCGGTCCGCTCCACCACCTCGGGCAGCGCGCCGGCCTCGGCCGGGGGACGCAGCGTCATGCCGCACTGCAGCGCGCAGTACGGGCAGTGCGTGTCGACACCGGCGGGCGTCGGCACCTCGGCGGGCCGCGCGTGCTGAGCGGGCTGGAGGGTCGTCGGCGTGGTCGTCGGCGTACTCATCCGCCCAGCCTGCGGGGGCCGTGTTTCGCGGTGCCGTACGCGCCGGTTACACGGGAGGTACGGGCGCCTCAGCGCGGCGGGCCGCCCGCTGTGAGGGCGCGCGCCACCCCCTGCTCGCGCGGCCCCAGGAAGTGCGGGTCGGGCTTCACCGCCATGTCCACCGCCGCCTTCCCGGCCGCGAGCAGCTCCCTGACACCGCTGGCGTACCAGGTGGCGTCGTGCTTCTCGTCGACCCCGACGCCGTACCCCGATATCCCCGCGGCCTTGCAGAGCGCCAACGCCCTGCGTATGTGGAAGCCCTGGCTGACCAGCACCGCCCGGTCCACCCCGAAGATCCGCTTGGCGCGGCTGCACGAGTCCCAGGTGTCGAAGCCCGCGTAGTCCAGCACCACCTTGCCCTGCGGCACCCCGTGGCCCGCGAGATAGGTCCGCATGGCGCCCGGTTCGTTGTACGTGGTCCGGCTGTTGTCGCCGGTGACCAGCACCACCTTGACCTTGCCGGCGCGGTAGAGCTGCGCGGCCGCGTCCAGCCGGTGGGCCAGATACGGTGACGGCCGCCCGCCCCACAGCCCGGCGCCGAACACCACGGCCACCGGCTCCGACGGCACGTCCGCGACGGTGCGCACCCGCCCGTCACCGGCCAGCCGCAGCCAGGTCGCGGGCAGCAGCGCCACCACGCACACCACGACCGTCCAGCGCACCAGCCGCCGCCACCCGGTCTGGGTGCGCGGCAGCCGCACCCCGCGCCACTTCGGCATCCGCATGCCGTCCTCCCCCCGTCCGCCTACCGCTCCCGACACCTCTCCTCACCGACGCCGCCCGCCTCCCCGCGGTTGCGGGCGCGGCACCAACACCCGCGATCCGGCAGCCTCCCCGTCCGCCGTGGATCACAGTGGGACCCACAGTAGAGGCGACCACCGACAACGCCCCCGGAGGCCACCGTGACCGACCCCCGCCTGCCGTTCTTCCTCTACGGCACGCTGCTCCCCGGCGAGAGCAATCACGCGCTGCTGCACGGCCGGGCGCTCTCCTGGGCGGCGGCCGAACTGCCCGGCGCCCTGCTCTTCCACGGCCCCGGCTACCCGTACGCGGTCGCCGATCCGGCCGGTTCCGGCGTGGTCCGCGGCGAGTTGGCGGAGCTGGTGGTGGACGCGGCGGAGGAGTACGCCGAGGTGCTCGCCGCGCTCGACCGGCTGGAGGAGTACGCGCCGGGCGACCCGGCGAACCTCTACGAGCGGCGCGCCGTCACCGTCCGCGGCGAGCGCGGCCAGACCCGCGCATGGACCTACTTCGCCGCCGACCGCATCGCCCGCGAACTCCTACGCTCCGGCGAACCGGTCGCGGGCGGCGACTGGCGCCTCCGGCTGCGGCCCGGGCGGTAGCGCGCCCCGCACGGCCGTTGCGCTTGCGTCGCAGGGCACGCCGGTAGTGCCCCGTAGGGGCGCGGGGAAGCGCGCTGCGCTTGCGGTGGGCCAGGCACCGGAGTGCCCCGAAGGGGCGCGGGGAACTGCGCGACCAGCCCTCGACGGGCTGCAGGTCACCACCGGCCCCAATGGGGCAGACGCGTTGTCTCCCGACCACCGGCCGGTGGGGGCTGAGCGCGCAGTTCCCCGCGCCCCTGTAGGGCACCGTCCTCCGCAAGCGCAGCCCGCGTCCCCGCGCCCCTGTAGGGCACCGTCCTCCGCAAGCGCGGCGCGGCGCGCGGGGTGGGCCTCACCACCACCGCCCCGTCCCTGTGAGCGAGCCGGGAGCCGCCATGTGATCCGCGCGCAACGGCCGCGCAATATCGGCCACCCACCATGGCGGCATGACGGAGCCGAGCGCCGAACCGCACCCCGCAGCGTTGAGGCGGCGGCCCGCGCTGGTGGCCGTCGCCCATGGGAGCCGCGACCCGGGGGCGCTGCGGACGGTGGCCGCCCTGCTGGAGCGGGTGCGGGCCGCGCGGCCCGGCCTCGACGTGCGCCTCGGGCACATCGAGCTCAACGCGCCGCTGCTCACCGACACCCTCACGGCGCTGCGCGGCGACGTCGTCCTGGTGCCGCTGCTGCTCGGCCGCGGCCACCATGTGAAGCGTGACCTGCCCGAGGCGCTGGCCGGAGCGCCCTGGCTGCGCGGGGTGTGCGCAAGGCCGCTGGGCCCGCACCCGCTGCTCGCCGAGGCGCTCCGCACCCGCCTGCGCGAGGCGGGCTGGCCCAAAGGCGGTGGCGGGACCGCCGTGGTGCTGGCCGCCGCCGGCTCCCGCGACCCCGACTCGGCCGCCGACACCGACCGTACGGCGGCGCTGCTGAGCGCCCGCCTGGGCGGCGTACCGGTGCGGCCCGCGTACGCCTCGGCCGCCGCGCCGACCGTCGCGGGGGCGATCGCCGCGCTGAACGCCGAGGGCCACCGGCGGATCGCGGTCGCGTCGTACTTCACCGCGCCCGGCCGCTTCGCCGCCCAGTGCGCCGCCGCCGCGCCGTGGATCGCCTCGGCCCCGCTCGGCGACCAGGACGCCATGGCCCGCCTGGTGCTGCACCGCTACGACCGGGCCGCCCCCACGCTCCCGCCGCGCGACCGGACCCTCCAGCCGCTCGGCGCCCGCGCGCACTGAGGTACCGGCCCGGCCGGGTCGCCGGGTTACCGTCACAGGTATGGACGGGAACCACCAGCCGCCGTCGGCGGCGACCGCGCACACCGGACCGTACGAGCGGTACGGGCCGTACTCCGAGGCGGACATGGAGCGGTACGTGCCGGAGCCGGACAAGCGGCCCGGGCGCACCGCCTTCCAGCGCGACCGGGCGCGGGTGCTGCACTCGGCGGCGCTGCGCAGGCTGGCGGGGAAGACACAGGTCGTCGACCCCGGGCAGCACAGCGCGGCGGAGATGGACACCAGCCCGCGCACCCGGCTGACGCACTCGCTGGAGTGCGCGCAGGTCGGGCGCGAGCTGGGCGCGGCGCTCGGCTGCGATCCCGACCTGGTGGAGACGGCGTGCCTGGCCCACGACCTCGGGCATCCCCCCTTCGGGCACAACGGCGAGCTGGTGCTGGCGGAGTTCGCCGCGGACTGCGGCGGCTTCGAGGGCAACGCGCAGAGCCTGCGGCTGCTGACCAGGATCGAGCCGAAACGGTTCGTGCCCGCCGCCGACGGCGACGACGCGCTGGTGAGCGTCGGCCTCAACCTGACCCGCGCCGCGCTCGACGCGGCCACCAAGTACCCATGGCCGCGCGGCGGTCACCCCACCACCCCCGGCAGCCCCAAGTTCGGGGTGTACGAGGACGACCTGCCGGTCTTCGGCTGGGCGCGGCTGGGCGCCCCCGACGGCCGCCAGTGCTTCGAGGCGCAGGTCATGGACTGGTCGGACGACGTCGCCTACTCCGTGCACGACGTGGAGGACGGCCTCCAGGCCGGGCACATCGACCCCGCCGCGCTGCGCTCCCCGGCCGAGCGGACCGAGGTGTTCGGCTGCGCCGCCGCCCGGTACGTGCCCGCCGACACCGATCCGGCCGAACTCGCCGCCGCGCTCGACCGGCTGCTCGACCAGCCCTGGTGGCCGCACGGCTACGACGGCTCCGCGCTCGCCCAGGCCCGGCTGAAGGACGCCGCCTCACAGCTCATCGGCCGCTTCTGCCTGGCCGCCGAGACCGCCACCCGCGAGCGCTACGGCACCGGCCGCCTCACCCGCTACCGCGCCGAACTCGTGGTGCCGCGCGAGCAGCGGATGGAGTGCGCCGTGCTCAAGGCGGTCGCCGACCGCTATGTCATGCAGCGCGCCGCGCAGGCCCGCCGCCGGGCCGAGCAGAGGGTGGTGATCGGCGAACTCGCCCAGGAGCTGCTGGCCCGCGCCCCGTACGGCCTCGACCCGCAGTTCCACGCGATCTTCACCTCAGCTCCCGACGACGCGACCCGTCGGCGCGCGATCATCGACCAGATCGCGTCACTCACCGACGCGGCGGCGACGGCCCTGCACGCGCGGCTCACCAGCGGCTGAGGGGTACCTGACCTGCGGAATGACCGTACGGCATATGAACAGCGCAAGAACGGACCGGCGCGGCGCTCTTCCGGACGGCCCTGACGTGCGGGACGCTCGCACATAAGCATCGACCGGCAGGGGAGGCGCACAGTGGTGGACGCACACGAGACCTTCGTGATCGTCGGAGCAGGGCTCGCCGGAGCAAAGGCGGCCGAGACGCTCCGCGCCGAGGGTTTCACCGGCCGGGTGATACTGATCGGCGACGAGCGCGACCACCCCTATGAACGCCCACCCCTGTCCAAGGGATATCTGACCGGGGGCGCCGAGCGGGACTCCGTCTTCGTCGAGCACACCGGCTGGTACGCCGAGCACGACATCGAGCTGCACCTCGGGCAGCCGGTGGTGCACCTGGACCGGGCCGCCAAGTCCATTCGGCTCGGCGACGGCACCACCCTGCTGTACGACAAGCTGCTGCTGGCCACCGGCTCCGAGCCGCGCCGCCTCGACATCCCGGGCACCGAACTCGCCGGGGTGCACCACCTGCGCAGGCTCGCCCACGCCGACCGGCTCAAGCACGTACTGACCAGCCTCGGCCGGGAGAACGGCCACCTGGTGATCGCCGGTGCGGGCTGGATCGGCCTGGAGGTCGCCGCGGCGGCCCGCGGCTACGGCGCCGAGGTCACCATCGTGGAGCCTGAGCCGACCCCGCTGCACGCGGTGCTCGGCCCCGAGCTGGGCGCGGTCTTCACCGACCTGCACGCCGAGCACGGCGTCCGCTTCCACTTCGGTGCCCAACTCACCAAGATCATCGGTCAGGACGGCATGGTGTTGGCCGCCGTCACCGACGACGGCGAGGAGCACCCCGCGCACGACGTGCTGGCCTCGATCGGGGCGGGCCCGCGCACCGCGCTCGCCGAGATCGCCGGGCTCGCCCTGGCCGACCCGTCCGAGGGCGGCGGCATCGCCGTCGACGCCTCGCTGCGCACCTCCGACCCCGACATCTTCGCCGCCGGCGACGTCGCCAACGCCGAGCACCCGCTGCTCGGCATCCGGCTGCGCGTCGAGCACTGGGCCAACGCCCTCAACGGCGGCCCCGCCGCCGCCCGCGCCATGCTCGGCCGCCCCGTCTCGTACGACCGCGTCCCGTACTTCTTCTCCGACCAGTACGACCTGGGCATGGAGTTCTCGGGACACGCCGCCCCCGGCTCCTACGACCAGGTCGTCTGCCGCGGCGACGTCGGCAAGCGCCAGTTCATCGCCTTCTGGCTGCGCGAGGGCCGCGTCCTCGCGGGCATGAACGTCAACGTCTGGGACGTCACCGACCAGATCCAGCAGCTCATCCGCTCCGGCCGCCAGATCGACCCCGAGCTCCTCAGCGACCCGACGGTGCCGCTAACCTCTTTCCTGGACTGACCAGGGAGGACACCGTCATGCGTACCGCCGTAGTGCCCGTCGAGGAGATCTTTCCGCTGCGCTGGGCAGTGCTGCGGACCGGCATGCCGCGGGAGGCGGCGGTGTATCCCGAGGACGCGCGCGACGACGTGTTCCACATAGCCGCCTATGACGAGGCCGGGGCGGTGGTGGGGTGCGTGACGTTCTTCCCCGACCCCCTGGCGGGCGAGGACGGCCTGTCCGCGTACCGCTTCCGCGGCATGGGCAGCGACCCGGAGGTGCGCGGGAAGGGCTTCGGCGCCGCCGCCCTGCTCGCCGGGCTGCGGGAGTGCGCCGCGCGCGGCGCCGAGGTCGTGTGGTGCAACGGCCGTACATCGGCCACCGGTTTCTACGAGCACTTCGGCTTCACCGTCGTCGGCGAGGAGTTCGTCATCGAGCCCAGCGGCCCGCACTACATCTTCGTCACCAAGGACCTCGTCAGGTGACGCGGACGCCGTGCGGGCCGCGGGGCCGGACGGCTCAGCTCGACAGGTAGAAGGCCAGCAGCCCCGAGGCGTCCATGTCGAGCGCGGGCTCGGAGCTCTGCCACGAGCGCACGTCGTCGGTGTACCGGCTGCCGTGCCCGGTGAAGGCACTGTACGGGTCACCGCTCGGCGGGCACTTCCTCATACCGTCGAGGTAGTCGCCGAGCCCGCCGCTGAACTGGGTCGAGTCATTGGGCCCGTTGACGATCGCGCCCAGCTCGACCGGCGCCGAGCCGTCGAGGCTCCCCGCGAGGTTGCCGAGCTGCCCCGCGGTGCAGTGCGGGAAGCTCTGCCCCTCGCCGACCATGAAGGCCGTGCCCCAGGCGTTGGCGCCCAGCAGCCAGTCGAGCTGCTGCACACCGAAGCGGTTGTACGCGGTGTCGCCGGTGATCGTCCGGTACAGCCGGGTGGTGGCGGCAAGACCCAGGGTGTGCGAGTCGGCGTCGAAGTCGTTGTAGATCGCCCCCGCGTGGAACAGGTCGGCCTTGGCCCGGTTCTGGCCGGTGGTGATCTGCGCCTTCACATAGCCGACGAGGTCGTCGTACGTCACCGCGAGGCCGCTCGGGTTCCCCGCCGCCTTGATCGCCTGGGCGAGGTCCAGGTCGGCCAGCGCGCTGGTGTCGTACATGTTGAGGGTGTCGGCGTCGGCCTCCGTCTGGTGGCCCTTGGCCCAGGTGGCGGCCTGCGACAGCCAGGCCGAGGCGCGGGAGTCGCCCAGCTTCTGCGCGGCGAGCGCCAGTTCCGCGCCGCCGAGCGCCAGGTCGTCCTTCCAGGTCGTCTCGGGGTAGTACGCGTACGGCACGGTGGTCACCAGCTTGCCGGGGCTGGTGTCGGCCAGGCCGTAAACTTGCGCGGCGGTGGCCAGGTACGCCCGCGCCTTCGCCGGGTCGGAGGCCGCGAAGCGCTGCGCGGCGAGCGCGAAGTCGGCGGCCAGCCGGCCCGCCTGGTTGGGGCTGATCTTCGCGCCGGGCGCGGCGGCCCGGAAGACCGGGCGGTTCTTCAGGAACGGGTGCGCCGCGTCCGCGTCGTCCTTCTCCGGCAGCCGCCACACATCGTGGTCGCCGACGACGCTGCCGCTGTCCGTACCCGACCCCAGACCGACCTGGATGTACAGCGTCTTCGTCGCCGGGTCCCACATCTTGTCCAGCCAGTCCACGCCGTGCTGCGCCTCCGCGTCGAGGGCGGAGGAGGCGCTCGCGCCGGTCTGCCGGGCGGCGATCTGCAGCGCGGCGACGGCGTACGACGTGGTCTCGGTGAACTTCAGGTAGTCGCCCGCGTCGAACCAGCCGCCGGAGACGTCGACCGTGCCGCCGATCTTGGTCGGCGCGGCCTTGATGGTGTCGCCGTCACTGGTGGTGAAGGAGGGCCAGTTGTAGACGGTGGCCTTGGTGTCGTTGAGGTGCGACGGCTTGTGGCCGAGCTGGCCGGGGATGGTGTCCGCGCCGTCGCGCTGGGCCTGGAAGAAGGCGGTGGCGTCCGCGGCGGGCTTGTCGAACACCGCGGAGGAGGTGCCGATGGTGAAGGTGGGGGAGGTGCCGGTGGCGGCGCCGCTGACCGCCAGGTGGTAGCTGCCGTCGGTCTTCACCGAGGAGAAGTCGATCAGGTAGACCGCCGGATAGGCGCTGTTCCACGACCCCAGGCTGGCCCCGGTGGTGCCGGACGCGGCGACCGCGCCCGTGCTGTCCAGCAGCTTCCAGGCCGCCCCGGTCACGGCCCCCTTCGCCAGCAGGAACGCCTCCTTGGCGCCGCTGTCGGTGTAGCCGACCTGGTTCACCCGGACCAGCCCGGCGGTCGCGGCGGCCGCCCTCACCGGTGCGCCGCTCGCGCTGTTCGCGGCCCACGCCGCCGTGAGCGCCGCCAGCACGGCGGTCGATGCGGTGGCGGCGATAGCGGTACGGCGGAGCCTGCGTCTGCTGTGCGTCGGCGGCATACGGCGCCTCTCCTCGCGTCAAGTTAGGAAAGCTTCCTAATAGACGGGGAAGCTAGACCCCGCCTTCCCCGCCGGTCAAGACTTCCGCCGCACGGCGCTGTCCCACCCGCACCGTAGACTTGCGCGGGTGGCGGGCAGGATCAAGGACGAAGACGTGAAGGCGGTACGGGACGCGGTCCCGATCGACGCCGTCGTCTCCGAATACCTCCAGCTCAAGAACGCCGGCGGCGGCAACCTCAAGGGCCTGTGCCCCTTCCACGACGAGAAGTCCCCCTCCTTCCAGGTCAGCCCCTCCAAGGGCCTCTACCACTGCCTGGCGGGCGAGACCCGGGTGCTCACCTGGGACGGCGTGCGGGAGATCCGGGAGCTCGCGGGCGGCTCGCACCGCGTTCTCACCCGCAGTGGCAACTGGTACGAGGCTCCTTTCCGGTCCTTCGGCACGCAGGCCCTGCTCAAGGTGACGCTGGGACGGAACGGCCAGCGCAAGGAGATCTTCGCCACCGCGGAACACCGTTGGTTCGTCCGTTCCGGGACGAACCGCTACAACACGCGCGAGGTCGTCACCAAGGACCTGAAGCCCGAACACCGGCTGTCCTACGTGTTCCCCGGCTCCCGCGTCCAACAGACCACCCCGTCGCCGTTCGGGATCGCCCACGGCATCACCTTCGGCGACGGCACCCTCAACGACACCGGGTCGATGGCCCAACTCGACCCCGTCAAGGACGCCGAACTCCTGCGGTGGTTCCCCAACAGCACCATCGTCGAGAGCCCCCGCCAGATCGTCGTCCACCACCTGCCGAAGTTCTTCAAGAGCCTCCCGCCGCTGGACGAGTCGGTCCCGTATCTCTACGGCTGGCTCGCGGGCTACGTGGCCGCGGACGGCCATGTGGCCGAAGACGGCACGGTCAGCCTGAACTGCGCGTCCCGCGAGACGCTCGAATACGTCAGGACCGTCGCCACCCGGCTCGGGATCGGCACCTACGGCATCACCCAGCAGACGCGGGAGGGCTTCCCCGGACGGGAGCCGAGCGCGATCTTCCGTGTCCACTTCATCCACGAGGACCTGACGGAGGAGTTCTTCCTCAACTCCGGTCACCGGAAGCGTTACCTCGACTCCGCGAAGCAGTTGGTGCGCCGCGGCTGGACGGTCAAGTCCGTCGAGCCGACCGATCGCGTCGAGGAGGTCTACTGCGCCACGGTGGAACAGGGTGCCGCCTTCGTCCTCGAGGACAACATCCTCACCGGCAACTGCTTCGGCTGCGGCGAGGGTGGGGACACCCTCGCGTTCGTCATGAAGGTCGACCATCTGTCGTTCACCGAGGCCGTGGAGCGGCTGGCCGGGCAGGCCGGGATCACGCTGCGGTACGAGGAGGGGAGTCATGTCCCCGGGCGGCAGCAGGGCGAGCGGATCCGGCTGGTAGAGGCGCACAAGGCGGCCGCGCTGTTCTATGTCGAGCAGTTGGGCGGGGCCGAGGCGGAGATCGGGCGGAGGTTCCTGGCCGAGCGCGGGTTCGACCAGGCGGCGGCCGAGCACTTCGGGGTCGGGTACGCGCCCGCGGGCTGGGATCACCTGGTGCGCTTCCTGCGGGGGAAGGGCTTCTCCGACAAGGAGCTGATCACCGCGGGTCTGGCCTCCGAGAGCCGCCGCGGCGGAGCCATCGACCGCTTCCGGGGACGGCTGATCTGGCCGATCCGCGACATCACCGGCGAGGTGATCGGCTTCGGCGCGCGCAAGCTGCGGGATGACGACCAGGGGCCGAAGTACCTGAACACCTCCGAGACGCCGCTCTACCGGAAGTCCCAGGTGCTGTACGGCATCGACCTGGCCAAGAAGGAGATCGCCAGGACCGGGCGGGCGGTCGTGGTGGAGGGGTACACCGATGTGATGGCCTGCCATCTCGCCGGGGTCACCACGGCCATCGCCACCTGCGGCACGTCCTTCGGCGGCGACCACATCAAGATCCTGCGCCGGCTGCTGATGGACAACTCCGGCGCCGAGGTGGTCTTCACCTTCGACGGCGACGAGGCGGGGCAGAAGGCCGCGCTGCGGGCGTTCGAGGACGACCAGAAGTTCGCGGCCGAGACGTCCATCGCGATCACCCCCGGCGGTATGGACCCCTGCGAGCTGCGGCTGGCCGAGGGCGACGCGGCCGTGCAGCGGCTGATCGAGGGCCGTACGCCGCTGTTCGCCTTCGCGCTGCGCTCGATCGTGGCGCGCTACAACCTGGACACCGACGAGGGCCGGGTGGCCGCGGTGGACGCCGCGGTCGCGGTCGTGGCGGCGATCAAGAACCAGGCGCTGCGCGACCGTTACGCGATCCGGCTGGTCGGCATGGCGGGCATCGCCTCGCAGTCCGAGGAGCAGTCCGTCATCCGCCGGGTGCGGGCGATGGCCAGGGCACGGGCGGCGGGCGGCGGCAGCACCACCGGGCGGCCCGAGTACGGGCGCCAGGGCGGCGGCGGGTACCAGAGCGGTGGGTACGCGGGTGGCGGCCAGGGGTCCGCGGCGCCCGCGCAGAACGCCGCGCGCGGCCCGCGGCTCGATCTGCGCAGCCCCGCGCACCGCGTGGAGCGCGAGCTGCTCAAGCTCGCCCTGCAGTACCCGAAGCTGGTCTCGCCCGCCTTCGACGCGTACGGCGAGGACGAGTTCACCGGCCCGCCGTACATCGCGGTGCGCCGGGTCATCAGCGAGGCGGGCGGGGTCGAGCAGGCCGACGGCGACTATCTGGTGCGGGTCCGCGACGCCGCGCCGGACGACTCGGTGCGGATGATGGTCACCGAGCTGGCGGTGGAGCCGGTCATGCACAAGAGCCCGGAGTTCTACGCGGGCCAGGTGCTGGTCGACGTCCGTCTGAACGCGGTGAAGCGCCGGGTCGCGCAGGTGCAGGCCACCATCGCCCGGCTGGACGCCCAGGGCGTGCCGGACGGCGTACCCGAAGTCGCCGCGGCGCAGAGCGAGTTGTGGGCGCTGCAGCAGTACGGCCAGCGGCTGCGCGAACTGGGCGCGGCCGGACTCTGACGTCCGGCGGGCCGCTTGCGGTGATTTCACCGCATATGCCAAGCGTTACCGCGCGGACGCATGTGGTGACGTGGGGTGAAAAAGGCGCCGCACGACCCTCGTAGCAAAGGTGCGTCGTGGGCCACACTGGGTGACGGCGCCTGACGGCCTGGTCGGCGAGTCCTCTCTCCGAGCTCAAAGGTGCGCTCACTCTGGAGGTCGCTTCCGTGCAGACCCAGACCCAGATCACGACCCTCATGACCGTGGCCGAGGTGGTGGCGATGGAGCCCCAGGCGGATCCGCCAGGCAGCCTCATGGGGTCACGGGTGCCGGAACAGCGCCGTGACGCCGGGACGGCGGCCGTCACGGACGAACCGGAGGACGAGCCGCGTCCGTTGCGCGAGGAGAGCGCGGGGCCGTCCGCGGACCTCTTCCGGCAGTATCTGCGCGAGATCGGCCGTATCCCGCTGCTCACCGCCGCCCAGGAAGTGGAGTTGGCCCGCCGCGTGGAGGCCGGGCTGTTCGCCGAGGAGAAGCTCGGCAACTTCCCCGACCTCGACTCGCAGCTCGCCGTCGACCTCGACCGGCTGGTGGTCCTGGGCCGGATGGCCAAGCGCCGGCTGATCGAGGCGAACCTGCGGCTGGTCGTCTCCGTCGCCAAACGCTACGTCGGCCGCGGCCTGACCATGCTCGACCTGGTCCAGGAGGGCAACCTCGGGCTGATCCGCGCGGTGGAGAAGTTCGACTACGCCCGCGGCTACAAGTTCTCCACCTACGCCACCTGGTGGATCCGCCAGGCGATGTCCCGCGCGCTCGCCGACCAGGCCCGCACGATACGGGTCCCGGTGCACGTGGTGGAGCTGATCAACCGTGTGGTGCGGGTGCAGCGGCGGCTGCTCCAGGAGCGCGGCTACGAGCCCACCACCGAAGAGGTCGCCGCCCAGCTCGACCTGCCGGAGGAGCGGGTCAGCGAGGTGCTGCGGCTGGCTCAGGAGCCGGTCTCGCTGCACGCGCCGGTCGGCGAGGAGGAGGACGTCGCGCTCGGCGACCTCATCGAGGACGGCGACGCCACGTCACCGGTGGAGTCCGCCGCCTTCCTGCTGCTGCGCCAGCACCTGGACGCGGTGCTCTCCACCCTCGGCGAGCGCGAACGCAAGGTCGTCCAGCTGCGGTACGGCCTCGCCGACGGCCGCCCGCGCACCCTGGAGGAGATCGGCCGGATCTTCGGCGTCACCCGCGAGCGGATCCGCCAGATCGAGTCCAAGACCCTCAACAAGCTGCGCGACCACGCCTTCGCCGACCAGCTCCGCGGCTACCTGGACTGAGATCCGTCCGGTGCGAGGATGATCCAGGTCCTCCCCGGCCGCAGCGGCACCGTACGGCCGTCGTGGGTGTACGCCGTTCCGGCGTCCGCCGTGGGCCGGTCCCACCGCACGCTGTACGAGCGGCCGTCGCGCAGCACGGTGCCGGACCCCTGGCCGACGGTCTGGGAGAACGGCACGAACCCGGTGCGGCTGTGGAAGCGCGACTCCTTGACCGTGACGTGCTGGATGATCACGTTGTCGGCGGTCCAGGGCGAGCGCACACCGTCCATGGCGACCCGGTACGCCGACCCGTTCCAGGTGAAGGTGAAGCGCGCGGCGGGCATGGCCGCCGAGGCGGTGGTGCCCGGCGCGCCCCCGGCCGGTACGGTCCCGGAGAATTCCAGGCCGATGTTCCTCGCCGCTCCGGCGCCGTCGGTGAGGCCCTTGGTGTGCAGGTATTCGTTGTGCGGGGCGGGTTTGCCCGACGAGCGGAAGAAGCTGCTCGTCCCGGTCCTCGCGACGAGGTCCGACTTCTTCAGCACGGGCAGCAGCCGGCTCTGGGCGCCGGAGAAGGCGAGCGCCGGGTGGTCGTACTGGGCCAGGAGCTGGAGGTCGGTCTCGCGGGCGCTGCGGACCGGGCCGACGACCGGTGGCATGTGGTTGCTGTCGTAGACGGCCATGAGCCGCGACAGTCCGCCCTCGACCTCGATGCCGTACACGATGTCCGCGTCGTTCAGGCCGGTCTGCGGACGGGCGGCGCCGACGTTGTCGATCTTCACGGCGAGCACCCGGCCCGCGGCGCCCGGCTGTCCGGTGAGCACGGACCGGGGCGGCGCGGCCTTGTCGTCACTGCCGCCGGTGGGTGAGCAGCCCGCGGCCAGACCGACGGCCAGCGCCCCCGCGACACCCATCCCGATCGCCTGTGCTCCGCGCATCGCTCCTCCTTCACTCCATGGTGGACCAAGGCGGAGGAATGCGCCGGAGACATGCCCGGCTCAGCCCTCCCGGCGCAGCATCGCCAGCGGCTTGGGCGCCACGATGAAGCCCTCGGCCCGGGCGCTGGCCAGACCGATCCTGGGCAGGTGCGCGCTCTTGGCGAAGAGCAGGAACCGCGGCTCCCAGATCGGCCGGTACTTGGCGTTCGCCCGGTAGAGCGACTCCAGTTGCCACCAGCGGGAGAAGAACATCAGCGCCGAGCGCCACATCCGCAGCACCGGGCCCGCGCCCAGCCGGGCGCCGTCCTCGAACACCGAGCGGAACATGGCGAAGTTCAGCGACACCCGCTCCACCCCGACCTCCGCGGCCCGCTCGATGAGGTCGAGCACCATGAACTCCATCAGGCCGTTCTCGCTGTCGCGGTCGCGCCGCATCAGGTCGAGCGACAGCCCCTTGGGGCCCCACGGCACGAAGCTCAGCAGCGCGCGCAGCTCACCGGCGCCGTCATGGCACTCGATCATCACGCAGTCGCCGTCGGCAGGATCGCCGAGCCGGCCCAGCGCCATCGAGAAGCCGCGCTCGGTCTGGCCGTCCCGCCAGCGGTCGGCGGCCGCGATCAGCTCGGCCATCTCGGCGTCGGGGATGTCGTGGTGCCTGCGGATACGGGTGGTGTAACCGGCCCGCCGTACGCGGTTGTACGCCTGCCGCACCCCGCGCATCGCCCGGCCGTCGAGGGTGAACTCGTCCGTCTCGACGATCGCCTCGTCGCCGAGCTCCAGCGCGTCCAGGCCGTGCCGGGCGAAGACCGTACCGCCCTCCTCGCTGGCGCCCATCACCGCCGGGATCCAGGCGTGGTCGCGCGCCTCGACCAGCCAGGCGTCGATCGCTCCCGGCCACGCCTCGACGTCGCCGATCGGGTCACCGGAGGCCAGCGCGACCCCGCCGACCACCCGGTAGGCGATCGCCGCCTTGCCGCTGGGGGAGAAGACCACCGACTTGTCGCGGCGCAGCGCGAAGTAGCCGAGCGAGTCGCGGGCGCCGTGCCGCTCCAGCAGCGCGCGCAGCCGGTCCTCGTCCGCGCGGTCCTGGAGCTCCTGGCCGCGCGGCGAGCGGAACAGCGCGTAGAGGACGGCGAGCAGCAGGACCAGGCCCGCGAGGTTGATGCCGCCGCCGGCCAGAGCGTTGACGTGCAGGTTGGGCGCGAGGTCGTCGTCGCGGCTGAGGGTGCCCAGCCGCAGCGCCACGTACCAGACGCGGTCGCCGACGCTGGCGCCGTCCGGGCCGACCGCGGTGACCAGGGTGGTGCCGACCAGCACCGACAGCAGCGCGCCCACGCCCAGTACGGCCAGGGCCAGTTGCGGGTTGGTGCGGTCGCCCTTGCCGTGGAACTCCCGGCGGCCCAGCGCCCCGAAGCACAGCACGGTCAGCGTGAGCGCGGTGGACACCCAGTTGAACGGGTGCTGCCGGAAGTCGTGGAAGAACAGGCCCCACACCGACAGCGCCGCGTAACCGCCGCACAGCGCCATGAAGACCAGCCAGGCCATCCGCTTGTGCCGGGCCAGCATCATCGCCATGAAGACGGCGGCGGCGGCCGAGCCGAAGCCGGCGAAGAGCATGAACGGGGTGTACAGCTCACCGGTGTTGTGGGTGTAGACCTCGGTGCGCAGGGTGAGGGACACCGCGCACATCAAGTTGACCAGACCGATCACCCGCAGGTACCAGATCGGCACTCTGGCACTGCGCCGCCCCAGCACCGAGCCGCCGCGCCTAGGGCAGCGCGCGGGCTCCGAACCCGTGGGCTGCCCGGTACGCGGTCCGGCCGCTGACCGGCCACGGGCGCGCGGCGGTGCGGTGACGGCACTGCTCATGACTTCTGCCTCCCGGGGCACGACGGCCCAGACCCGTCCCCCGGACCCGCTGCCCGACGGGGAACGAGGGCACAGGCTACCAACGCCTCGTGCCCTCGTCCCCCTCGCGTCCCCGGCCGGGCACCGCCCGGCCCCGGCTCAGTCGACCTCGGCCACCGCCTGCGCGAACTGGGCGGCGTACAACCGCGCGTACGAGCCCTGCGCGGCCAGCAGCTCGTCGTGCGTGCCCTGTTCGACGATCGCGCCGGACTCCATCACCAGGATGACGTCGGCGTCGCGGATCGTGGACAGCCGGTGCGCGATGACGAAGCTGGTACGGCCGTGGCTGAGTTTGGCCATCGCCCGCTGGATCAGCACCTCGGTCCGGGTGTCGACGCTGCTGGTCGCCTCGTCGAGCACCAGGATCACCGGGTCGGACAGGAACGCCCGCGCGATGGTGATGAGCTGCTTCTCGCCCGCGCTGACCCCGGAGCCCTCGTCGTCGATGACGGTGTCGTAGCCGTCCGGGAGGGTGCGGATGAAGCGGTCGGCGTGGGCCGCCCGCGCCGCCGCCTCGATGTCCTCGCGGGTCGCCTCCTCGGAGCCGTACCCGATGTTCTCGGCGATCGAGCCGCCGAACAGCCAGGTGTCCTGCAGCACCATGCCGATCGCGGCGCGCAGCTCCTCCCTGGACATCGCGGCGACGTCCGTGCCGTCCAGGGTGATCCGGCCGCCCGACACCTCGTAGAACCGCATCAGCAGGTTGACCAGGGTGGTCTTGCCCGCGCCGGTCGGGCCGACGATCGCGACCGTGTTGCCAGGCTCGACCGTCAGCGACAGCCCGTCGATGAGCGGCTTGTCCGGCTTGTAGCGGAAGCTGACGTCCTCCAGGTCGACCCTGCCGCGCAGCTCCGCGGGGCGCGCGCCCTCCTTCGGGTCCGCCGACTGCTCCTCGGCGTCGAGGAGTTCGAACACCCGCTCGGCCGAGGCGACACCCGACTGGATCAGGTTCGCCATGCTCGCGACCTGCGTCAGCGGCTGGCTGAACTGCCGTGAGTACTGGACGAACGCCTGGACGTCACCGATCGACAGCGCGCCCGAGGCCACCCGCAGACCGCCGACGACGGCCACCAGCACGTAGTTCAGGTTGCCGATGAACATCATCATCGGCTGGATCGTGCCGGAGATGAACTGCGCCTTGAAGCCCGACCTGTACAGCGCCTCGTTCTGCTCCTCGAACAGCGCCGCGGACTCCTCGGCGCGGCCGAAGACCTTCACCAGCGAGTGACCGGTGTACATCTCCTCGATGTGCGCGTTCAGCTTGCCGGTGGTCTTCCACTGCTGCACGAACTGCGGCTGGGCGCGCTTGCCGACCTTCGTCGCCACCAGCATCGTCACCGGCACGGTGACCAGCGCGACCAGGGCCAGCAGCCAGGAGATCCAGAACATCATCGCCAGCACGCCGACGATGGTCAGCACCGAGTTCACCAGCTGGCCCATGGTCTGCTGCATGGTCTGGCCGATGTTGTCGATGTCGTTGGTCGCCCGGCTGAGCACCTCGCCGCGCGGCTGCTGGTCGAAGTACGACAGCGGCAGCCGGGACAGCTTCTCCTCGACGTCCCGGCGCAGCCGGCTGGCCGCCCGGTTGATCACCTTGGTCGCGGTGCGCATCTGCACGATGCCGAAGACCGCGGAGGCCGCGTACACCCCGAGCGCCAGCAGCAGCACCATGCCGATGGCGTGGAAGTCCATGCCCTGGCCGGGGGTGAAGTCGATGCCCTTGAGCATGTCCGCGACCCGGCCGTCGCCGTGCGCGTGCAGGTGGTCGAGCGCCTGCTGCTTGGAGCCGCCCTTGATCTGCTGACCGATGACCCCGGCGAAGATCAGGTCGGTGGCCCGGCCCAGGATCCGCGGCCCGGTCACCGCCAGCGCGACGCTGGCCGTGCCCAGAGCGAGCAGCAGGTACAGGAAGAAGCGGTCCGGCCGCATCAGCCGGATCACCCGCCGCAGCGAGCCCTTGAAGTCCATCGACTTCTCGATCGGGCCGCCGCTCATGAACCGGGCGGGCCCGGCCATCGGCGTCGGCCGCGGCCTGGCGGCGGGCTTCTGCGCGTCGTCGTCACTCATCAGGCCGCCGCCTCCTGTTCGGTGAGCTGCGACAACACGATCTCCCGGTACGTCTCGTTGCTCGTCATCAGTTCCCCGTGGGTGCCCTGGCCGACGACCCGGCCCTCGTCCAGGACGATGATCCGGTCCGCGTCACGGATGGTCGACACCCGCTGGGCGACGATCACCACGGTGGCCTCCGCCGTCTCCCGGGCCAGCGCGCGCCGCAGCGCCGCGTCGGTGGCGTAGTCCAGGGCCGAGAAGGAGTCGTCGAACAGGTAGATCTCCGGGCGCCGCACCAGCACCCGGGCGATCGCCAGCCGCTGCCGCTGCCCGCCCGAGACATTGCTGCCGCCCTGGGCGATCTCCGCCTCCAGGCCGCCGTCGAGCCGCTCGACGAACTCCTTGGCCTGGGCGACCTCCAGGGCTTGCCACAGCTCCTCGTCCGTGGCGTCCGGCCGCCCGTAGCGCAGGTTGCTCGCCACGGTGCCGGAGAAGAGATACGGCTTCTGCGGTACGAGGCCGACGGTCTCGGCGAGCAGCGCCGGGTCCAGCTCGGTCACGTCCTCGCCGTCGACCAGCACCCGGCCGCCGGTGGCGTCGTACAGCCGTGGGATCAGCCCGAGCAGCGTCGACTTTCCGCTGCCGGTGGAGCCGATCACCGCGGTGATCTCGCCGGGCCTGGCGATCAGGTCGACGCCGCGCAGCACGGCCGCCTCGGCGCCCGGATAGGCGAAGTCCACGTCGAACAGCTCCAGCTCGCCGTGGCGGCTCAGCGTCTTCACCGGCGCGGTCGGCGGGACGACGCTGGAGTCGGTGCCGAGCACCTCCTCAATGCGCTCGGCGCAGACCTCGGCGCGCGGCACCATCATGAACATGAAGGTGGCCATCATCACCGACATCAGGATCTGCATCAGATAACTGAGGAATGCCGTCAGCGCGCCGATCTTCATTCCGCCGCTGTCGATCCGGTGGGCGCCGAACCAGAGCACCGCGACGCTGGAGATGTTCACCACCGCCATCACCAGCGGGAACATCAGCGCCAGCAGACGGCCGGTGGCGAGGGAGACCTCGGTGAGATCGTCGTTGGCCCCGGCGAAACGCCGCTTCTCGTAGTCGTCCTTGACGAACGCGCGGATGACGCGGATTCCGGTGATCTGCTCGCGCAGCACCCGGTTCACGGTGTCGACCCGGGTCTGCATCGAGCGGAACAGCGGGCGGAGCTTGCGCACGATCAAGCTGATCACGACGCCCAGTACCGGCACCACGGCCAGCAGCAGCGACGACAGCGGCACGTCCTGGCCGAGCGCCATCACGATGCCGCCGACGCACATGATCGGGGCCGACGCCATGAGCGTGAAGCCCATCAGCACCAGCATCTGCACCTGCTGGACGTCGTTGGTGGTGCGGGTGATCAGCGAGGGGGCGCCGAACTGGCCCACCTCGCGGGCCGAGAAGCTCTGCACCCGGTCGAAGACCGACTTGCGGATGTCACGGCCGACCGCCATGGCGGCGCCGGCGCCGTAGTAGACCGCGCCGATCGCGCAGACGACCTGGACGACGGTCACCCCGATCATGATCGCGCCCAATTGCAGGATGTAGCCGGTATCACCCTTGATGACACCGTTATCAATGATGTCGGCGTTCAGAGTGGGCAGGAAAAGGGTGGCGATGGTCTGCACGAGTTGCAGCAGCACCAGAAGGCCGATGGGCCGCTTGTACGGTCCGAGATGGGATCGCAGGAGTCGGATCAGCACACTGAATACCTCGGTGTCGGCAATTACGGCTGGCGGCCGCGGTGCTTGGGCGCGCGCGGCATGGGTCGGCGCACGGGGAGCGGCGTGTGAGCCTATCTTCCGACATCCGTGCGCCGCATGTGATTAAAGCGAGGCAAAGGCTCCCGGGTGCGTGTGCTCGCGCACCGCGACGTACTGCTGGCGGACCGCGGAACCCACCGCCGCGTCCTCGCCCGGCTCCAGCAGCTGGTGCGCGGCCCGCGTCCAGGACGGCGGCTCGCTCTGCGACTGCGACCCCAGGACCGCGCCCAGCGACCAGGCCGCCTGACGCGCCGCGCCCAGCGCCGCGTACTCGCCGGCCGGCGGTACGACGACCTGGGTGCCGAACAGCGGCGGCGCGATCACCTGGACCGCGGGCAGCTCGGCGGCGGCGCCCAGCAGGAACACCCGCCGCACCTCCACACCCCTGTTGCGCAGCACGTCCAGCGCGTCGGTCAGCCCGCACAGCATGCCCTCGAACGCCGCCCGCGCCAGGTGCTCCGGCTTCATCGACTCACGCCGCAGCCCGGCCAGGGTGCCCGCGGTGTGCGGCAGGTCGGGGGTCCGCTCGCCCTCCAGGTACGGCAGCAGCACCAGCCCGTACGCGCCCGGCGTCGAGCGCAGCGCCAGCTCGGACAGGCCCGCCAGGTCGGTGCCCAGCAGATCGGCGGTGCCGCGCAGCGCGCGGACCGCGTTGCGCACCTGGACCACCGGCAGATGGCGGCCGGTCGCGTCGGCGAAGGCGGTGACCGTACCCGTCGGGTCCTTCAGCGCCTCGTGGTGCACCGCGAAGACGGTGCCCGCGGTGCCCAGCGAGACCACCGCGTCACCGGGGCCGAGGCCCAGGCCCAGGGCGGCGGCCATGTTGTCGCCGGTACCCGCGGAGATCAGCAGGCCCTCGGGGGTCTGGCCCGCCGGTTCCGCCGGGGCCAGCACCTCCGGCAGCTTCACCTGGTGGCCGAGCGCCCGCTCGACCAGGTCGGTGCGGTACTCGCCGGTCGCCGCCGACCAGTAGCCGGTGCCGGAGGCGTCGCCGCGGTCGGTGGTACGGCGGGCGGGCCGCCCCAGCAGCTGCCACACCAGCCAGTCGTGCGGCAGCATGACCTCGGCGATCCGCTGGGCCGCCGACGGTTCGTGCTGGGCGATCCAGCGCAGCTTCGCCACCGGGTAGGCCGCCTGCGGCACCGCGCCGACCGCCTCCGCCCAGCCGCCGGGCCCGCCCAGCTCCTCGGTCAGATCCGCCGCCTGCACCTGGGCCCGCTTGTCGCCTCGCAGCAGCGCGGGGCGGACCGCCACACCGCCGGCATCCAGCGCCAGCAGCCCGTGCTGCTGGCCGGAGATCCCGATCGCCTGCACGCCCTCGAGGACGCCGCCCTTGGCCGCCTCGCCGAGCGAGAGCAGCCACGCCTGGGGGTCGAGCTCGGTCGGCTTCTCGCCGTCGTCCAGGGGATGCGGGGCGTACCCCTGCCGCAGTACCTCCCCGGTCTGCGTGTCGCACACGATGACGGTGGTGCCTGCGGTCGAGCTGTCTATCCCGGCGACTTTCCCCATGGAACGAGATGATGCCCCACGCGCGGGGCGCGCGGGGTGTCAGCCGTGCATCAGGTCCATCAAGTGTTCGACGTACCCCAGTCGTCCTCACCCTGACCGCGGTCGCGCAGTGCGCGCACCCGCTCGGTCACCGACTCCGGCAGCCGGTCCCCGACCTTGGCCGTCGCCGCGTCGGCGGCCTTCACCGCGGCCGACCTGCCGTTGGTCACGACACTCTCCGCGGTGTTCCTGACCGCCGGGTTCTGAGCGAGCCGCTGCGCGCTCTTGCGCAGCTGCTCGTACCGCTCGCGCCCGGCCTGCGCGCCGAACACGTAGCCGACAGCTGCTCCAGCGATGAACGTCAGCCGGTAGCGCATGGCTCCACCCTTCTGCCTTGTCGGGCCCGCGTTGTCGGACGGGGGTCTGTGCTCGGCGCCTACCCTGTGCACCCGGGGGGCAACCCTGGAGCAACCGGTTGGCGGAGCACCCCCTCACTTGCGCTAATGTATGTGTCGCAGCGAGCGCGCGCCGTCCGGGGGCACCCAGGCGGGCGCATTCGGTGCACGCAGAGCGATCCCCTGTAGCTCAATTGGCAGAGCAGCCGGCTGTTAACCGGCAGGTTACTGGTTCGAGTCCAGTCGGGGGAGCTCGGTCCCCTGTAGCTCAATTGGCAGAGCAGCCGGCTGTTAACCGGCAGGTTACTGGTTCGAGTCCAGTCGGGGGAGCGCAGGATCAGGACCCCCCTGGGGTCCTTTTTCATTGCCCGCGGAACCACCCGCCCGCCCCGCGGTGTCCACCCGATGACGCGTCTGAGACCCGCGAGGGCGACAGATCGTATGAGCAGCTATGCTGCGGCAGACGGCGAGCACGACGCGCCGTACGGGGCGGTAGCTCAGCCGGTTAGAGCAGCGGACTCATAATCCGTCGGTCGTGGGTTCGAGTCCCACCCGCCCCACCGAGCCTGTTCGGGCGATCACCGGGCGACGCCGGTTCGCACCCCCAATCCAGGCTTCTGCGTCGCCGCACGGCGGCAGGGCGCTCGGTCGAGACGTCAGACCGTCAGGGTGCCGCAGTGCCCCGCACGAGCAGGGTGCCGATGTGGCCCGGCTTCGGGGCATCCAGCACCTGGGCCGTGGCGGTGGCGAACCCGGCGCGGGTCAGCAGGCGTTCCCAGACCGCGGGGCGGTAGCTGTAGCGGTAGGTGAACATCGCCTTCCCGGCGAAGCCCCCCTTGTACATGCCCTGCGGGCCGTACGCGCCGGGGATGGCGGGCGGCTGCGAGAAGACGAAGACACCACCCGGATTGAGGCACCGCTGCACGAGTGGGAAGAGCTTGGACGGGTCGGTGAACCACGCGGCACCGAAGATCGAGTAGACCGCGTCGTAGGTCTCGGTCGTGCTGCGCAGGTACTCCAGCACCTCAGCGCAGTGGAACCGGGCACCGGTCGGCCCCCACCGCTGGGCGACCTTCCCGACCATGACGGGCGACAGGTCAACCCCTGCCGCCTTGATACCGCGCTGCGCCAGGTGGGCGAGTGCCCGGCCGGTGCCGCAGCCGATCTCCAGCACACTCTCCGGGTCGCCGAGCAGCTCGGGGCCGGGGCCGTGTCCGGCGTACTGCGTCCAGCGGAAGACGGGCTCGTCATCCTCCTTGAAGGCGCTGCTGGCGTAGGTGTCCCACAGTTCGGTCTCTGCGGCGATGTCGTGCTGGGCGGGCATCTGGCGTCCTCTGCTGGCGGGGAACGGGCTGTGCCCCGTCCCATGGTGCCCGCTTGGGCCGAGGGGACGGGGCCGCTCCCGGTCGGTTCAGTGGCTGTCGGGGACCTGGTTGTCGCATGGCGAGCATTCGGCGCCGTCGATCGCCCACAGCTCCTCGTCGATGGTGAATCCGATCGAGGTGAGGAAGTCCGCGGTGCGCAGGCACAGTCCGTCGCCGCGGCGCTGGATGAACGGTGCGTGGTGCTTGTACCGGCCGCCGTTGTACTTGTCGCAGATCGCGAACCAGACCGGGGTGTCGAGGATTAACTGGTGGACCCCGATGTCGACGAGCTTGCCGCAGTTCCTTCGGATCCCGTGTACGGGTCTCGGTGCGGGTCTGGACGGCTGTGGTCATCGTGCGGTCCTCCTGGTTGTCGAAGATGTGCATCGGATGCCCGTTGCCGCGCATCCGCGCGGCGGCGAGCGTGGTGCCCTCGCCGCATCGGGGACACCTCGACCGGCGAGGGGTCAGAGGTGCGCCAGCAGTTCGCCCATCGCGACAGATGCGGTGACGAGAGCGGCGAGCCATAAGGCGCCGGCGTGTCGGCCGAGCAACCGGAGGAGATTCACTCTGCAACTCCCGGTCGCATCTTCTCCATTGCCGTCGCCGGCCGGACGTGCCGTCGTTCCGCGTTCCACTCGCGGCCTCCTCCAAGTGGACGGAGCGCGACGAGCGTTCCGAGGACTTCCATCACCTCGCCGAGGCGGCTGAGCCGCTCGTCGTAAGCGGTCTGGCCCACCGCGATCGGGTCGCGTCCCTGATCCATCGTCGCCCCCACCTGTGCTGTTGCTCGATGCATCCATTCAACGACTGTCAGTAAGCGGCGACTTGCACAGAAGTTGCACAGCCCTGCACGCACCGTAAGGAGCCGTGCAACGCTGGGATCAGGACAGGTGCGAATGGGAAGACGCCACGTATGAGCGAGACGCCAGGACCAGGGGCTAACGTCGCCCGTCTCCGCAAGGCCCGCGGGCTCAGCCAAACCGCGCTGGCCAGACGCGCGGACGTGTCACTGTCGCTCCTGACGAAGATCGAGACCGGGCAGCGCGCCCTCACCCAGGGCACCGCGGCCACGCTCGCGCGCGCCATGGGCGTCACCCTCGACGAGTTGCTCGGCGTCGCACGGGCCGCAGACGAGACCCGCGTCCGCGAACTCACCGCGACGATCCGGCGGTTCGACATCCCGGGCGAGGCGCCGCCCGTCCAGGAAGTCGCGCGTCTGCTCGGCGACGTCGTGGCACGCCGCAGCGCCGCCGACCTGGCGGGTGTCCTCGACCGGCTCCCCGCGCTCGTCGCCGCCACACAGAGCCGTGCTCACCACACCGAGCGCCCCGAGGACTGGGCGGCCGTCGCGTCGGCGTACAGCACCGTGTACTGGCTCGCCGCACGGCACAGATGGATGACCCTTGCCGACTTGGCGGTGATGCGCCAGCGTGTGGCCGCTGAACTCTCCGGGCCGCTGGCCGTGGCCATCGCGGCCCGGGACGAGGCCGGCACGTTCCTGAACACCGGCGACTTCGACGGCGGCCTCACGGTCGTCGACCGTGCCGTCGTCGCGGCCGCGTCCATTCGCGACGAGCATGAACGCGCCCAGAGCCTGAACGCCCTTCACCTGCGCGGCCTCACCCTCGCCGGTCGCATCAAAGACCGGCGGGAAGCCGAGCGGCACCGCGCCGCGGCGCTGCGCACCGCCGAACAGTTCGACGTCGACGAGGACATCGACGGCATCAGCGTCGGCCCCGCCAACACGCTCACCCACGTCGTGGCCACCGACGTGGACATGGAGAACTACCGCGCCGCCATCGACGCGGCCCCTGGGGCAGTGGATCCGGCGTCCGGACTGCCCGCCACCCGCATCGCACCGACGCACATGAACGTGGCCCGGGCGCACCTCGCGCTGCACGACCGTGACCGCGCCCTGGACTCGCTGCAGGACGCCTGGGCGGCGGCTCCACAGATGGCGCGCGTGCACCCCACCAGCCAGGAGCTGCTGCGCGTCCTGATCAGTCTCCACAGGTACAGCAACCCCGCATTGACCCGGCTGGCCCGGCGCGCCGACGTCGGCATGTGACCCTGCGGCGACCGCTGTGCGATTGCGGCGGTGCGGCGGGCGGCACAGACTGGAATGAGATGACGTGGCGCCCACTGATGGTCCGTTGTCGCGCCGCCCCTCCGCACACGGAAGGGGGCTGACCCGGTGGCACAGGAACTGCGCATCCTTCTTTCCGACGAGGGAGCGGAAGACCGGCGGATGGCCGAACTCACCGGCTATCTGCGGGAGGAACTGCTCCAACTCGACGTCGACGACGTGGCTCCCGCCCGTGGCGGGCCCGCTCCGCCCGGCGCGCGTGCCGGGGACGTGACGCAGATCAGCGAGCTGCTGGTGAGTCTGGGCGGCGCGGTCGGCGCGCTCAACCAGGTGATGACGGTGCTGCGCGGCTGGCTGGGGCGGTGCCATGAGGGCCGTCCGACGCTGAAGGTGGCGTTGGGGGACGACGTGCTGGAGATCTCCGGGGCGACGGACGCGCAGGTGGCGGAGGCCTTCGAGACCTTCGTCAGGCGCCACTCCACGACGGGGGCCGAATCCCGGACGGGAGTCCAGTCCCATGGGTGAATCCCAGTCCCGGCACGCACTCATCATCGCCAACGACCGTTACGACGACGGGGGGTTCAAGAAGCTGCGGGCACCGGCGCAGGACGCCACCGCCCTCGCCGAGGTCCTGCACGACCCCGAGGTCGGCGACTTCGAGGTCGACGTCGTGCACAACGCACCGGCCGACCAGATGCGCCGCCGTATCCAGGGCTTCTTCAACGACCGCCGCCGCGACGACACCATGCTGCTGCACTTCTCGTGCCACGGCATCAAGAGCGAGTCCGGCGAGCTGTACTTCGCCGCCACCGACACCGAGCCCCAGATGCTGGACGCCACGGCGGTCCCGGCGCAGTTCGTCCGGCAGTGCATGTCCCGCACCCGGGCCCGCAGCACCGTGCTGTTCCTCGACTGCTGCTACGGCGGCGCCTTCTCCCGGGGGGCCTCGGTGCGCGCCGCGGGGGACGTGAACGTCCTGGAGTCGTTCGAGGACACGAATCTGCCCGGCGCGCAGGGCTGGGCGGTCATCACCGCGTCCAACTCCATGGAGTACGCCTTCGAGGGCTCCGACCTCGCGGAGAACTCCGCGCCCCAGCCGTCCCTGTTCACCCATGCGGTGGTGCAGGGCCTGGAGACCGGGGAGGCCGATCTCGACGCGGACGGCGAGATCGGCCTCAACGAGCTGTACGACTACGTCTTCGACCATGTGCGGGGCCAGAACCCGAACCAGACGCCCAGCCGGACGGTGGAGATGCAGGGGGAACTGCACCTCGCGCACAACCGGCGCAGCCGCATCAAGATCGCGGCGATCCCGTCGCCGCCCTCCCTGCGGTCGGCCATCGGCAGCGACAACGCCTTCACGCGGCAGGGCGCCGTGCTGGAGCTGCGCTCCCGGCTGTCCAACGACTCCCTCGCCGTCGCCGAAGGGGCACGCCAGGATCTGGAGGAGGTCGCCCGCAACGACATCCGGCAGATCGCCGACGAGGCGAGCCGGGCCCTGCGCGAGATCCATCTGGCGCCCTCGCCCGATCATCTGGACTTCGGCAAGGTGCTGCGGGGCGCTGCCCTGGAGTCCCGGCCGGTGACGCTCAGCGGTCCGCCGCTGGCCCGCCACTGCGTGGCCCAGTCCACGCAGTCCTGGCTGCGGGTCGAGCCGTCGACGACCGGGCTGAACGTCCGGGTGGAGACGTACGCCGAGGGGCGGCTCTCCGGGGACGTCGTGCTCAAGGGGGTCGCCGACGAGGCGCAGATCCACGTCGAGGTGCTTGTTGAGCCCACTCCGGAACGGGAGCCCGGGATCGCCCCCGAGCCGGGCCCGGCCTCGGCCTCGGCGAAGACCGCGCCGAAGCCTGCGCCGAAGCCCGCGAAGGACGAGGACACGGTCGTGGTCCACCCGCCGTCCGAGCGGCGCCACGGCCCCTCCCGGCCCCCGAAAGCCGCGGCCGTCACGGATGCCGGTACGGAGGAGCCGCGTACGCCCGTGACGCGGTCGGCGCACAGCCGCGCGGCCGCCTTCGCCGCCGCCGCGCTGGCCCTCGTCCTCACCGCGCTGATCACGGTCATCCTGGCCGCCGAGGCGGGGGTGGCGGCGGTCTCGGACCGCAAGGACGCCGGAGTGACCGGTCACGACATCGAGTTCTTCGTCCACCAGCACGGGGCGCTCACACCGCTTGTCGTGTCCCTCGTCACCGCCGCGGCGGCGCTGGTCTTCGGCGCGCTCGCCCGGCACGAAGTGCGCGCTCCGCGCCCGGGGTTCGCGGCCCACGTGCCGGCCTTCACGCGGCCGCTGATCTCCGTGACGAAGGGTGTGGCGATCGCCGTCCTCGCCCTGGGCGTGATCATGCTTCTCGCCTACCTCATCGGCAGCCACTGGTGGTAACGGCCACCCTGCGGAGGACCTAGCCCCGGTCAGGGGTCGCGGTGCGCCGCGCTGCCCTTGCGGAGTACCAGGCACCGGACGTGCCCCGAAGGGGCGCGGGGAACTGCGCGACCAGCCGTCGCGTGCCTGCAGGTCACCACCGGCCCCAATGGGGCAGACGCGTTGTGTTCGGACCACCGGCCCGGTGGGGGCTGAGCGCGCAGTTCCCCGCGCCCCTACGGGGCACTACCTCCGCGCGAGCAGCGCACCTTCCCCGCGCCCCTACGGGGCACTACCTCCGCGCGAGCAGCGCACCTTCCCCGCGCCCCTGACGGGGCACGTCCTCCGCGCGAGCAGCGCACCTTCCCCGCGCCCCTTCGGGGCACGACTTCCGCAAGCGCCGCGCGAGGCGATGTGCACGGATGTGCGCAGAAGCGTTGTCCTGGTCGGAGATATAGTTTAGGTTCCTTACTTAATCGGCCGGGGGGACCCCGGAGGACCGGGGGCGGGGCGACGCGAGGAGCGGGACGTGGTGGGTCCGGTGGTGTTGGGGATCGACTTCGGCGGGACGAAGACCGCGCTGGCCGTGGCCGGGGTGGACGGAGTGCGGCTGGGGTCGGTGCGGGTGGAGACGCGGGCCGAGGAAGGCGCGGCCGCCGGGTTCGCCCGGGCCGTGGCCGCGGGACGGCGGCTGCTGGGGGAGGCCGCCCCGGGGCGGCCCCTCGCGGCGGTCGGCGTGGCGACCATCGGCATCCCCGGCCCGGAGGGCGTCGCGCTGGCGCCCAACATCCCCGGGTGGAGCGACCTCGCCCTGGAGCGGCTGCTGCGGCAGGCGTTCGAGGGGGCGGAGATCCGGCTGGCCACCGACGTCAAGGCGGCCGCCCGGATGGAGGCGGAGTCGGGCGCCCTGGCCGGCTGCGACCCCGCGATCTACCTCAACCTCGGCACCGGCCTCGCCGTCTGCGTCATCGCCGGCGGCGCCGTCCTCGGCGGCTTCAACGGCGCCTCGGGGGAGATCGGTTACAACCTCCGGGAGGTGGCCGACGTCGGCCGCCCGCTCGACGCCCGGGTGCCGCTGGAGGACGTGGTCAGCGGCAAGGCGCTGCTCGCCGAGGCGGCGCCGTACCTGTCCGACGGCGAGGGCGCCGGGCAGGTGTTCGCCCGCGCCGCCGACGACCCCCGGCTGGCCCGGGCGGTCGACGGCTTCCTCGGCGAACTCTCGTACCACCTGGTCAATCTCACCATCGCCATCGACCCCCGGCGGATCGCCGTCGGCGGCGGCATGGTCCGGTCCTGGCCCGCCCTGCACGGCCGGCTGCGGCAGGCACTGGACGCCGCCGTGCCGTATCCGCCCGAACTCGTTCCCGCTGCCTATCCGTACGACGCGCCCCTGCTCGGAGCGCTGGCACTCGGCCTGGAAGCCGCCCGGGAGAGCCGGGAGAACGTGCCGCGGGCGGCGCAGAGATCAGCACACTGACTGACACAGTTCACGAAGGGACTGTCAGGAATGAGGCGCACCGCACTCGTCGCTGTCGCACTGTCGATAGGTCTGGCCGCGACGGCCTGCTCCAGCACCAAGCACAAGGACGCCACGCCGACCCCCACCAGCAGCGTGGCGGACAACGGTCCGCACAAGAAGGGCGGCACCGTCACCATCGCCAACGAGCAGGGCCAGACCTGGGTCTGCTCGTTCAACCCCTTCAACCCGGCGAACTACCTCGAATCCAACGGGTTCGTGTACGAGCCGCTGATCTTCGTGGACTCGCTCAACAACCAGGCCGAGACGCCGATGCTGGCGACCGGCTACAAGTGGAACGCGGACAAGACGCAGATCGTCTTCACCATCCGCGACGGGGTCAAGTGGAGCGACGGGCAGCCGTTCAGCGCCGCCGACGTGGCCTTCACCTTCAACCTGATGAAGAAGGTGCCCGCCACCGACCTGTACGCGCTGTGGACGGCCGCGGGGCTCAAGAGCGTGACGGCCTCGGGCAACCAGGTCACAATGGCCTTCAAGCAGGCCGCGGGACCGTACTTCTACTCCGTCGCCGACCAGGTGATGATCGTCCCGCAGCACATCTTCTCCACCGGTGACGCCGCCGCGCACCCCGACACCTGGGCGGACAAGAACCCGGTCGGGACAGGGCCGTTCAAGGTCGACCCGTGCAACCCGAACAACATCCAGTACACGGCGAACCAGACGTACTGGCAGCAGGGGAAGCCGTACATCCAGAAGGTCGAGTACCCGGCCTACCTGGACAACGGGCCGGCCAACCTCGACCTGGCCAACGGCAAGGCGCAGTGGGGCAGCCAGTTCATCCCGGGGATCAAGAACTTCTACCTCAACAAGTCCGGTGACAACCACACCTGGTCGCCGCCGGTCCTCAACGTCTCGCTCTGGCCCAACCTGGACCCCTCGCACAAGGCGACCAGCACCCTCGCGGTCCGGCAGGCGATCTCCACCGCGATCGACCGGACGAAGATCGCCACGATCGGTGAGGGCGGTCAGGAGCCGCCCGCCAACCAGTCGGGCGTGGTGCTGCCGACCTTCAAGAAGTACTACGACGCGAGCGCGGTCAGCGCCGCCGGCTTCGACAAGCCCGACCAGGCGAAGGCGGCCCAACTGATGGCCGGCGCGGGCTACTCGCCCTCGCACCCGCTGAAGCTGAGCGTCATCACCATCACCGGCTACACCGACTGGGACGCCTCGCTCGCGGTGATCAAGCAGGAGCTGAAGCCGATCGGCATCGACCTGACGGTCGACGACCTGGCGCAGCAGACCTTCGACACCAAGCTGTACAACGGGGACTTCGACCTCGCCTACTACGGTGAGCAGACCGGCGGCCCCACCCCGTACTACGAGCTGCGCGAGATCCTGCACTCCAAGAACACCGCGCCACTGGGCCAGCAGGCCGCCAGCAACTACGAGCGGTACCGCAACCCCGCGGTGGACGCGCTGTTCGCCCAGTACGCGACGGCCGACGACGCCGGGCAGGTCTCGATCGTCAAGCAGATCGCGGCGGCGATGATCAAGGACGTGCCGGTGATCCCGGTCACCGAGTCGGTCGACTGGTTCCAGTACAACACCGGCGACATCGCGGGCTGGCCGACGCCGGACAACCCCTACGCGCAGCCCGCCGCCTTCAACTTCCCCGACGCGGGACAGGTGCTGACGCATCTGTACTCCCGCTCCGCCCAGTAGGAGGAGGGTCGCACCCGTGAGGTTCCTGCTACGGCGTCTCGGATTCTTCCTGCTCACCCTGTGGGCGGCACTGACGCTGAACTTCTTCATCCCGAGGTTCATGCCGGGCAGCCCGGTCACCGCGCTACACGACCGCACCCGCGGGAAGGTCTCGCCCGCGGCGCTGCAGCAGATGCTCACGTCGTTCGGGTTCAAACCGCACCAGAACATCGTGGTCCAGTACCTCGACTACCTGGGGAACATGGTCACCGGCAACTGGGGGCTGTCCATCGGGCAGACCCTCGGCGAGCCGGTGACCCGGATCATCGGCCAGGCCCTGCCCTGGACACTGGGCCTGGTCGGGGTCACCACCATCCTGGCCTTCGGCCTGGGCACGATGATCGGCACCATCAGCGGCTGGAAGCGCGGCGGCAGGCTGGACGCCATCCTGCCGCCGGTCTTCGTGGTCACCTCGGCGCTGCCGTACTTCTGGGTCGCGCTGCTGCTGATCCTGGGGTTCTCGGTGAGCACCGACGGCTTCCTGCCCAGCGACTTCAACTACGACAACACGCTGGTGCCCGGCTGGTCGCCGGGGTTCGTCGGCAGCGTGCTGAGCCACGCGATCCTGCCCGCCGCCACCTTGCTGATCACCTCGATCGGCGGCTGGATCCTCACCATGCGCAACAACATGATCACCACGCTGGCCGAGGACTACGTGCGGATGGGCCGCGCCAAGGGGCTGTCCAACCGCAAGGTGATGTACGGCTACGCGGCCCGCAACGCCATCCTGCCCAACCTGTCCGGCTTCGCGATGTCGCTGGGCTTCGTGATCTCCGGCGCGATCCTCATCGAGTACGTCTTCAACTACCCGGGTCTGGGCTACCTGCTCTACAACTCGGTGCAGAACGTCGACTACCCGCTGATGCAGGCGCTGTTCATGCTGTTCACGGTCGCCGTCCTGGCCGCCGTGCTGATCTGCGACCTGGCGACCGTATGGCTCGACCCGCGCGCCCGGGCGAAGGGGTGAGCCGGCTGTGGCGATGACGAAGAACGAGACGGGCGGCTTCTGGCGGGCGCTGCGCGGCAACCGCAAGGCGATGGTCGGCACCGTCATCTTGCTGGTCTTCGCGCTGGTCGCGGCCTTCCCCGGGCTGTTCACCTCGGTGAAGGACCCCAACGCGCTGGACTTCACCCCGGCCCTGAAGCCCTCCACCGGCCATCTGCTGGGCACCACGGGCCTCGGCCAGGACATCTACTCCCAACTGGTCTACGGCACCCGGCAGTCACTGATCATCGCGCTGGTGGCGGGCTTCTTCGCCACCGTGCTGTCGGTGCTGGTCGGCGTGACCGCGGCCTACATCGGCGGCATCGTCGACGACGTGCTGTCGATGCTCACCAACGTGGTGCTGGTGATCCCGGCCTTCCCGCTGGTCATCATCCTGGCCAAGTACGCGGGCAAGGGCTCGCTGACGGTGCTGCTGACCGTGCTGGTGGTCACCGGTTGGTCGTACGGCGCCAACCAGATGCGGGCGCAGGCGCTGAGCCTGCGCAACCGGGACTTCCTGGAGTCGGCCCGGGTACGCGGCGAGCGCCGCTCGTACATCATCGTCGCCGAGGTGCTGCCGACGATGTCCTCGCTGATCGTGGCGAACTTCCTCGGGGCGGCGCTCTACTCGGTGCTCAGCGCCGCCGGACTGCAGTTCCTGGGCCTGGGCGACCCCAACTCCTCCAGCTGGGGCACGATGCTCTACTGGTCCCAGAACCAGCAGGCGCTGCAGACCGGCATGCCGCTGTGGTCGATCACCCCGGGACTGTGTGTGGCGCTGCTCGGTGCCTCCTTCGCCCTGATCAACTACGCCTTCGACGAGATCGGCAACCCGGCGCTGCGGCCGGTGAGGAGGCAGCGTGTCAAGCGCGCCCAGGCTTCTTGAAGTGAGCGG
The DNA here is from genome assembly GCF_040680795.1 of Streptomyces sp. NPDC051976. Taxonomy (NCBI): domain Bacteria; kingdom Bacillati; phylum Actinomycetota; class Actinomycetes; order Kitasatosporales; family Streptomycetaceae; genus Streptomyces; species Streptomyces sp. NPDC051976. The sequence continues at coordinate 65,158 of NZ_JBFAXL010000023.1, forward strand.
CCTGCGGGTCGAGTACGCGGCGGCCCGCGGCCAGGTGGCGGCGGTCGACGGGGTCGACCTCACCGTCGACCGGGGCGAGTTCGTCGGCGTGGTCGGCGAGTCGGGCTGCGGCAAGTCGACGCTGCTGTTCGCGATCGCCCAACTGCTCAGCCCCCCGGCGGCGGTGACCGCGGGCAGCGTCGTCTTCCAGGGCCAGAACCTGGTGACGATGACGGAGAAGCAGCTCAACGTGCTGCGCTGGCGGGACTACTCGGTGGTCATGCAGAGCGCCATGAACGCGCTCAACCCGGTGCGGACGATCGGCGCCCAGTTCAAGGACGCCATCGACGCGCACGCCGACTACACCGCCGAGAAGACCAGGGCCCGTTCGGTGGAGGTGCTGGAGCTCGTCGGCATCGACCCGGTTCATCTGCGCAGCTATCCGCACCAGTTGTCGGGCGGGATGCGGCAGCGCGCGATGATCGCGATGGCGCTGCTGTTCACGCCCGACCTGGTGATCATGGACGAGCCGACCTCGGCGCTCGACGTGGTCGCGCAGCGCTCGCTGATGGTGCAGATCAAGGAGCTGCAGCGGCTGCTGGGCTTCGCGGTCATCTTCGTCACCCATGACATGTCGCTGGTCAGCCACTTCTCCGACCAACTGCTGGTGATGTACGCGGGGCAGGTCGTGGAGGCGGGCCCGACCCGTACCGTCTTCGACACCCCCGCGCACCCGTACAGCCAGGGCCTGCTGGACGCCTTCCCGTCGATCCACGGGCCCCGGGTGGAGCTGACCGGCATCCCCGGGAACCCGCCCGACCTGGCCAGACCGCCGGCCGGCTGCCGGTTCCATCCGCGCTGTCCCGTGGTGCAGGAGCAGTGCCGGGAGCGGGAGCCGGAGTTCTACCCGGTCGACGCCGTACGGGCCAGGTGCCTGCTGCGGGAGCCCGGCCACCAGTCCCCGCCCGCGCCGCCAGTGGAGGCGACCTCGTGAGCACCCCGACCCCCGTGCCGGCCCCCACCCCGGCACCGGCCACGCCCCCGGCCACGCCCGCCGAGCCGCCGCTGCTGGAGACCGTCGGGCTCACCCGGCACTTCCGCGTCGGCGGCGGCTTCTCGCGGCACAGCCTGCACGCCGTCGACGACGTCAGCCTGGTGATCAACCGCAAGGAGATCGTCGCGCTGGTCGGGGAGAGCGGCAGCGGCAAGTCGACCATCGCCCGGCTGCTGGCCCAGGTCTACCGGCCGACCAGCGGCGAGATCCGCTACCAGGGCAGACCGCTGTCGAAGCTGCGCGGCCGCAAGGCCCAACTGGCCTACCGCGGCGACGTCCCCATGGTCTTCCAGGACCCCTTCAGCTCGCTCAACCCCGCCTACCGCGTCTCGCACGGCATCCTGCGCGGCCTCACCCTGCACCGGCCCGAGCTGGACCGCGCCCAGCGGCACGCCGAGGCCGAGCGGGTCACCGAGGCCGTGGGACTGAGACCCGCGGCCGAGATCCTCAGCCGCTACCCGTACGAGCTGTCCGGCGGGCAGCGGCAGCGGATCGGCTTCGCGCAGGCGCTGGCGTACCGGCCCAAGCTGATCCTCGCCGACGAGCCGGTCTCGATGCTCGACGTGTCGATCAGGATCGGCCTGCTCAACGTGATGACGCGGCTGCGGGAGAGCGAGGACGTCTCCTTCCTCTACATCACCCACGACATCGCCAGCGCGCGGTACGTCTCCGACCGGCTGCTGGTGATGTACGCCGGCCATGTCGTGGAGTCCGGGCCGACCGAGGACGTGCTCGCCGCGCCCCGGCACCCGTACACCCGCCTGCTGCTGTCCGCGGTCCCCGACCCGCGGGCGCCGCTGGAGGTGGACGCGACGACGGCGAAGTCCGACCCGCCGGTGGTCATCGACCCCGCGCCGGGCTGCCGGTTCCGCAACCGCTGCCCGCTGGCGGTCGACACCTGCGCCTCGGCGGACCCGCTGATGCGCGAACTGGCACCGGCCCACTCCGCCGCCTGCCATGTCGCCACCGCCGACCCGGAAGCCCCCCAGCCCGCACCCCGCACGACAGCCTCGGCCTGAAAACGGCCGAGGCCCCCTACGGTCCCGCCCCCGCGTAAGCGCCTGGTCAAGTCTCGCGAGTTCCGCTCCATTCCCCCATGAAAAACAGAGGAGCGCACATGCACTACCGAGGAAGGTTACTGATCACCGCGGTCGCGCTGGGCTTCGCGACGCTGTCGACGCTGCCCAGCGGCGCCGCGGTCAGCCTCGCCCGGCACCCCGCCACGGCCGGTCCGGCCGTGGCGTCCGCCGACCCGCCGACCGGTTCGTCCGCCGTCGCCGATCTCGGCGCGACGACCGGCTGGAAGGTGCTGACCAGCGCCACGGCCACCCAGAGCGGTACCCAGATCTCCAAGCCGGGCTTCTCCACCTCGGGTTGGCTGACCGTGCAGAACGACGGCGGCGGCGCACCCGGGACCGAGATCAACGCCCTGCTGAAGAACGGCAGTTGCCCCAATGTCTTCATGGCGTCGAACATGAAGTCCTGCTTCGGCCAGATGACCAAGGTCGGCGCCGAGACGCTCGCGCAGTTCTCGGCGCCGTGGTGGTACCGCACCGACTTCACCGCGCCGGCCGCCGGGCAGAGCTCCCGGCTGGTGCTCAACGGGGTGATCGGCGCCGCCGACGTCTGGGTCAACGGCACCGAGGTGGCCACCTCGGCGACCGTGACCGGCGCCTACGCCAAGCGCGGTTACGACATCACGTCGCTGGTCACCCCGGGCAGCGCCAACTCGCTGGCCATCGAGATGCACCCCAACAACCCCGCCGCGATGCTCACCCTGGACAACGTGGACTGGAGCCAGATCCCGCCGGACAACAACACCGGCATCCAGTTCCCCGTCCAGCTCCAGACCGGCTCCCCGCTGGTCGGCGGCAACACGCACGTGGTGCAGAACACCGCGGCGAACCTGGCCAGTTCGGCGCTGACGGTGAAGACCGACGTCACCAACACCTCGTCGTCCTCGCAGACCGGCACGGTCACCGCGACCGTCACCCCGCCGGGCGGCGGCACACCGGTCACCGTCAGCCAGAGTGCCACGGTGGCGGCGGGCGCGACCAAGACCGTGACGTTCGCCCCCGCGTCCTTCCCCGCGCTCACCATCGCCGACCCGCAACTGTGGTGGCCGTACCAGCTCGGCGCTCAGCCGCTGTACACCCTGGCCACCTCGGTCGCCCAGGGCGGCACCGTGCTGAACTCGACCAGCTCGACCTTCGGCATCCGCACCGTCACCTCGTATCTGACCGGCAGCTCGTCGCTGACCCCGGACGGGGTGCGCGCCTTCAAGATCAACAATGTGCCGGTGGTGATCCGCGGCGGCGGCTGGGACCCCGACCTCTTCCTGCGCTACGACCCGGCCGACACCGCCCAGCAGATCGGCCTGATGAAGTCGATGGGCATCAACACCGTGCGCCTGGAAGGCCACTTGATGCCCGCCGACTGGTACCAGCAGATGGACGCCGCGGGCATCCTGGTCAACGCCGGTTACCAGTGCTGCGACTTCTGGGAGAAGTCCAGCTACACCAGCGCCCAGCAGGCCGACTACAAGCTGACCGCGCAGACCGTCGGTGAGACGCTGCGCGGCCACCCGTCCGTCTTCAGCTTCCAGTGGAGCGACAACGAGCCCACCGACACGCAGGAGTCGCTGGCGCTCAGCGGCTTCGCGGCGGCCGACTACCCGGGTCCCTTCATCGCGTCCGCCGAGTACAAGAGCAGCGCGCAGCTCGGCGCGGCCGGTGAGAAGGAGGGCCCGTACGACTGGGTGCCGCCGAACTACTGGTACGACACCACGCACAGCGGCGGCGGCGACCTGACCAACTCCGGTGGCGCGTGGGGCTTCGACAGCGAGCAGGGCTCCGGCAACACCGTCCCGACCATGGACTCGATCAACCGTTTCCTGTCCGCCTCCGACCAGTCCAACCTGTGGCAGAAGCCGAGCGCGAACCAGTACCACAACAACTACGAGGGCACCGGCCACAGCGGCTACTCCTTCGGCACCCTGTACAACCTCGACACGGCGATCACCAAGCGGTACGGGCCCCCGTCCAGCCTGAGCCAGTACGTGCAGGAGGCCCAGGTGCAGAACTACGAGAGCACCCGGGCGCAGTTCGAGGCATACCTCGCGCACTCCACCAGGAGCACGTCGCCGTCCACCGGCACCATCTACTGGCAGCTCAACAAGGGCTGGCCGACGCTGCTCTGGTCGCTCTACAACAACGACGGCGACCAGGCCGGGGCGTACTTCGGGGTGCAGAAGGCCAACCGCCCGCTGCACGCCCTCTACGCCCTGGACACCGGCGGGGTGACGCTGGACAACCTGGGCGGCGCCACGCAGTCCGGGGTGAGCGTCGAGGCGAAGGTGTACAGCACCAGCGGCGCCGTCCTGGACGACCAGACCTCCGGCAGCCTGAGCCTGGCCTCGCAAGCGGTGCGCAACGACGTGCTCAAGCCGGTGGTGCCGACCACCGCCGACACCGTCTACTTCGTGGAGCTGCTGGTACGGCAGAACGGCGCCCTGGTCGACCGCAACGTCTACTGGCAGCCGACCACCCCCGACAAGACCAACTGGAGCAAGACGACCGGCAACCCGCAGGCCACCATGACGCAGTACGGCAACCTCACCGCGCTGCAGAACCTGCCCGCCGCCTCGGTCGGCGCGACCGCGACGACCAGCGCCCACGCCGGACCGGCGGGCGCTGACCGGCAGGTGACGGTCACCGTCACCAACACCTCGTCCAAGCCGACCGTCGGGTTCTTCCTGCGGGCCGACATCCGCCGCGGCAACGCCTCCGGCACCGAGCTGTCCGGCGACAACGAACTCCAGTCCTCGGTCTGGAGCGACAACGACACCACCCTGTGGCCGGGCGAGTCCGAGACGCTCACCGCCACCTACCGCTCGGCGGACCTGCAGGGCGCGGTGCCGGTGGTCAGCGTCTCCGGCTGGAACGTGCCCAAGTTCGACGTGGTGGCCGGGTCATGACCGGCCGGCTGCCCCGGGCGCTGCTCACCGTGCTCACCGCGGTCGGCCTGGCCTTCGCCGTCGGCGGCGCGGGCCACGCCACCGCGGCGGGCCGCCCGCACCGCGTCAGCGCGCTGCCCAACACCGTGGTGCCCGCGCCCGTCAGCGGCACCGCCAACGGGAAGACCTTCACGCTGACCGCGGCCACCACCCTCAGCTCCGACAACGCGAACGTCGGCGGCTATCTGGCGGGCATCCTGCGCGCCTCGACCGGCTACCCGCTGCCGCTCTCCACCGGAAGCGGCGGCGGGGGCGGCGGCACCATCGCGCTGCTGCTGTCCGGCGCCCCCGCCGACGTCGGCGGCGAGGGCTACCAACTCACCGCCACCAGCGCCGGAGTGGAGATCAGGGCGCAGCAGCCCGCCGGTCTCTTCCACGGCGTGCAGACCCTGCTCCAGCTCATGCCGCCCTCGGTGATGAGCCCCACCACCCACGCGGGACCCTGGACGGTCCCCGGCGGCACCGTCCTCGACCACCCGCGCTACGCCTACCGGGGCGCCATGCTCGACGTGGCCCGGCACTTCTTCACCGTCGCGCAGGTCGAGCACTACATCGACGAGATCGCCCTCTACAAGATCGACTACCTGCATCTGCACCTGTCCGACGACCAGGGCTGGCGGCTGGCGATCAACAGCTGGCCCAACCTGGCGGCGCACGGCGGCAGTACGGAGGTCGACGGCGGCCCCGGCGGCTACTACACCCAGGCGGACTACACGGCGATCACCGCCTACGCGGCCGCCCGCTACATCACCGTCGTCCCCGAGCTGGACATGCCGGGCCACACCAACGCGGCGCTGTCCTCGTACGCCCAGCTCAACTGCGACGGGGTGGCGCCGCCGCTCTACACCGGCACCGACGTGGGCTTCAGCTCGCTGTGTGTCGGGCTGCCGCTGACGTACACCTTCCTCGACCAGGTCATCGGCGAACTGGCGGCGCTGACCCCGGGGCCGTATCTGCACATCGGCGGTGACGAGGCGAGTTCGACCACCGCGGCCGACTACGCGACCTTCATCAACCACGTCCAGCAGATCGTCGCCGCGCACGGCAAGACGGTGGTCGGCTGGCACGACGTCACCCGCGCCACACCGCTGCCCTCGACGGTGGCCCAGTTCTGGGGCACGACCACGAAGGACAGCAGCACCGCGCAGGCGGCGGCCACCGGCACGAAGGTCATCATGTCCCCGGCCAACCGCGCCTACCTGGACATGAAGTACACCAGCAAGACCAAGCTCGGGCAGGACTGGGCCGGGCTGACCGACGTCGACAAGGCGTACGGCTGGAACCCCGGCGCGTATCTCAAGGGCGTCGGCGAGTCGTCGGTGCTCGGCGTCGAGGCCCCGCTGTGGACCGAGACGATCGTCACCGCGGCCGACATCGACTACATGGCGTTCCCGCGGCTGCCCGCGCTGGCCGAACTGGGCTGGTCGCCGCAGAGCACCCACAGCGCCACCGCCTTCCACACCCGGCTCGGCGCCCAGGGCCCGCGCTGGAAGGCCATGGGCGTCGGCTACTACCACTCCACGGAGGTGACCTGGCCCAGCGGCTCCTGACAGCCCGCCCGCCCCGCCTCCCCGGTGGGCCGAGCCCGCGGCGCACGGCGAATCCCCCGCCGTGCGCCGCGCGTGGTCAGTGCGCCGCGGTCACAGCAGGGGGCCGGTGACCGGGAGCACGACCTGGCAGTGGACCGGGCGGGGGTGGGCCGGGTCCAGGGCGTTGAGCACGTCCGTCAGCGCGATCGGGTCGTAGGCGATCTCCAGGTGGTCACTGGCGTCCAGCGCGCACTGGTCCTGGACGGTGATGTCCGTGACGTTCGGCGCCGCGGGCAGATACGCCGAGGTGTACGGGGTGACCACCTCGTCGCCGGTGGTGGTGATCACGGTGTAGTCCACGCCGGGTACGGTCTCGCCGCCGCTGTTGAGTGCGGTGAGGAAGGGCGAGCCGACCTCTTGCTCCACACATGCCGCGCACGCCGGGCCCACGACGAACTGGTTCGCGGGCTCCAGCAGGCCGAGCTGGCGGCCGAACTCGGTGAGACCGTCGAGGGTGGTGCCGTTGTTGCTGGGGGACAGCGCCACCAGCTTGTCCGTCTTGGCGGCGCCGCCCAGGTTCTTGAGGTAGTAGCGCGGCAGCATGCCGCCCTGCGAGTGCCCGACCAGGTCCACCTTGCCGCTGCCGGTCGCCGCCAGCACCTGGTCGACGAAGCCCGCGAGCCGCGCGGCGCCGTCCTCGATCGGCCCGGTCCCCTGGACCGCCGACGTCGGCGAGGTGCCGCCGTAGTTGAAGGCGAAGACGCAGTAGCCGTTGTTCGCCAGCAGGGGCGAGGCGCCGCCCCAGTTGTCGTTCATGTTCTCCAGCGTGCCGTGCACCAGCACCACGGGGTACGGGTGCGCCGCGCTCGGCCGGCAGGACCAGTCGTTGGCTCCCGCGGGGGCCGTCGTGGGCTGCCCGAACCCGGCGAGGAAGCCGGCGCTGAAGTGGTACTCGACCGGCAGGGGATGGGGGGAGGCGGTCGCTCCCTGGGTGCCCGCCAGTGCGAGCCCGAGTACGCCCGCGGTGGCCGCGGCGATGCGCAGAATAGTGCGTTTCATGTTCCGGACCGTCCCTTGATCTGGAATGTGAGGGGTGAATTCCGGGCGGTGGTCCCGGTCGTGAACCGAGCTGTGAGGGGTGGGCGATGCTAGGAACGGCGTCAGGCCCGGTCAATGTCCCTGTCAGCGAATACGGAAAGCGCGCGGCAAGATGCCTGGAACCGCTCCGGCGGGTATCGAGGAACTGTCATGCGGAAGCGCGAAATCCGGTGTGAACCCCGGTCGCCGGGGAGGAAGCGCGCGCACGGATGACTGCTGGGAGGGGGTTCCGCGCTCGTGCCAAAACTCTTGACTCGCCAGTAATATGGCCGCATAATCGCGTCGGGCCGCTCCGCCGGTGCGGCGGTGGAGGCCGACGGAGGGAGCTGAAGTGGACAGCCCCTGGCCGCAATTGCCGCAAGCCTTCGCCGCTGAGGTGAGAAAGGAACGGGCCTCGCTCGCCGCCGAGATCATCGGTGAGATACGGCGGCAGATACCGGAATTCTCCCGGCCGCTCGCCGGACAATTCGGCGCGGGAATCCAGCAGGGCGTCGAGACGGCCCTGGAGGAATTCGCCGATCTGGTGGAGGGCGGCGGCGCCGGGGCCACCGGCCGGACGCTGGACGAGGAGCGGCTGCGGATCTACCGGGCGCTGGGCCGCGGCGAACTGACCGAGGGCCGCAGCCTGGACGCGCTGCAGGCCGCGTACCGTCTCGGCGCCCGGGTGGCCTGGCGACGGTACGCCAGGATCGCCCGCAGGACCGGCATGGGCGCCGACCGTATGGTCGTGCTCGCCGAGGCGATCTTCGCGCACATCGACGAGATCGCCTCCGCCTCGGTGCTCGGCTACGCGGAGGCCAAGGCCGACGAGGCGGGCACGCTGAGCCGCCGCCGCGACCTGCTGCTGGGTCTGTTGCTCTCCGGCGCCGGGACGACGGCGGTCGAGCAGGCCGCCGCCGCGGCCGACTGGCCGGTGCCGTCGACGGTCGCCTGCGTCGCGCTCGGCCCGGCGCCGCCGACAGGGCCGGGCGGGACACCGGGGCACGTCGGGTCCGCCGGGCAGGGCGGGGCTTCCGGGCAGGGCCGGTCCGGGGCGCCAAGTGCGCCCGGGGCGGCCGCGGGCGGCGCGCGGGGGCGGCGGACCCGGTTGCCCGATCTCGTGCTCGCCGACCTCGACGGGCCCGAGCCGTACCTCCTGGTGCCGGACCCCGGCCTCTATCTGCGCGACGGCCAGGTCCAGCAGGTGCTGCACGAGCGCGGCGCGGTGATCGGCCCCACCGTGCCCGCCGTCCTCGCGGGCGACTCGCTGCGCTGGGCCCGCGCCATCCGCGCCTGCCTGCCGGAGCCGCACCCGGCGGGCCCCGTCGACTGCGACCGCTGCCTGCCGGAACTGATGCTGCTCGGCGACCGCACGCTGGTCCGGCTGATCGCCGAGCGCCGGCTGCGCCCGCTGTCGGCCCTCACCCCCAAGCGCGGCGAGCGGCTGGCCGCGACCCTGCTGGCCTGGCTGCAGACCAACCGCGGCAGCGCCCCCGACGTCGCCGCCCGGCTCGGCATCCACCCGCAGACCGCGCGCCAGCGGCTGCACCAGGTCCAGCGGCTCTTCGGCCCGGCGCTCGCCGACCCCGACGCGCGCTTCGAACTCGAAGTCGCCCTGCGCAGCCGACTGATGTCCAGCGCCTTCGCCGGCGCGCCACGGGAGCGGGCGTGACAGTCCGCGGCTGCGCCTGACCTCCTCCTGGGCCGGTCTTTACCGAAAACAGGGGCCGTGCGGGAGAGACAACCCCGGCGTCGTTCCGGAAGATAGGTACGCCTAAGCTAACTACGGCATGCGGTGCACTGGGCCTGTTGGCGGACGACCGGGGAGGACCCGGGGAGGACGACGTACATGTGGGACGACGCGTTTCCGAGCTTTCTGATCGGGCTCAGAGAAGGGCTCGAGGCGGGACTCATCGTCTCGATCCTGGTCGCCACCCTGGTGCGGGCCGAGGCGAAGTCGCGGCTCCCGCAGGTCTGGACGGGTGTCCTGGCCGCGATCGCGATGTCGATGAGCTTCGGCGCGATCCTCACCTTCACCGCCGCGAACCTGTCGGCCACCGCGCAGGAGGCGTTCGGCGGCACGCTCAGTGTGATCGCCGTCGCCTTCGTGACCGCGATGGTCTTCTGGATGCGCCGCTCGGCCCGCCATCTGTCCGGTGAGATCAGGGAGAAGGTCACCGCGGCGCTCGCCATGGGCGGCGGGATGCTCATCCTCACCTCCTTCCTGGCCGTCGGCCGCGAGGGGCTGGAGACCGCGCTCTTCCTGTGGACCACGGGGCGCGCCGCGGGGGAGTCCAGCGGCCCGCTGATCGGCGCCGGGATCGGCCTGGCGATCGCCACCGGGCTGTGCTGGGGCCTGTACCGCCGCGTCCTCAAGATCAACCTCACCCGGTTCTTCACCGCGACCGGCACCGTCCTGATCGTCATCGCCGCGGGCGTGCTCGGCTACGGCCTGCGCGACCTCCAGGAGGGCGGGGTGATCGCGGGCAAGACCGCGTACGCCTTCGACCTCAGCCCGCACATCGACGCGGGCTCCTGGTACGCCACCCTCGTCCAGGGCGTGTTCAACATCACCGTGTCCATGACCTGGCTCCAGGTCATCGGCTACGGCGCCTACCTCGCGGTCGTCATGACGCTGTTCGTGCGCGGTGTCCGCGCCCCGGCCCCCCAGCCCAAGCCCGCCCCGCAGCCGGAGCGCGAGGTCGAGGCGGACACGGACGCCGGGAGCGAGGCCGCCGGGACCGGCGCGTCGCCGAAGCCGGCCGAGCCCGCGCCGCCCGCCGAACCCGCCGAGCCCGCCCGTCCGGTACGGGCCCGGCCCGCCTGGGTGGTGCCGGTCGCCGTGGTCGCCGTGCCCGCGGTGATCGCCGGTCTGATCGTGGCGTTCAGCGACGACAAGCCCGCCGGGGCGCAGACCGTCGCCGTCTCCGAGACCGACTGCGGCAAGGGCTTCAAGGCGCCCGACCCCGGCCGCCAGACGTTCTCGATGCACAACACCGGCAAGAAGGCGTCCGAGGTCTATCTGATCAACCCGGCGACCAACGCGGTCTTCGGCGAGATCGAGGGCCTGGCCCCCGGCACCACCCGCGACCTGGTCGCCACCGTCGGCAGCGGCGACTACGCCTGGCGCTGCGTGCCGACCGGCGGCAAGGCCGTCACCTCGGCCTCCGTCCGTGTCAGCGGCGGCGGCGCCACCAAGGCCGTACTGCCGCTGGCCGAGTCCGAACTCCAGCCGCCGCTCGCGTCGTACAAGTCCTACGTCGACACCGGCCTCGGCACCCTGCAGGGCCAGACGGCCAAGCTCCAGGCCGACCTGAAGGCCGGCGACCTGGCCGCCGCGCGCACCGACTGGCTCACCGCGCATCTGACGTACTCCTCGCTCGGCGCCGCCTACGGCACCTTCGCCGACTTCGACGGCCGGATCAACGGCCGCAAGGACGGGCTGCCCGGCGGCGAGACCGACAAGGACTTCACCGGCTTCCACCGCATCGAGTACGGCCTGTGGCACGGCCAGTCCGCGGCGGTGCTCGCGCCGTACGCCGACAAGCTGGCCGCCGACGTGACCGGCCTGCGCAAGGCGTTCCCCACCCAGGGCTTCGACCCGTCCGACCTGCCGCTGCGCACCCACGAGATCCTGGAGAACACCCTCCAGTTCGAGCTGACCGGCGACACCGACGAGGGCAGCGGCAGCAACCTGGCGACGGCCGACGCGAATCTGAGCGGCACCAAGGAACTGCTGAGCGTGCTGCGCCCGCTGATCGCCAAGCGCGCCCCGCAGCAACTCACCACCGTCGACGCCGACATCGCCCGGCTGCAGGGTCTGCTCGACGGCGCCCACAAGGGCGCGGCCTGGACGCCGGTCTCCGGGCTCGACCCGGCGGCCCGCGCCAAGATCAACGGCGCCACCGGGCAGCTTCTTGAGGACCTCGCGCCGATCCCCGACCTGCTCGAGATCCGGAAGTCCGCCTGATGGCCGCCCGCCGCGGCGCCGTACCACCGTCCGACCAGCAGTGCTCAGAAGGGAACCCGCCCATGTCCGCGTCCGCCGAGTCCGCCCGCCCCGAGGAGCGTTCCGACGGCCGCCCCCAGGGCTACGAGGGCCTGCAGGGCACCTGCCCGATGGGCGCGGGCCGCAGGTCCTTCATGAAGACCGCGCTCGGCGCGGGCGCCGGGGCGGCCGCGCTGGCCGGCGGCGGCCTCGCGCTCAGCACGGTCGGCGGCGGCAGCAGCGCGCAGGCGGACTCGGCCGCGCCCGGCCGGGCGGCCGAGGTGGCCTTCCACGGCGCGCACCAGGCGGGCATCACCACGCCGGCCCCGTCCGCCGCGACCTTCGTGTCTTTCAACGTGATCGCGGACAGCAAGGCGGAGCTGGCGCAACTGCTGAAGACGATCACCGAGCGGGCCCGCTTCCTGACCGCGGGCGGCACCCCGGTGGACCTCGGCGTCGGCGCCCCGCCCTCGGACAACGGCCTGCTCGGCCCACAGGTCCCGGCCGACGCGCTCACCGTCACCGTCGGCGTCGGCGCCTCGCTCTTCGACGACCGCTACGGTCTGGCCGCCGCCAAGCCGCGCCGGCTGGCCCCGATGCGGACCTTCCCCAACGACAACCTGCAGGCGGCCGAGTGCCACGGCGACCTGTCGCTGCAGATCTGCGGCGGCAGCACCGACACCGTGCTGCACGCGCTGCGCGACATCGCCCGGCACACCCGCGGCGCCATGCAGATCAAGTGGCGCATCGACGGCTTCCAGAACGGGCCGCGCCCGGTCGGCGCGCAGCGCAACCTGCTGGGCTTCAAGGACGGCATCGTCAACCCGGATGTCACCTCCGGGCGGGAGATGGACAAGCTGGTCTGGGTCACCGATGCCCTGGGCGAACCGCGCTGGGCGACCGGTGGCAGCTACCAGGTGATCCGGATCATCCGGATGCTGGTCGAGTTCTGGGACCGGGTCTCGCTCACCGAGCAGGAGAAGATGTTCGGCCGCCGCAAGGACACCGGCGCGCCGCTGGACGGCGCGGTGGAGACCGACGCGCCGAACTACGCCAAGGACCCGCACGGCAACGCGATCCCGCTGGACGCCCACATCCGGATGGCCAACCCCCGTACCGCCAAGACGGACGACTCCCGCATCCTGCGCCGCGGCTTCAACTACGACCGCGGTGTGGACGGCGTCGGCAACCTCGACATGGGCCTGGTCTTCTGCTGCTACCAGCAGGACGTGCTGCGGCAGTTCGAGGCCACCCAGACCCGGCTGATCGACGAGCCGCTGGTCGACTACATCTCGCCCACCGGCGGCGGCTACTTCTTCGCGCTGCCGGGTGTGCGGGACAAGAACGACTGGCTGGGCAGCGGGCTGCTGTCGGCGTAACGGCCCGCGCGTGCCGGGCTGTTCGCGCCTCGCGCCTCGCGGCTTAGGGCGCCGACCGCGTACGCCCTCTGCCAATCTGACGGTCCGTCAGGCATGCTGGCCTTCCACGCGGGCCGGGGCGCGTTCGGACGGCCCGGCCGGGAGGAGGCGGGCATGCCGGCTGAGGACGGGCTGTTCATCGGGGGCGAGTGGGTGGCGCCCGAGGGCGGGTACTACGACGTGGTCAACCCGGCGACCGAGGAGGTCGTCGGCCGGGCGCCGGAGGCGGGCGCCGCGCAGGTGCTCGAGGCGACCGCCGCCGCCCGCGCGGCCCAGCCGGGCTGGGCGGCCACCCGGGTCGAGGAGCGCGCCGCGATCCTGGAGCGGGCGGGCCGGATCATCCTGCGCGAGATAGGGCCCCACGCCGACCTGGCCCGCGCCGAGAGCGGCGCCACCCCCGCGACCGCCCGCGGGATGCAGGTCGGCGTCGCCGCCGCCCGCTTCCTGCGGTACGCCCGCGGCGCGCTGGAACCCACCGAGACCGCGCTGCTCCCGCAGGTCAACGAGGCGTCAGCGATGGGCGCGGGCGGGGTGTTCGGGGCGCTGGCGATACGGCAGCCGGTCGGCGTCGTCACCTGCATCACGTCGTACAACAACCCCTGGGCCAACCCGGCGGGCAAGGTCGCGCCCGCGCTCGCCATGGGCAACACCGTGGTGGTCAAACCCGCCCCGCAGGACCCGCTGTCGGTCTTCCGGATGGCGGCGGCGCTCACCGAGGCGGGGCTGCCGCCCGGGGTGGTCAATGTGGTGACCGGCTCCGGCGCGGCGGCCGGGGAGGCGGCGGTCTCCTCGCCCGACACCGACATGGTGAGCTTCACCGGCTCCACCGCCGTCGGGCAGCGCATCGCCGAGGTGTGCGGGCGCGACATGAAGCGCCAGCTCATGGAGCTGGGCGGGAAGGGAGCCGCGCTGGTCTTCGACGACGCCGACCTCGCCTCGGCCGTCGCGGGCATCGGCACCACCTTCACCTTCTACAGCGGCCAGATCTGCACCGCGCCCACCCGCGTCCTCGCCCAGCGCGGCGTCTACGCCCAACTCGTCGAGCGGCTGTCGGCGTACGCGGGACGGCTGACCGTCGGCGACCCCGCCGAGCGCGGCACCGTCGTCGGGCCGGTCATCTCCGCCGCCCACCGCGACCGGGTCGAGGCGTATGTGGCGCTCGGCCGCAAGGAGGGCGCCACCCTGGTCGCGGGTGGCGAACGCCCGCTCCTGGACCGGGGTTTCTACGTCGCCCCGGCCGTCCTCGCCGACTGCGCCCCCGACATGCGGGTGGTGCGCGAGGAGATCTTCGGCCCCGTCGTGGTCGTGCTGCCCTTCGACGACGAGGAGGAGGGCGTGGCCCTGGCCAACGACAGCGACTACGGGCTGATCGACTACGTCTGGTCCGCCGACGTCCCCCGCGCCTTCCGCGTCGCCCGCCGCCTGCGCGCGGGCGGCGTCGGTATCAACACCGTGGGCCGCAACATGGAGGCCCCCTTCGGCGGCTTCAAACGCAGCGGCGTCGGCCGCGACGTGGGCTCGTACGCCCTGCACGCCTACAGCGAACTCCAGAGCGTCGTCTGGCCGGGCTGAAGCACCCGCTCGCGCAGGGCCGGGACACACGGCGCCAGCCGTCGCGGGCTGGCGGGCCGCCGGGTCGGGCGGTCGTGGACGGGGCTGGCCGCGGGGCGTGGTGAAACCGGTTCGACCTGCGCGGAGGGCGTCGTACCGGACTTCCCGGTGAAGCCGGGACAAGCCGAACTCCGGGGTTCCGCTCGGCTGCGGCGGTCCCATAGTGTCCCTTCCGCCATGGACTACTGCTACGCGTGCCGGCGACACCTGAACGGCGCATACTCGTGCCCCGGGTGCGGCACGCCCGCGGACCGGCTCGTGCCGCCCGGGGTGGCGGAGACCGCCCAACTGCCCGCGATCTCCGACGCGGACGACGGTCTGGCGCCCACCGGCGGCGGGCGGCGGGCGGCGCGGCGGGCGGAGCGCGGTGGGGTGCGCGCCCGGCGCGGGCGGCAGCAGCGGGTGGCGGTCTACGGCGTGGGCGCGGTGGCCGTCATCGGGGCGCTGACGATGTTCTCGGTGGCCGCGCTCTCCGGCGGCGGCTCGGGCAGCCCCACGCCCCCGCGGCCCGGGCTCGTGGACCTCTCGCCGACGGCCACCAGCGGAGTGCCGGAACCCGACGCGGGCGGCGGCGACCCGGCCGGCGGCCCCAGCGGGTCCGCGTCGCACCAGTCGACCACCTCGGCCCCGCCCTCCACGACGGCCACCCGCACGGCCTCGGCCCCGGCCACCACGCACCACCCGTCGCACCCCACGGCGACGGCCACCACCCCGCACACCCCCGGCTCCCCGACGCCGAAGCCGCCGCCGTCGGCGACTCCCTCGCCGACGAAGACATGCCAGCGGGTGCTGTGGTGGTGCCAGTAGCCGGATAGGCGGCTGCTCAGAACTCCTGCGTGGGGCCCGCGGCCGGGTCCTCGCCGAGCATGCGCTTGAGCAGGTCGCGCAGGACCGCGCGCTCCTCGGCGGAGAGCGCAGCCAGCGGCTCGCGGGCGAAGTCCAGGGAGTCGCGCAGGCGTTCCGCGGTGTCATGGCCCGCGGGCGTGGCCGCGGCCAGCTTCACCCGGCGGTCGCCGGGGTCGGCGCGCCGCTCGGCGAGGCCGTGGGCCTCCAGCCGGTCGATGATCCCGGTCACATTGGACGGCTCGCACTTCAGCCGCTGCGCGATCTGCCGCATCGGCATCGGCCGTACGTTGAGCAGCGCGAGCACCCGGGCCTGAGCGCCGGTGAGCTGGTGCCCGGCGGCGGCCGACTCGTACTCCTGGTGGTAGCGCGACACCACGGTGCCGATCAGATCGACGACCTCCGCGGTCAGGGGGTCGGTTCGGCGCGTCATGGGGACCAGGTTACTCCGTTGCTTGACAAGCTGAAACATCAAGGTACATCTTTAATTCAGGACCTCGTTAATTCAGTAACATAACCATTGTCGTAGTCAAGCAAAGCCATGGTCGAGCAGTTGGTCGGGCAGCCTGTGGCCGAAGGAGGCGTTTCCCCATGCCGAAGAGTCGCGAGTGGCACCTGGTCGCCCGTCCCCAGGGCTGGCCGGTGCCCGAGGACTTCGCGCTGGTCGACACCGAGACCGCCGACCCCGGCCCCGGCCAGATCGTGGTGCGCAACCTCTTCCTGTCGGTCGACCCGTACATGCGCGGCCGGATGAACGACGTGAAGTCGTACGCCCCGCCGTACGCGCTCGGGCAGCCGATGCTGGGCGGCGCGGTCGGCCGGGTCGTGGCCTCGAACGCCGAGGGTGTCGCGGTCGGCGACCATGTGCTGCACGGCCTCGGCTGGCGGGAGTACGCGGTGGTGGATGCCGCCCACACCGTCACCGTCGACCCGGAGCAGGCGCCGCTGAGCGCCTATCTCGGAGTGCTCGGCATGCCCGGGCTGACCGCCTACGCGGGCCTGCTGCGCACCGCCGAGTTCGCCCCGGGCGATGTCGTCTTCGTCTCCGGCGCGGCCGGCGCCGTCGGCAGCCAGGTCGGCCAGATCGCCAAGCTCAAGGGCGCCTCGCGGGTGATCGGCAGCGCCGGTTCCGACGAGAAGGCCGCACTGCTGGTGGAGGAGTACGGCTTCGACGCCGCCTTCAACTACAAGAAGGGCCCGGTCGCCGAGCAGCTGCGGGCCGCCGCGCCCGACGGCATCGACGTCTACTTCGACAACGTCGGCGGCGACCACCTGGAGGCCGCGATCGGCGCGATGCGGCTCAACGGCCGGGCGGCGCTGTGCGGGGCCATCGCCCAGTACAACGCCACCGAGCCGACGCCCGGGCCGCGCAACCTGGCGCTGCTCATCGGCAAGCGGCTCACCCTGCGCGGGCTGCTCGTCTCGGACCACCAGGACCTGCAGCCGGAGTTCGTCCGCGAGGTCGGCTCCTGGCTGCGCGACGGGCGGCTGCGGTACCGCGAGACCGTGGTGCCGGGAATCGAGAACAACCTCGAAGCGTTCATGGGCGTGCTGCGTGGTGACAACACCGGGAAGATGATCGTCGCCCTCCCGGAGTGACCTGCCGCACAGCGGCCGACGGGCTCGACACCGAGCCCGATATTCAACAAACTGTTGCAAGCGCGCGACCCCCATGCCCCACCGGGCCAACCAGGAGGATCTCCTCATGACCATCCAGTCCGTAGACGTCCTGTACACCGCTGTCGCCACGGCGGAGAACGGCCGCGACGGCCGTGTCGCCACCGACGACGGCAAGCTCGACGTCGTCGTCAACCCGCCCAAGGAGCTGGGCGGCAATGGCGCGGGCACCAACCCCGAGCAGCTCTTCGCCGCCGGGTACAGCGCGTGCTTCCAGGGTGCGCTGGGCGTCGTCGCCC
Source organism: Streptomyces sp. NPDC051976 (assembly GCF_040680795.1). Classification (NCBI taxonomy): domain Bacteria; kingdom Bacillati; phylum Actinomycetota; class Actinomycetes; order Kitasatosporales; family Streptomycetaceae; genus Streptomyces; species Streptomyces sp. NPDC051976. The sequence goes on from NZ_JBFAXL010000023.1 coordinate 82,588, forward strand.
GGCAGGCGAAGGCCGACATATCCGGCTCGCGGGTGACCGCCAAGGTCGGCCTCGGCAAGACCGAGGCGGGCGGCTTCGGCCTCACCGTCGAGCTGGCCGTCTCCATCCCGAACGTGGACGCGGCGACCGCACAGCAGCTCGTGGAGGCGGCCCACCAGGTGTGCCCGTACTCCAACGCGACCCGCGGCAACATCGCCGTGGAGCTGACGGTCGTCTGACCCGTCGTGCCGCGGTGTCAACCACCGCAACCGGTAAGGGCCGCACTCCTGGGAGTGCGGCCCTTACCGCTTCCCGGCCGCGTCGCCAGGGTGGGTGTGCGCCGCGTGTTCGCGTGTCCCGGGCAATGGCCTTGCCCCGCGCACCGGCCGATCGTGAGGATGGCCGTATGCCTACCTTCAGCGCTCCGGACGGGACCGAACTCGCGTACCACCTGGTGGGTGACGGCGAGCCGCTGCTCGTCCTGCCCGGCGGACCGATGCGCGCGTCCGCCTACCTCGGCGATCTCGGCGGCCTGTCGCGGCACCGCGGGCTCGTCCTGCTCGATCTGCGGGGCACCGGTGACTCCGCGGTCCCCGCCGACCCGGCCACGTACCGCTGCGACCGCCAGGTCGAGGACGTCGAGGCGTTCCGCGTGCACCTGGGCCTGGAGCGCGCCGACATCCTCGCCCACTCCGCCGCGGGCGATCTCGCCCTGCTGCACGCCGCCCGCCACCCGGCGCGGATCAACAGCCTCACCCTGGTCACCGGGCGGGGGCGCGCCCTGGGTGTGGACTTCACCGTGGAGCACCGCCGGGAGGCGGCCGCCCTGCGCGCGGACGAGCCGTGGTTCGAGGACGCCCACCGGTCCTTCGAGGCGGTCTGGGCCGGTACGGCGACCGACGCGGACTGGGACGCCGTCGACCCCTTCTTCTACGGCCGTTGGGACGCCGCCGCGCGGGCGCACGCCGCGACCAATGTGGCGCAGACCAACGAGGAGGCCGCCGAAATCTACGCGTCCGCCGGCGCCTTCGACCCGCCCGTCGCCCGGGCCGCGCTCGCGACGCTGGACGCCCGGGTGCTGCTGCTGGCGGGCGAGTGGGACAGCGGCCCGCTGCCGCGGGTGGCCGCCGAGATCGCGGAGCTGATCCCCGGCGCGGAACTCGTCGTCCAGCCGGGCGCGGGCCACTTCCCGTGGCTCGACGACCCGCTGGCCTTCAGCTCGACCGTGGCCGCCTTCCTGAAGGGCTGACCGGCGGCGCCTGCCGCGCTGCGTCCGGGCCGAGTTCCGGCGGGGGCGGGGCGAGCAGCGCGAGGAAGTCGCGGAAGGCGGCGGGCATGTCCACGGCGTCCGGGTCGAGCAGCCACTGCACCTGGAGGCCGTCCATCACGGCCGCGAGCAGGGTGGCGGCCCGCTCGGGGGTGAGCCCGCCGGGCAGCCGGTCGCCGTACTCCGCGCGCAGGGCCTCCGCCCCGCCGTCGCGCACCCACGCGTACCGCCGGCGGAAGTAGTCCTGCGCCGGGTGGCCCTCGGTGACGCTGTCGCCGACCAGCACGGTGAACGCCTGGACGATGCCGGGCCGGGTGGCGTTGTACTCCACCAGGTTGGCCACCACCTCCAGCGGCCAGGCCCGCCCGTGCAGCGCCGCCGACGCCATGTCCCACTGGTCGCGCGCCTCCAGCACCGCCACCAGCAGCGCCTCCTTGGTGGGGAAGTAGTGCATCAGGCCCTGCTGGGTCAGCCCCACCCGCTCGGCCACCGCCGCCAGCGTGGCACCCCGGTAACCGCGCTCCGCGATGACCTCGGTGGCGGCCTGGATGATCTCCGCGCGCCGGTCGTCGCGGCGCTCGCTGCGCCGGTCCGTCTTGGTTCTGGGCACTTCGCCCCCCTTCGCCGTTCCTGTGAGCCTACAAGATTACGGAACGGCATCTATTCCTACCGGGCGACAGGTAGCGTGTCGGCACGTGGCACGAGACAGGACGCCGGAGAAGGGGACGGGACGATGACGGTGACGCCCGAGCGGGCCGTGGACGGCAAGGACGCGGCGGGGACCGGGGACGCGGCGCGGGCACGCGCCGTCGAGGCCGCGCTCGGCAGGCTCGACCTTGACGCCAAGACCCGGCTGCTGGCCGGGCAGGACATGTGGACGCTGCCCGCGCTGCCCGAGATCGGCCTCGGCTCGCTGGTGATGTCCGACGGCCCGATCGGCGTACGCGGCAGGCGCTGGACGGTCGGCGACCCGTCGACCGCGCTGCCCAGCCCCACCGCGCTGGCCGCCTCCTGGGACCCGGAACTCGCCCGCCGCGCCGGGCGGTTGCTGGCCCAGGAGGCCCACCGCAAGGGCGTCCACGTGCTGTTGGCGCCCACTGTCAACCTGCACCGCTCGCCGCTGGGCGGGCGGCACTTCGAGGCGTACAGCGAGGACCCGTTCCTCACTGGGGAGATCGGTGCCGGCTATGTGCGTGGCGTCCAGGACGGCGGAGTCGGCGTCACCGTCAAGCACTTCGTCGGCAACGACGCGGAGACCGAGCGGTTCACCGTCGACAACCACATCGCGCCCCGGCCGCTGCGCGAGCTGTATCTCGCCCCCTTCGAGGCGATCGTCAGGCAGGCCCGCCCCTGGGGCGTGATGGCCGCCTACAACGCCGTCAACGGCGCCACCATGACCGAGCACGGTCCGCTGGTCAACGGGGTGCTGCGCGGCGAGTGGGGCTTCGACGGCGTCATGGTCTCCGACTGGCTCGCCGCCCGCGACACCGTCGGCGCCCTGCTCGGCGGCCTGGACATCGCCATGCCGGGCCCGCTGACCGTGTACGGCGAGGCGCTGGCCGCGGCGGTACGCGCCGGGGCGGTCGACGAGGCCGCGGTGGACGCCGCCGCCCGCAGGGTGCTGCTGCTGGCCGCCCGCGCCGGACTGCTCGACGGCGCCCCGCCCGCCGTCGCCCCCGCCGACCGCCCCGCCCCGGTGGACGGTGACGCGCTGGCCCGTACCCTCGCGGTCCGCGGCTTCGTGCTGCTGCGCAACGAGACGCGCGGCGGCGCGCCCGTACTGCCGCTGGCGCCCTCGCCGATCGGCGGCGGCATCGCGCTGATCGGCGCCGCCGCGCGGGACGCCCGGGTGCTCGGCGGCGGCTCCGCCCAGGTCTTCCCCGACCATGTGGTCTCACCGCTCGACGGGCTGCGGGCGGCGCTGCACGACGGCGTGGCGCTCAGCCACAGCGTCGGCGCCGACCCCACCGAGGAACTGCCCACCGCGGGCCAGGGGTTCGCGCTGCGCGCGGTCGCCCGCGACGAGCAGGGCCGCGCACTCGGCTCCGAGGACCTGCCCAATGGTCAGCTCCAGTGGCTCGGCGAGCTGCCCGACGGCGTCACCTACGACGCGCTGCACACCGTCGAGACCCGCGGCTGGTTCACCCCGCGGGTCAGCGGCGCGCACCGCTTCGGCACCCGGGGCACCGGCGGCTTCACGCTCACCGTCGCCGGGCGCGTCCTCTTCGACGGGCTGGACTTCACCCAGCACGAGGACCCGTTCGAGGCGTTCTTCGGTACGCCCGTGGAGCGCGGCACCGTGGAGCTGACCGCGGGGGAGCGGGTCGAGGTCAGCCTGGTGCACACCGTGCCCAAGGTCCTCGAACTCCCCGTCCTCGCCGTCGGATTCGCCCTGCTGCACGGCGAACCGGCGCGTGACCCCGAGGAGTTGATGGACGAGGCGGTCGCGGCGGCGCGCGAGGCGCACACCGCGGTGGTGGTGGTCGCCACCACCGAACGGGTCGAGTCCGAGGGCTTCGACCGCGCCGACCTGCGACTGCCGGGCCGCCAGGACGAACTCGTCGCCCGTGTCGCCGCCGTCAACCCGCGCACGGTCGTGGTCGTCAACTCCGGCTCCCCGGTGGAGATGCCGTGGCGCGACGACGTCGCCGCGGTGCTGCTCAGCTGGTTCCCCGGGCAGGAGGCGGGCGCGGCGCTCGCCGACGTCCTCCTCGGGGAGGCGGAACCGGGCGGGCGGCTGCCCACCACCTGGCCGGTGCGGCTCGCCGACGCGCCGGTGGTGCGGGTCACGCCGACGGACGGCGTACTCCCGTACGAGGAAGGGGTGTTCATCGGGTACCGGGCCTGGCAGCGCGGTGCGGTCGCGCCCGCGTACCCCTTCGGCCACGGGCTCGGGTACACCACCTGGGAGTACGAGGAGATGGTGGTCGAGGCGGGGGCGGAGGGGGCTCTCGCCGAGGTGCGGGTACGGCTGCGGAACGCGGGGGCGCGGGCGGGGCGGGAGGTGGTGCAGGTCTATCTGGCGCCGGAGGCGGACGGCGGCGGCGCCGCCGCCGGGCTCGAGCGGCCGGTGCGGTGGCTGGCCGGGTTCGCCTCGGTGGAGGCGGGGGCGGGGGCGACGGTGGAGGTCGTCGTGTCCTTGGCCCCGCGGGCCGCGGAGGTCTGGGACGAGGCGGCCGGAGGCTGGCGCCTCCTCCCGGGGTACTACGCGGTGGAGGCCGCGCACTCCTCCGCGGAGGTGCGCCTCTCGGCGCGGGTGCACGTCGCGCCTCCGGCGCGGTAGGTGCTTTTTCCCACCCGCCCACCCGTGCAGGTGGGATGCCGTCTGCGGGTCCCCTCGCGGGGGCGGGCCGCCGTTGGCGGCATAAGGTTTTGGCATGGGTGACGTCTGGGTGGGGGTGCGGCTGCTGGGGGAAGGGCAGCGGTGGGCGGGGCGCAATGGGCGGGAGTGGCGGTTCGGGATGGTTCCCGCGCTGATCACGCTCGTGGGGTACGTGGCGGCGCTGGTGGCGCTGGTGGTGTGGGTCGGGGACCTGGCGGACTGGGCGACGCCGTTCGCCGACCACTGGGCCTCGCCGTGGGGCGGGCTGCTGCGGGGGCTGCTGGCGGTCACGCTGGTCGGGGGCGGCCTGGTGCTGGCGGTGATCTCGTTCACCGCGGTGACGCTGTTGGTGGGTCAGCCGTTCTACGAGACGATCGCCGCGCATGTGGACACCGCGGCGGGCGGCGCCCCGGAGCCGCCCGACCGGCCGCTCTGGCGCGAGCTGTGGATCTCGGCGGCGGACAGCGTGCGGGTGCTGCTGCGGGTGGCCGCCTTCGGGGTGGTGCTGTTCGCGCTGGGGTTCGTGCCGTTCGTCGGCCAGACGGTGGTGCCCGCCGTCGGCTTCTGCGTCTCCGGCTTCTTCCTCACCCTGGAACTGGCCGCCGTCGCGATGCAGCGCCGCGAGGTGCCGCTGCGCGAGCGGCTGCGGCTGATGCGCGGGCGGCTGCCGCTGGTCCTGGGCTTCGGCACCCCGCTGGTGCTGGCCTTCCTGGTGCCGTTCGTCGCCGTCTTCCTGATGCCGGGCGCCGTCGCCGGGGCCACGCTGCTGGCCCGGGAGATCCTGGGCGAGCCGACGGCGGACGCCGGTCCGGACTCCACCGCGGACACCGCGGCGGGCGGACCCGCTCCCGCGGGCCCGCCCGGCGCCTGACTCACCCGTGGTTCACACGGCGACCAGCTCCCGCTCCGGTGCCTGCTCCTCGGCCGCCGCCGGCTCCTCCTGGGGCCGCGCCGTCCTCGGGAGGAAGAAGGCGAGGGCGAAGGCCAGGGCGATCAGGCCCGCGGTGCACAGCGCCGTGGTGGACGCCGCGTCGAGCGCCTTCGCCACGTGCGCCGGGTTGCCCGGCCTGCTCGGGCCGAGGATGTCGAAGAAGACGGTGCCCAGGACCGCGATGCCCAGCGTCATACCGAGCTGCTGGAGCGACTGCAGGGTGCCGGACGCGGAACCCATCTCGTGCGGCTCCACACCGTTGAGGATGATGTCGAAGAGCGGCACGAAGATCATGCCCATCCCGAAGCCGCCGATCAGCAGCGGGGCGACGAAGTCCCAGTGCGTGATGCCCGCGCCCGCCCACTGGAAGACCCCGTAGAGGGCCAGGATGCCCACGCCCATGAGGACCAGGCCGAGCTGCAGGACGCGGCGGCCGAGCCGGTGCATCGTGATCCCGCCGAACGCGGAGCCGAAGAGCGCGCCGAGCGCCCAGGGCGCGGTGGTCAGGCTGGAGTGCAGCGCGCTGTAGCCGAGGCCGAGCTGGAGGAAGACGCCGAGGGTGAGGATCATGCCGCCCATGGACGCGGTGAAGGCGATCGCGAAGCCGACCCCGGAGACGTACGCCCGCTTGGTGAACACGCTCGGCTCGACCAGCGGCATGCGGCCCGCGCGGCTGCGCCGCACCTGGTGGAGGGCGAAGAGCGCCAGGACCGGGAGGGAGCCGCCGAGCATCGCCAGGGTCCAGCCGGGCCAGCCCAGTTCACGGCCCTGGACGAGCGGGAAGACCAGCAGGAAGGCGCCGCTGCCCGCGAGGGCCATGCCCGCCGCGTCGAGCCGGGTGCCGCGCGCGCTCGGGGTGACGTCCGGCAGGTACTTCCAGCCCATCACCAGCGCCAGTACACCGATCGGCAGGTTGATGCCGAAGATCATCCGCCAGCCGGTGCCGAACAGGTCCGCGTGGATCAGCACCCCGGCGATCACCGGGCCGAGCACCGCCGACAGGCCCATCAGCGGCCCGAAGACGCCCCACGCCTTCTTCATCTCCTGGGGCGGGAAGAGGTCCCGGGTGAGACCGAAGCCCTGCGGCAGCATGACCGCGCCGCAGGCGCCCTGGACGATCCGGGCCACGATCAGCATCGACGGCGTCTGGGCCGTCGCGCACAGCATCGAACTGAGGGTGAATCCGGCCACCCCGGCCAGCAGCACCCGCTTGCGGCCGTAGACGTCGCCGAGCCGTCCGCCGGTGAGCAGCGCCACCGCCATCGCCAGCGTGTAACCGGCCGCGATCCACTGCAGGTCGGCGTACGAGCCGCCGAGCCCGGTACGGATCGAGGGGGCCGCGACATTGGCGACCGTCGAGTCCAGCAGGTCCATCACGCTGGCGGCGAGCACGGCGGTGTAGCCGAGCCAGCGGCCGGGCAGAGCGGGCGCCGCCGGGGCCGCGCCGGCTGCCGGGCCGGTGTCCGACGCTGTTGCTGCGGTGTCAGGAACGATGTCCTTCGTGGTGTCCATGGGTCCTACGCTAGGGACCCTTGCGGTCAGTTCCTGTCCGCAATCGAGGACAGGATTCTGGCCAGTTCCGCCTGGCCGTCCGCGTTGGGGTGGAACCAGTCCCAGGTGCTCAGTTCGCCGGTGCCGAAGCGGTAGTCGAAGACCGCGCCGCCGTCGTAACGGCAGCGCGTGTACCGCCCGCAGACCTCGCCGAGCACCGCGTTGTACGCGATCACCCGGTTCCGTACGGTGTCGCGCCGCTGCTCGGCCGCCGCGCTGTGCGAGTCCGCGTCGCGCAGCATCGAGGGGCACAGGCCGAGCTTCCAGACCTGCTTGCCCAGCGGGTTCTGCCGGCCGACCGACCACAGCCGCTTCAGGTCGGGGATGCTGGCCACCAGGATCTGGGTCTGCGGCAGCACGCGGTGCAGATACGACAGGGCGCCGTTGAAGGCGTCGCGGAAGTCGGCGACCGGCGTCATGGCGTCGGCGGTCGAGGCGCAGGCGTCGTTGGCGCCGATCAGCACGGTCACCATGGCGGGCCGGTGCGCCGCCGCGGCCCGCGCCTGGTCCGGCAGATCGGCGACCCGGGCGCCGCTGTGCGCCACGTTCCAGCTCTTGGTGGCCGGGGCGGTGGACAGCAGCCGCTGGGCGACGCTGTCGACCTTCGTACGGGTGCCGGTGGCCCAGGAGACCTCGGGGCAGTCGGAGAGCGGCGAACAGGCGTCGAAGCCGCGGGTGATGGAGTCGCCGAGCGCGGCGACCGACGGCGGATGGGCGTTCCACGGGCGTACCGGCTTCGGCGCGTGGGCGGCCGCGGAATGCGAGGTGTGTGCGGAGGGTGTACCCGATCCGCCGTTCGGTGGAGAGGCGCTGACGGTGCATCCGCCCAGCAGAGCGGCGCCTGCGGCCAGTGCCAGGCCGCGTCGCAACAGCGATCGCATCCCTTGCTTCCCTCCGACGAGTGGGTGACATCTCGTACCAGCCCGACGGTACGTGACTCCCTCAAGGACGCCGCACGGTAGCTTTTTCCCTGACACCCGCGTGAAGTGACGGGAGGTCGGCAGTGGCCGGGCGTCGATCGACCGGTTGTTGTCCGGATTCTGATGAATAGTGCAGAATGTCTCATGTTGCCCCGGGTGCAGCCAGTTCGGGTGTTGAGGCCGCTGGGGAAGGCGAACCTCGTCCCACACTGGAGGTACCGGTGACGACACGTGGTGTTCTGTACGTGCACGCCGCGCCGCGCGCGCTCTGCCCGCATGTCGAGTGGGCGGTCGCGGGCGTCCTTGGCGTGCGCGTCACCCTCGACTGGATCCGCCAGCCCGCCTCGCCGGGCACCTGGCGTGCCGAGTTCTCCTGGCAGGGAGAGCCGGGCACCGCCTCGAAGCTGGCGTCCGCCCTGCGCGGCTGGCACCTGCTGCGCTTCGAGGTCACCGCGGAGCCCTGCGCGACCGCCGAGGGCGAGCGCTACAGCGCCACCCCCGAACTGGGTATCTTCCACGCCGTCATCGGCATGCACGGCGACATCCTCATCCCCGAGGATCGGCTGCGCGCCGCGATGCTGCGGGCCCGCAAGGGGGAGGCCGATCTGGAGAGCGAGCTCTCCAAGCTCCTCGGCAAGCCCTGGGACGACGAGTTGGAGCCCTTCCGCTACGCGGGCGAGGGCGCCCCCGTCCGCTGGCTCCACCAGGTGGTCTGACGGCCCGGCTGGTCGCGCAGTTCCCCGCCCTTCGGGGCACGACGCCTACACGTACGAGTGCCCCGCCGGTGGAACCGGCGGGGCACTCGTACGAGCGGCTTACTGGTTCCAGCTGCGGAGGGCCAGGACCACGTTGTGGCCGCCGAAGCCGAAGGAGTCGTTGAGGGCGGCGATGGTGCCCGCGGGGAGGGGGCGGGGTTCGCCGCGGACGATGTCGGCGTCGGCCTCGGGGTCGAGGTCGGTGACGTTGATCGTGGGCGGGGCGATGCGGTGGTAGAGGGCGAGGACGCTGGCGACGGTCTCGATGCCGCCGGCGCCGCCGAGGAGGTGGCCGGTCATCGACTTGGTGGCGGAGACCGCCATGTGGTCGACGTCGTCACCGAACACCCGCCGCAGCGCCTTGATCTCCGCGACGTCGCCCTGCGGCGTCGACGTGGCGTGCGCGTTGACGTGGCAGATCTCGGCGGGCTTGAGGTCGGAGCCCTCCATGAGGTGCGTGAGCGCGGCGGCGATGCCGCGGCCCGAGGGCTCGGGCTGGGTGATGTGGTGGGCGTCGGCGGAGATGCCCTGGCCCACCGCCTCGCAGTACACCCGCGCACCGCGCGCGGCGGCGTGCTCGGCGGACTCCAGGACGATCACGCCCGCGCCCTCACCGAGGACGAAGCCGTCCCGGCCGGTGTCGTACGGACGCGAGGCGCCGTGCGGGTCGTCGTTGTTCTTGGACATCGCCATCATGTTGCCGAAGGCGACGATGGGCAGCGGGTGGATCGCCGCCTCGGTACCGCCGGCGACGACCACGTCGGCCCGCCCGGTACGGATCATCTCGATCGCGTAGCCGATGGCCTCGGCGCCCGAGGCGCACGCGCTGACCGGGGTGTGCACACCGGCGCGCGCGTTGACCTCGATGCCGACGTTCGCCGACGGGCTGTTGGGCATCAGCATCGGGACGGTGTGCGGGGACACCTTGCGTACGCCCTGCTCGCGCAGGACGTCGTACTGGCCCAGCAGGGTGGTGACGCCGCCGATGCCGGAGGCGACGACGGTGCCGAGCCGGTCGGGGTCGATCGCCGGGTCATCGCCCGCCTTGGCGGTGAAACCGGCGTCCGCCCAGGCCTCCCGGGCCGCGATCAGCGCGAACTGCGCGCTGCGGTCCAGCTTCCTGGCCAGTGGGCGGGGCAGGATCTCCCCGGGCTCCACGGCGATCTGCGCGGCGATCCTTACGGGCAGCTCGGCCGCCCAGTCCTGCTCCAGCGTGCTGACGCCGGACCGGCCGGCCAGCAACGCCTCCCAGGTCGACGCGCTGTCGCCACCCAGCGGTGTGGTTGCTCCGATACCGGTGACGACCACGGTGCGATTGGTCGGGCTCACAGGAATTGTCTCTCCACGTCTAGAAGGGCGGGCGACAGTCGCGTCGACCCGAAGAGGATGCGCAGGTCAGCCCTGAGCGTTCAGGATGTAGTTCACGGCGTCGCCGACCGTCTTGAGGTTCTTGACCTCGTCGTCCGGGATCTTCACCTCGAACTGCTCTTCGGCAGCCACGACGACCTCGACCATGGACAGCGAGTCGACGTCCAGGTCGTCGGTGAAGGACTTGTCGATCTGAACGTCCTCGACGGGGATACCGGCGATCTCGTTGACGATGTCGGCGAGACCCTTGACGATCTCTTCCTTGGTGGCCATCTGAGGCGCTCCTTGATGTGTAACGGGGTCGTTGCGGCGAGCAGGACTGCGGCGCCGCGGGGTGGTGCCTAGGGGAGAGTAACGACAGTTGCCGCGTAGACCAGACCCGCCCCGAAGCCGATGACCAGGGCGGTGTCACCGCTCTTGGCCTGGCCCGTGGCGAGCAGCCGCTCCATCGCGAGCGGGATCGAGGCGGCGGAGGTGTTGCCGGTGGTCTCGATGTCGCGGGCGACCGCGACGTGCTCCGGCAGCTTCAGCGCCTTGATCATCGAATCGATGATGCGCATGTTCGCCTGGTGCGGGATGAACGCGTCGAGCTGGTCGGCGGTGATCCCGGCGGCGTCGAGCGCCTCCTGGGCGACCTTGGCCATCTCGAACACCGCCCAGCGGAAGACCGCCTGGCCCTCCTGGGTGATCGCCGGGAAGCGCACCTGCTCGGCAGGCGTCTCCCGGTAGACCTCCCAGGAGACGGTCTGCTTGATGGTCTCCGACTTGTCGCCCTCGGAGCCCCACACCGTGGGGCCGATGGCGGGTACGTCGGAGGGGCCGATGACGACCGCGCCCGCGCCGTCGCCGAACAGGAAGGCCGTCGCGCGGTCCTCCAGGTCGGTGAGGTCGCTGAGCCGCTCCACACCGATCACCAGCACATGGGTGGCACTGCCGTCGGTGACCATGCTCTTGGCCAGCGTCAGGCCGTAGGTGAAGCCCGCGCAGCCCGCGGAGATGTCGAACGCGGCGGGCTTGCCCGCGCCGATCCGGTGCGCGATCTCGGTGGCGACGGCGGGGGTCTGCTTGAAGTGCGAGACGGTAGCGACGACCACGGCGTCGATGTCGGAGGCGGCGATACCCGCGTCCGCGATGGCCTTTCCGCCCGCGGCGAGCGACATCTCGGCGACGGTCTCGTCAGGACCCGCCCAGTGGCGGGTGGCGATACCGGAGCGGGAGCGGATCCACTCGTCGCTCGACTCGATGTGCTCCAGGATCACCTCGTTGGGGACCACCCGGGTCGGACGGTAGCCGCCGACCCCGACGATCCGCGCGTACGGGGCGCCCTTGCTGGGGCTGATCTTCGCTGTCATCTCTGCACGGCTCCTATTCGGCTGCGTCTTCGGCTGCGGCGGGGGCGCCGTGCTCGGCGACGAGGACGCGGGCCGCATCGAGGTCGTCGGGGGTCTTCAGCGCGAGAGTCCGCACCCCGGGTAGCGCCCGCTTGGCCAGGCCGACGAGCGTGCCTCCGGGCGACACCTCAATGATCGCAGTAACGCCGCGGTTCTTGAACGCCTCCATGCACAGATCCCAGCGCACCGGGTTGGAAACCTGGGCCACCAGCCGCCGTACGACGTCCGCGCCGCTGCTGACGACCTCGCCGTCGGCGTTGGAGACATAGGGCAGCGCCGGGTCGGCGACCTTCAGCGAGGGCGCCAGGGCCTCCAGCGTGGAGACGGCGGGTGCCATGTGGGCGGTGTGGAAGGCGCCGGCCACCTTCAGCGGCATGACGCGGGCCTTCTCGGGCTTGTCCGCGGTGAGGGCGGCGAGCTGCTCCATGGTGCCCGCGGCCACGATCTGACCGGCGCCGTTGATGTTCGCCGGGGTCAGGCCGAGCGCGGTCAGATGGGCCACGACCGCGTCCGGGTCGCCGCCGAGGACCGCGGACATGCCGGTCTCGGTGACCGCCGCCGCGTCCGCCATCGCCCGGCCGCGGGCGGCCACGAAGGTCATGGCGTCCTCGGCGGAGAGCACTCCGGCCAGGACGGCAGCGGTGATCTCGCCGACGCTGTGCCCGGCGACCGCGTCGGGGGTGATGCCGAGTTCACCGGCGGACAGCAGTCCCGCGGCCACCAGCAGCGGCTGCGCCACCTTGGTGTCGCGGATCTCGTCCGCGTCGGCCTTCGTGCCGTAGTGGGCGAGGTCGAGCTCCGCCGCGGCGGACCAGCCGGAGAGGCGGTCGGCAGCGCCGGGGAGATCGAGCCAGGGAGCCAGGAAGCCGGGCGTCTGAGCGCCCTGGCCGGGAGCGACGAGTACGAGCACCTTCACACTCTCTCTCGCGGGCGGGGATGACCGCCCGTGGGGACAGGGACCAAGAACTGCAAAGCGATTTGTGGGTGTCCAACAAACCCTCAGCGTGAGCGCTCGGCATCGGACAGTCGTCCCAGGATGAGCGCGATGCGGAGGGTGAACGCGGAGCGTACATCGGATGGCGACCACCCGGTGACATCCGTCACACGTCGGAGCCGGTAGCGGACGGTGTTGGGGTGCACGAACAGCATCCGCGCCGCTCCTTCGAGGGACGACGCCTGCTCCAGGTAGACACTCAGCGTCTCCAGCAGCGCGGAGCCCGCTTCCTCCAGTGGCCTGTAGATCTCCTCCACCAACTGCTCCCGGGCGTAGCGGTCGCCCGCCATGGCCCGCTCCGGCAGCAGATCGTCGGAGACCACGGGGCGCGGGGCGTCCGGCCAGGCCGCGCACGCCTTGAGCCCGGCCGCCGCGGACTGCGCCGAGCGCGTCGCGGACAGCAGGTCGCCGACCACGGGACCGGCCACCACGGGGCCGGCCGCGAACGGGCCGATCAGCGCCTTGGCGACCTTCAGCGGGTCGCCGTCGCCGCCCGCGATCACCACCAGCCGCTCACCGAGCACCCCGGTCAGCACCTGGAGCTTCGCATGCCGGGAGGCCCGCCTGATCGCCTCGACGGTCAGCTCGCTGTCGCCGTTGGGCGCGGTCCCCAGCACCACCACGATCTTGTCCGGTGAGCTCCAGCCGAGCGCGGCGGCCCGGGAGAGCACACCTTCGTCGGCCTCGCCGGAGAGCACCGCGTTGACCACCAGCGACTCCAGCCGGGCGTCCCACGCGCCGCGCGCCTCCGCGGCCTGGGCGTACACCTGGGCCGTGGCGAAGGCGATCTCCCGGGCGTAGACGAGCAGCGCCTCGCGCAGCACGCCCTCGTCGCCGGGCGCCGCCACCTCGTCGATGGCGGCCTCCATCACCTCGATGGTGGTCCTGACCATCTCCACGGTCTGCCGCAGCGAGATCGCCCGGGTCAGCTCCCGCGGCGCGGTGCCGAACACGTCGGTGCTGATCGCCTGCGGCGCCTCGGGGTGCCGGAACCACTCGGTGAAGGCGGCGATACCGGCCTGGGCGACCAGCCCGATCCACGACCGGTTCTCCGGCGGCATCGCCCGGTACCAGGGCAACTGCTCGTCCATCCGCGCGATGGCGTTCGCCGCCAGCCGCCCGGCGGACTTCTCCAGCCGCCGTAGCGTCGCGGCGTGGCCGCCGCGTCCGCTCTCGGCGGGGGCTTGCGAGGACTGCGAGGCATCGGGCACGGGACAAGCCTGCCTTATCGGCACCACCGCGCGGTGCCGGGGTGCGTGATCTCCTCGATCGAACAGCCGTCGGGCGGCCTCCACCGGGCCGCCGCGAGTGCGTACGGTGGGCGCATGATCGACGTGCGACGGGCCGGGGAGCGGTACCGCGGCGGGGACGCGGCGGCCGGGATCGACACCCGCCACGCGTTCTCCTTCGGCGGCCACTACGACCCCGCCAACACCGGCTTCGGGCTGCTGCTGGCCTGCAACGAGGAGCGGCTCGCGCCCGGCGCGGGCTTCGCCGAGCACCGGCACCGGGACGTGGAGATCGTGACCTGGGTGGTGGAGGGCGTCCTGGAGCACCAGGACCGGCGTGACCCGGCCGGTCCCGCCGTCCGGCTGGGCCCCGGCGGTCTGCAGCGGCTCAGCGCGGCGGGCGGCGTCCGGCACGTCGAGCGCAACGGCGGCGAGGTGCCCCTGCGCTTCCTGCAGATGTGGCTGCACCCCGACACCTTCGGCGGCCCGCCCGACTACGCCGCGGTTCCCGCCCCCGCGCCGGAGGGCCCCGGCCCGCACCTGCTGGCCGCCGGGGCCGGGGCCGGGGAGCCCGCCGTGACCCTGCGCCAGCGCGACGCCGCGCTGTACCTCCACCGGGGCTCCGCCGCGCTGCCCGAGGCGCCCTTCGTGTACGTGCACGTGGTCCGCGGCGCGGTGCGGATCGGCGACGAGACGCTGGCGGCGGGCGACGCGGCGCGGATCAGCGGCGGCGCGCCGAAGGCCGAAGTGACGGGGGCGGCCGAGTATCTGGTCTGGGAGATGCACGCCGAGCCGTCGTACGGCTAGGGCACGCCCCAGGAGCCCTCAGCCCTGCCGCAGCTCGGTGAGCACCGCGTCGGTCAGCCGGGGCCACAGCGGCAGCGCCCACTCGCCGAAGTCGCGGTCGGTCAGCACGACGCAGGCCGCGTGGGCGGCCGGATCCACCCACAGGAAGGTGCCGGTCTGGCCGAAGTGGCCGAAGGTGGCGGGCGAGGAGAGAGCGCCGGTCCAGTGCGGGGACTTCGCGGCGCGAATCTCGAAGCCGAGCCCCCAGTCGTTGGGGTTCTGGCTGCCGTAGCCCGGCAGCACGCCCTTCAGACCGGGGTAGGCCACCGAGGTGGCGGTGGCCACCGTGGACGGGTGCAGCAGCCGCGGCGCCTGCAGCTCCGCGGCGAAACGGGCCAGGTCGGCGACGGTGGAGACGCCGTCCGCGGCGGGCGAGCCGTCCAGCGTGGTGTCGCCCATGCCGAGCGGCTCCAGCACCGCCTGGCGCAGGTACTCGGCGAAGGGGATGCCCGCGGCCTTCGTGAGGTGGTCGCCGAGCACCTCGAAACCGGCGTTGGAGTACAGCCGCCGGGTGCCCGGCGCGGCCACCTGCCGGTGCTCGTCGAAGGCCAGCCCGGAGGTGTGCGCGAGCAGGTGCCGTACGGTCGAGCCCTCGGGCCCCGCCGGGTCGTCCAGCTCGAAGACGCCCTCCTCGTACGCCACCAGCGCCGCGTAGGCGGTGAGCGGCTTGGTGACCGACGCGAGCCGGAACCGCCGCTCGACCGGCCCCGAGGTCCCGGCCACCGTGCCGTCCTGCCGCACCACGGCGGCGGCCGCCGCTCCCACCGGCCAGTTCCCGATCAGCCCCAGACTCTCCATGCCCGCGAGCCTAACCTCCGGCGCGGTCCGCCGAATCCACTTGCTTCGAGTGCACTCCAGGGTCTTAGCGTGGAGGGCATGACGGTCGTGCAGGTGGCGAAGAGCAAACCGGATCGGACGACGATCTGCGAGGACGGCGACGGGCACTTGCGCCCCGACGGGCAGGACCAGTACACGATCAGTGAGGTGGCGGCCTTCACCGGGCTCAGTGCGCACACCCTGCGCTGGTACGAGCGGATCGGGCTGATGCCGCACGTGGACCGCTCCCACACCGGGCAGCGCCGGTTCACCAACAGGGACCTGGACTGGCTGGCCTTCGTCGGCAAGCTGCGGCTGACCGGGATGCCGGTGGCCGACATGGTGCGGTACGCGGAGCTGGTGCGCAGCGGCGACCACACGTATCCCGACCGGCAGGCGCTGCTGGAGGCCACCCGGCTGGACGTACTCCAGCGGATCTCCGAACTGCAGGACACCCTGACCGTCCTCGACCACAAGATCAGCACATACGCGGGCGCCAGGCCGGTGTCGGCGAGGAAGGGCGCCTGATGAGCGACACCACCACGAACAGCGGCGGACTGCCCACCGTACGGCTCGGCGCGGACGGCCCCCTGGTCGGCGTGCAGGGCCTGGGCTGCATGGGCATGAGCGAGTTCTACGGCGAGACCGACGAGGCGGCGGCCCGCGAGACGCTGGAGACGGCGCTCGGCGCGGGCGTCACCCTCTTCGACACGGCCGACATCTACGGGCAGGGCGACAACGAGGAGTTCCTGGCGCCGTTCGTCAGGGCGCACCGCGACGAGATCACCCTCGCCACCAAATTCGCCGTCGAGCGCCGCCGCGACGACCCGACGTACCGCATGATCCGCAACGACCCGCCGTACATCCGGCAGGCCGTGGAGGCCAGCCTGCGGCGGCTCGGCACCGACGTGATCGACCTGTACTACATGCACCGCCGCGACCCCGCGGTGCCGCTGAGCGAGTCGGTCGGTGCGATGGCCGAGCTCGTCGCCGAGGGCAAGGTGCGCCACCTGGGGCTCTCCGAGGTGACCGGGGCCGAGCTGCGCGAGGCGCACGCGGTGCACCCGATCGCGGCCGTCCAGTCGGAGTGGTCGCTCTTCAGCCGGGACGTGGAGCGGTCCGCGGTCGGCGCGGCGGCCGAGCTGGGCGTCGCCTTCGTGCCGTACTCGCCGCTCGGCCGCGGCTTCCTGACCGGCGCCTTCACCGACGCGGCCACCGACCTGTCCAGCGGGGACTTCCGGCAGAGCCAGCCGCGCTTCACCGGCGAGAACGCCCGGCACAACGCGGATCTGCTCGACCCGGTCCGCAAGGCCGCCAAGGCGCACGGCGCGACCCTCGGGCAGATCGCCCTGGCCTGGGTGCACCAGCGCGCCGCGGTGCACGGGCTGCCGGTGGTGCCGATCCCGGGCACCCGCAAGTCGAGCCGGGTGCTGGAGAACACCGCGGCCGCCCGGATCACCCTGGACGAGATGGAGCTGGCCTGGCTCGACCCGATCGCCGAGCATGTCGCGGGCGACCGCTACCCGGACATGAGCAGCACCTCGGCCGACCGCGAGTAGCGCCCGCCACGCACACGACTGCGCACACGACGCCGCTCACGACCGCGCCCACGACAGCGACTACTCGTACGGCTACGGGTTCGGCTTCACCCGCACCGCCCGGATCGCGGCCAGTACGGCCGCCGCGAAGGGCAGTGACTCGTGCACCGGCCCGTAGCCGAGCCCGAAGACCACGGCCGCCGGGTCCTGGTCGGCCTCGCCCGGCTGGTCCCCGCCGTCCTTGAGCCGCAGCCGCAGATGGCCGTGGAGCAGTTCGGGGGAGCGCCAGTCCACGCCGCTGAGCCGCTCCACCGGAAAACTCTGGTCGCCCGCCTTCCACTTGGCCGAGGACGCGCCGGTCCAGAACCAGCGGAACGTCACCGTACGGCCGTCGAAGAGGGCCTTGGCGTCGTACGCCTTGAACGAGCGCGGCACGGTGGGCGCTTCCACCAGGAAGCGCTCGCTGTGGCCGGTTTCGGCCGACCGACGGACCCGTTCGGCGAGCGCGGTCCGCAGCTCGTCGCGGTAGAACTCCGCCAGGGTGCGCGACTGTTCGGGCAGCACCAGCCGGTAGGGGTCGGCGCTGTCCTTCAACTGGCCGCCCGCCGCCTCCAGCAGCGGGTCGGCGCCGGGCCGCGGCACCGCCCGCAGCACCGCGGTGCCGCGCCTGCCGTCCTCCAACTCCACGCCTGCCAGCGCCTCATGGGGGATCCGCCGCTCGCCGAGCGCCTGCAGCAGCCGGGCGCCGCGTACCGCCCTGCTGTACCGGATCACCAAAGCGTCGGGCTCGAACTCCCATACGGCGTTGTTTCCGGCCAGCACATCACCCATGCGGGCCAGCTTAGGACAGGCTCTCCGTCCTTGAGCGTGTCAGGACAGCCCGGCGGTGCAGGTGTCGCCGTTGCGGCAGGCGACCGAGCCGTACCGGCCGAGGGCGATCTCGGTGAAATTGGCCAGGCTGGCGGTGCCCGGGGCGAAGTATCCCGGGTGGCCGTTGGCGCCCGCCGCGCTGATCACCCGGGCGCCGAAGGAGCCGGAGACGGGGTCGGCGCCGTGGCCCAGGCCCGCGAACTCCAGGTGCGGCACATCGCTGATCCAGTCGTTGCTGTCGCGGGCCGCCCAGATGTTCGCCGTGGTGTGCAGCTGCGAGGCGTGCCTGACCCGCATCCCGGGGCTGCCGAAGACGGTGATGTCCGAGACCTGGTGCGCGGGCAGGTCGGGCGCGGCCACCCCGCACAGCACCGAGCCGTAGGAGTGGCAGAAGAGCGACACCTCGGCGTGCTGCGGCAGCGCGGTCAGCAGCGCGTTCAGCCGGGTCGCGCCGCGCTCGGCCATGCTGCCGGTGGAGGCGTCGAGGCCCAGCCCGGAGGGCGTGGTGTAGTCCGCCCACGCGATCACCGCGGTCTTCGCGCCGGGGTCGACGGACCGCTCGGCGCCGTAGAGCGCGTTCGCCATGCCGACGGGGGCGGCGTACGGCTTGTTGGTGCGCTCGAAGGTGAGCATGTTGGTGTCCACGCCGGGCACCACGATGGAGACCCTGCTGGCCGTGTCGAGGTCGCCGAAGACCTCGGCGGCAAGGCCGCTGCCCGAGGGGTCGAAGGCCAGGATCTGCCGGCCGCCGCTGAGCAGCGAGGTGTAGCGGTGCGCGGTGCGGCCCGCGTCGCGGCGGCCGTACGGCGTGAGTTTGTCGCTCTGCGAGAGCCTGGTCTCCACCGCCCTGGCCTGTTGGAGCGCGGTGTGGTTGGCCCGGTAGCGCAGGGTCAGCGGGGCGCCGTTGAGATTGCCCACGACCAGTGGGTAGTGGCCGGCCAGCCGGACCCGCTGGGCGTTGGTGAGCGACGAGAAGAAGCGCGCGACGGCCGAGGGGGCGCTGTCCGGGTCGGGCAGCTTGCGTGCCCCGACCGTGCCCCGCATCCAGGCCGACAGCTGGGCCGCCCGTGGATCGCCCGGCCCGTGCTGATGGATGGCCGTCCAGCCGGTGGTCCCGAGCATGACGAAGACGACGGCCAGGGCCAGCAGGGCGCGGAAGGAGGTGGGGCTCAGGCGCGCTTCTTCAAGAAGGGTCACTCGCAGATGCCTCGCGAATTCGTCCCGGGATCAGGCGGGGTGGCCGGGGGTGGGGAGAGCACGCCGCTCGCCGGCGTTCCGCGCACCAGCGTAGAAGACGCGGGCCGATGCTCGGGACAAGGGTGACTCACATCACGTTTGGCGGCGGAATGAACTGACGGTCTCTTGGCCCCGGAAAACACCGGGGCCCCGGACGACTGACCAGTCGTCCGGGGCCCCGCGGCCGTTCTCGCGGTACGCGATTCAGTGCGGAGGGCGCCTACGTGACATATGCGACATCCGTCGCTCAGTCGGCGTAAACGCCGTCGCTCCGCCCCTGCTCAGGCGTCGCCGCCCGCCGCGCCGGGGTGCGCCGCGGCCACGTCGAGGAGCTGGTAGCGGTCCACCGCCTGCTTGAGCACGGAGCGGTCGATCTTGCCCTCCTTGGCCAGCTCGGTCAGCACGGCCAGCACCACCGACTGCGCGTCGATGTGGAAGAAACGGCGTGCCGCGCCGCGCGTGTCGGCGAAACCGAAGCCGTCCGCGCCGAGCGAGGTGTACGTCCCGGGCACCCAGCGGGCGATCTGGTCCGGCACCGCGCGCATCCAGTCCGAGACGGCCACGAACGGCCCCTCGGCGGCGGACAGCTTGGCCGTCACGTACGGCACGCGCTGCTCCTCCTCCGGGTGCAGCAGGTTGTACTCCTCGGTCTCGACGGCATCGCGCCGCAGCTCGTTCCAGGACGTGGCGGACCAGACGTCGGCCCGTACGTTCCACTCCTCGGCGAGCAGCCGCTGCGCCTCGACGGCCCACGGCACCGCGACACCCGACGCCATGATCTGCGCCGGGATGGCACCGGACTCGCCCGCCTTGTAGCGGTGGATGCCCTTGAGGATGCCCTCAACGTCCACGTCGGCCGGCTCGGCGGGGTGCTGGATCGGCTCGTTGTAGACGGTGAGGTAGTAGAAGACGTCCTCGCCCGGCTTGCCGTCCGCCGTCTCGCCGTACATCCGGCGCAGACCGTCCTTGACGATGTGCGCGATCTCGTAGCCGAACGCCGGGTCGTACGCGACACAGCCCGGGTTCGTGGAGGCCAGCAGCTGCGAGTGGCCGTCGGCGTGCTGCAGGCCCTCACCGGTCAGCGTGGTGCGGCCGGCGGTCGCGCCCAGCACGAAACCGCGCGCGAGCTGGTCGGCCATCTGCCAGAACTGGTCACCGGTGCGCTGGAAACCGAACATCGAGTAGAAGACGTACACCGGGATCAGCGGCTCGCCGTGCGTGGCGTACGCGGAACCGGCCGCGATCAGCGACGCCGTGCAGCCCGCCTCGGAGATGCCGTCGTGCAGCATCTGCCCGGTCGGCGACTCCTTGTACGCGAGCAGCAGCTCACGGTCGACCGCCTCGTACTGCTGGCCCAGCGGGTTGTAGATCTTCGCGCTCGGGAAGAACGCGTCCATACCGAAGGTGCGGTACTCGTCGGGGGCGATCAGCACGAAGCGCTTGCCGATCTCCTTGTCCCGCATGAGGTCCTTGAGGATGCGGACGAAGGCCATGGTGGTGGCGATCGACTGCTGCCCCGAGCCCTTCCTGGCGGCCGCGTAGGACTGGTCGCCCGGCAGCGGCAGCGGCTTGGCCCGCACGATCCGGGTGGGCACGTAGCCGCCGCACGCCTTGCGGTGGTCGTGCATGTACTGGATCTCTTCGGAGTCGCGACCCGGGTGGTAGTACGGCGGGTAGCCCTCGTCGAGCTGCTTGTCGGTGATCGGCAGGTGCAGCCGGTCGCGGAAGCGCTTGAGGTCGTCGACCGTCAGCTTCTTCATCTGGTGGGTCGCGTTGCGGCCCTCGAAGTTCGGTCCCAGCGTCCAGCCCTTGATGGTCTGGGCGAGGATCACCGTCGGCTGGCCCTTGTGCGCCTTGGCCGCGGTGTACGCCGCGAACACCTTGCGGTGGTCGTGGCCGCCGCGGCCCAGGTGCAGGATCTGCTCGTCGGTCATGTGCTCGACCATCGAACGCAGCCGCTGGTCGTCACCGAAGAAGTGCTGCCGGATGTACGCGCCGGTCTCGGTGGCGTACGTCTGGAACTGCCCGTCCGGCGTGGTGTTCATCTTGTTGACCAGCAGGCCGTCGCGGTCCTGGGCCAGCAGCGGGTCCCACGAGCGGTCCCAGATCAGCTTGATGACGTTCCAGCCGGCACCGCGGAACTGCGACTCCAGCTCCTGGATGATCTTGCCGTTGCCGCGCACCGGGCCGTCGAGGCGCTGCAGGTTGCAGTTGACGACGAAGGTCAGGTTGTCCAGGCCCTCACGGGCGGCGATGGAGAGCTGGCCGAGCGACTCGGGCTCGTCCATCTCGCCGTCGCCGAGGAACGCCCACACGTGCGAGTCGGAGGTGTCGGCGATGCCGCGCGCCTCCATGTAGCGGTTCATCCGGGCCTGGTAGATCGCGCCCAGCGGGCCGAGGCCCATGGACACGGTCGGGAACTCCCAGAAGTCCGGCATCAGCCGCGGGTGCGGATAGCTGGACAGGCCGTTGGGCGCCTTCGACTTCTCCTGGCGGAAGGCGTCGAGCTGCGCCTCGCTCAGCCGGTCGAGCAGGAAGGCGCGGGCGTAGATACCGGGGGAGGCGTGCCCCTGGAAGAAGATCTGGTCGCCGCCGAGGCCGTCGTCCTTGCCGCGGAAGAAGTGGTTGAAGCCCACGTCGTAGAGGGAGGCGGAGGAGGCGAAGGTCGCGATGTGGCCGCCGACGCCGATGCCGGGGCGCTGTGCGCGCGAGACCATCACGGCGGCGTTCCACCGGGTCGCGTTGAGGATCTTGCGCTCGATCTCCTCGTTGCCCGGGAAGAACGGCTCGTCCTTGGTCGCGATCGTGTTCACGTAGTCGGTGCTGCGCATCTCGGGC
The DNA here is from genome assembly GCF_040680795.1 of Streptomyces sp. NPDC051976. Lineage (NCBI taxonomy): Bacteria > Bacillati > Actinomycetota > Actinomycetes > Kitasatosporales > Streptomycetaceae > Streptomyces > Streptomyces sp. NPDC051976. Next base: position 104,439 of record NZ_JBFAXL010000023.1, read on the forward strand.
ACCGCGACACGCTTCTCGCGCGCGCGCTCGATGAGGCGCAGCATCAGGTAGCGTGCCCGCTCCCGGCCGCGCTCGTCGATGGCCGCATCGAGCGAGTCAAGCCATTCCGCCGTCTCCTCGGGATCGAAATCCGGGACCTGGCTGGGAAGGCCGCCAATGATGATCGGGTTGCGATCGGATCCGGAAGCCACGCTGTTCCTTCGCTGCTAGGTGGTGCTCTGCTGGGTCGCGCCGCCTCCATCGTGTACCGCGACGTTCGATACGTCACCTCTACCGAGCGGTAACCGCCGCACCGTGAGACGGGCGGCCATGAGACCAGGTGGCGCCTGGACCCCCGTCCGGAGGGCGGGGGAGGCCAAACCTGAACTCTACGCCCAGTCGGACGTACGACCGACTCGCGGCGCCATTCCCGCACAACACCGGCAAACCGCCGTGATGTGCGTCACCATTGGGGGTACGGGTTGCGGTGACACGGTCGAATCATCACCGTTTCGGCGGTCTCGTACGCCGGGTACTTGCGCGATCCGCCGCGCCCGTGTGGACTACCGCCCATAACCCGCACTGGCGCGGGTAGATTTTCCCCATGACAGGAGGCAAAGCGTGAGCGCGACCGCGGACCACGCGGAGGAGCGGACCAACCCGGCGAGCCGGCTTGGTTTCGAGCCCGGACAGGTGGTCCAGGAGCTCGGGTACGACGAGGATTGCGACCAGGAGCTTCGCGAGGGTATCGAGGAGCTCACGGGCGAAGAGCTCGCCGATGAGGAGTACGACGACGTGCCCGACGCCGTCCTGCTGTGGTTCCGCGAGGACGACGGCGACCTCACCGACGCACTTGTCGACGCCACGTCGACGGTCGACCCCGGCGCCCCGATCTGGCTGATGACCCCGAAGACGGGGCGTGACGGCCATGTCGAGCCCAGTGAGATCGGCGAGGCGGCACAGACCGCCGGGCTTGCCCAGACCAGCAGCGTGAACGCCGCCAAGGACTGGACCGGCAGCCGACTGGTGACCCCCAAGACGGCCCGCGCAGGAAAGCGCTAGCCCTTCCGCACAGACCCAACGGGACCCCCGCCGGCCGTGGCCGGCGGGGGTCCCGTGCGTGCGGCGGGCCGATGCGGGGCCGATGCGGGGTGGATGCGGGGTGGATGCGGGGTGGATGCCGGGCGGACACAGGGCGGTTGCCGGGCGGATGTCCCGGGTGACCGCCGCCGGATAAAGTGGCCCTATGGCCATCGAAGTGGGCGACGCCGCCCCGGACTTCACGCTCATGAACCAGCACGGGCAGCCCGTGACCCTCTCCGGCTACCGCGGCGTGAAGAACGTCGTCCTGGTCTTCTACCCCTTCGCCTTCACCGGCGTCTGCACCGGTGAGCTGTGCGCGCTGCGCGACGCGCTGCCGGAGTTCGAGAACGACCAGGTGCAGCTGCTGGCGGCCTCCTGCGACTCCGTGCCCACCCTGCGGGTCTTCTCCCACCAGGAGGGCCTGGAGTACCCCCTGCTGTCCGACTTCTGGCCGCACGGCGAGGTCTCCCGGGCGTACGGCGTCTTCGCCGAGGACAAGGGCTGCGCGCTGCGCGGCACCTTCGTGATCGACAAGGACGGCGTGGTCCGCTGGACCGTCGTCAACGGGCTGCCGGACGCCCGCGACCTTCATGACTACGCAAAGGCCCTCCAGGCGCTGTAGTCCAGGGGAACCGGTCACTAAGCTCGGCACGTTGATCCGGTAGCAGATCCGCAACCAGCGCACGGACCGCACGCAGCACCGCGGGCGCAATCCAACGCACGAAACCGATTGGGAGGACTCGTGGGAGTCAGCCTCAGCAAGGGTGGCAACGTCTCGCTGACCAAGGAGGCCCCGAACCTCACGGCGGTAGTGGTCGGCCTGGGCTGGGACGCCCGCACCACCACCGGCAACGACTTCGACCTGGACGCGAGCGCACTGCTCACCAACGACCAGGGCAAGGTCCTTTCCGACCAGCACTTCGTCTTCTTCAACAACCTGCGCAGCCCCGACGGCTCGGTGGAGCACACCGGCGACAACCTCACCGGTGAGGGCGAGGGCGACGACGAGGTCATCAACGTGAACCTCGCCGGGGTCCCGGCCGACGTCGCCAAGATCGTCTTCCCGGTCTCGATCTACGAGGCGGAGTCCCGCCAGCAGAGCTTCGGCCAGGTGCGCAACGCCTACATCCGGGTGCTCAACCAGGCGGGCGGCGCCGAGCTGGCCCGCTACGACCTGACCGAGGACGCCTCGACCGAGACCGCGATGGTCTTCGGCGAGCTGTACCGGCACGGCGCCGAGTGGAAGTTCCGGGCCATCGGGCAGGGCTACGCCTCCGGCCTGCGCGGCATCGCCCAGGACTTCGGCGTCAACGTCTGACGTCGCGCGCCGGCACGACAACCGCATGACACGACCGTGACTACGGGGAGGAACGAACCACGATGGGCGTCACGCTCGCCAAGGGAGGCAATGTCTCCCTCTCCAAGGCCGCGCCGAATCTCACCAAGGTGCAGATCGGCCTCGGCTGGAGGTCCCGCTCGACCACCGGAGCCGACTTCGACCTGGACGCCAGCGCGCTGCTGTGCGGCAACGGCCGGGTACTGGGAGACGAGTACTTCGTCTTCTACAACAATCTCAAGAGCCCGGAAGGCTCCGTGGAGCACACCGGCGACGAACTCGTCGGCGGCACCGGCGGTGACGACGAGACGATCCTGGTGGACCTGACCGCCGTCCCGGCCAATGTCGACAAGATCGTCTTCCCCGTCTCGATCTACGACGCGGATGCCCGCTCGCAGACCTTCGGCCAGGTCAGCGACGCGTACATCCGCGTGCTCAATCAGGCGGACAGCGCCGAGCTGGCCCGTTACGACCTGACCGAGGACGCCTCCACCGAGACCGCGATGATCTTCGGTGAGCTGTACCGCTACGGCGGCGAGTGGAAGTTCCGTGCGGTAGGTCAGGGGTACGCGTCCGGACTGCGAGGCATCGCCCTAGACTTCGGGGTCAACGTTTCGTAAAACCGCGTACCGCGCGGGGCTCCTGCGTTGCAGGGGGTGCACAAGGGATTGGGTGGGAAGCACGTGCTCCTCAGAACATTCGGCTGGTCGTTCGGCATCACAGCCGCCGGCCTCGCCCTGGCCGGCTATTTCTGGGGGGGCAAGGGGCTCGCGGTCGTCGCGATCCTGTCCATCCTGGAGATCTCGCTCTCCTTCGACAACGCGGTCATCAACGCCGGGATCGTCCGGAAGCTGAACCCGTTCTGGCAGAAGATGTTCCTCACCGTGGGCGTGCTCATCGCCGTCTTCGGTATGCGGCTCGTCTTCCCGATCATCATCGTGGCGATCACCGCCAAGCTGAGCCCGTACGAGGCGGTCAAGGTCGCGATCAACGACCACGACCGGTACGAGACGCTGGTCACCAACGCGCACCCGGCGATCGCGGCCTTCGGCGGGATGTTCCTGCTGATGATCTTCCTCGACTTCATCCTGGAGGACCGGGAGATCAACTGGCTGGCCTGGCTGGAGCGGCCGCTGGCCAAGCTCGGCAAGCTGGACATGCTCTCGGTCGCGGTGGCGCTGACCGTCCTGATCGTCGTCGCCACCACGGTGGCCACCGGGGTTCCGCTGCACGGCGGCCACGGCACCATCGACAAGTCCTCCACGGTGCTGCTCTCCGGCGTCGCCGGCGTGGTCACCTACCTGGTGGTCGGCGGCATCTCCGGCTTCTTCGAGGAGCGCCTCGAAGAGGAGGAGGACGAGGACGAGGACGGCGCCGAGGGGGCGGACGGCGAGGAGTCCGCCGCGCCCGCGAAGTCCAACGGCTCCGGCGCCCTCGCGGCCGTCGGGCTCGCGGGCAAGGCCGCGTTCTTCATGTTCCTGTACCTGGAAGTGATCGACGCGTCCTTCTCGTTCGACGGTGTCATCGGCGCCTTCGCCATCAGCAACGACATCTTCCAGATCGCGCTCGGCCTCGGCATCGGCGCCATGTACATCAGGTCGCTGACCGTCTTCCTGGTCCGCAAGGGCACCCTGGACGACTACGTCTACCTGGAGCACGGCGCGCACTACGCGATCGGCGCGCTGGCGGTCATCTTGATGATCACCATCAAGTACGACGTCAGCGAGGTGATCACCGGTCTGGTGGGTGTGGTGCTGATCGCCGCTTCCTACTGGTCGTCGGTGGTACGCAACCGCCGACTCGGGGAAGACTCCGAGCAGTCGGACGACAAGGCGGAAGTCACGACCGGGGTCTGACCCGGTCGGCCACTCCTGCGCTGCCCTCGCCGTCCGGCGGGGGCAGCGTGCTGTGTACGGGATGACGAAGGGGGAGGGTGACAGCGGATGTCCTGGTGGAGGTTGTTCCGGCCCAGTGGCGCCGAGCAGTTCGACGTGGCGAACGCGCACACCGTGGAACTCACCAAGCGCCACCCGATGGTGTCGCTGACCAAGCAGGGAGCGGCGGTCGGCAATCTGCGCGTCAACCTCTCCTGGTCGATGCGCACCTCGGACACCGGCGGCTGGAGCACCGACCAGCGCGGCTTCCTCCGCCGCCAGCTCGATGTCTTCAAACCCCGGGTGGTGCAGGCCGCCGGACCCGCCATGGTCAATGTCGACCTCGACCTGGCCTGCATGTACGAACTGGCCGACGGCACCAAGGGCGTCGTCCAGCCGCTCGGCAACTTCCTCGGCGACCTGGACGCCCCGCCGTTCATCCAGATGAGCGGCGACGACCGGTTCGGCGGCACCTCCGGCGAGACGCTCTACATCAACTTCGACAAGCGCGACGAGTTCAAGCGGCTGCTGGTGTTCGTCTACATCTACGACGGCACGCCCGCGTTCGACCGTACGCACGCCAAGGTGGAGATCTTCCCGACCTCGGGGCCGCGGATCGAGATCCCGCTCAACGAGCGCGAGCCGCAGGCCCGTTCCTGCGCGGTGGTGCTGATCGAGAACCGCAAGGGCGAGCTGGTGGTGCGCCGCGAGGTGAAGTACGTCTACGGCTTCCAGGCCGAGATCGACCGGCTCTACGGCTGGGGCCTGCAGTGGGGCCGCGGGTACAAGTCGAAGGTTTGACCGCCCGAGTATTGACCGACCGCAATGTTGAACGGCCCAGTAAATTGCGGCAACCCGCTTACTCCGTGAGGGAATTGCGGCACCCTGGGTAGCCACCACATTCGTTGTGCGGCGTGCAGGGGGAGAGCTGTGCCCGATTGGCCCGGGCGGTCCTTACGGGACCGTGCGATACAGAACCATGTCGGCACCCGGCTCACCCGCCCGCGGGGCCCGCTGGCCGAACTGCCCGCCGTTCTGCTGCTGGGGCCGCGCGGCAGCGGCAAGACCTCGCTGCTGCGGCACATCGAGACCTGGGGCGCGGCGGTGCCGCTGGCCTCGCTCGACCTGACGGCCATGGAACAGGGCGACAAGACCCTCTTCGACGCGCTGGCCGATGTCGCCTACCAGCTCCAGGCCCGTAAGGACGGCCTTCCGCCGCTGGTCTTCCGGTCGTTCACCGTGGTGCTGCTGGCCGCGGTCGCCGAGGTCAACACCCGCGACCGGGCGGCGGCGCTGGCCCAGATGCGCCAGTGGCTGGAGTCCACAGCCCAGCAGAACTACTCCTTCGAGTCGCTGCAGGGGCTGCTGGACGCCGTGGCCCGGGTCACCGGCGGGGTGCTGCCCGGCTGGGTCACCCAGTGGATCACCCAGATCGTGCCGGTGCTCCGCGGCGGCCAGCGGATCCGGGCCAAGATGCTGGGCAGCCGTACCGCGGCCCGCGCCGCCCGGGACGTCGGCGGCCCCCGGGCGGGCGCGGACTTCCTGGTCGGCGTCAACCGGCTCTTCCGCGGCCATCCCGTGGAGCAGCGCGAGGCGCAGCGGCTGCTCTTCGAGGCGTTCCTGGCGGACCTGCGCGCCGAGTACCAGCACCGCTCGGGCGACCGGCGGCGTACGGTGCACTGCCTGGTGCTGCTCGACAACGCCGACGGCGAACTCGGCGAGTCCCTGCTGCACCTGCTGCTGGACGCCCGCGGCGGCGACCACGGCCGCCCGGCCCGTACCGATCCGCTGCTGGTGGTGGCGACCTCGCGGCGCCCGCCGGAGGTGCTGATCCGCGAGGAGCGGCATCTGCCGGCCGCGCCGGACTACGCGGCGAGCTGGGCGGCGGGCGCGGAGCACTTCCAGCCCGTCCCGGTGGGGCGGCTGCATGTGGGCTGGCTGCGCGACCTGGACCGCGGCGAGGTCGAGGAGCACGCCGAGGCGGTGCTCGCCGCGCTCCCCGAGGGCGCCCGGCAGCCCGAGGCGGACAACGCCGGGTACTGGCTGGGCTGGATCGTGCACGGGCTGACCCGCGGCCAGCCGTCCGCCACCGGCGCCGTACTCGACGCGCTGGGCCGCTTCCCCGCCGACACCCCCTGGGACGAGCGGCTCAGGCGGTGGCCCGCGCTCAGCGCGCCCTCGCAGCCGGGCGACGGGGGGCGGCGTACGGCGAGCGTCGCCGACGCCACCCTCGACCATCTGCTGGCCGACTGCGACTCCGGGCTGCGCCGGGTGCTGCCGCGGGCCGCCGCCGCGCTCAGCCAGGGGCAGGCCGAGGCCGCCCCGGCGCTGTGGCGCCATGTGGCGCCCGCGCTGCGGCGCCGCTTCGAGGACGACGGGCAGGTGGTGTACCAGCCGGTCGTCCGCTTCCTGCTGCTGCGCAGGCTGGACGCGGCGGGCGCCGCGGACGGGCCCGGCTCCTGGGACGGGGCGCACGCCGCGCTGCGGGAGGCGGCGCTGGCCGACGACCCGCGCACGGCCGCCTACCACGCCCTGGCCAGGGAGGAGCTGGGCCTCGCCGTGGACCATCTGCACGCGCGCTTCCACGCGGTGCCCGCCGCGCAGTGGTGCGACGACCTGTCCGCGGTGCAGCGGGCGCCCGCCCGCTGGCCCGGCGGCCGGCCCGAGCCCGCCCGCGACCGGTACGACCGGCTGGTGGGCAGCCCCACGGGCGACGAGGCACGGCAGGCGATCGTCCGGCTGCTCGCGGCGGGCTGGATCACCGCGCACCCGCACACGGACCCCTGCGCCGACGCGTACGAGGACCCGTTCGGCGATCCCTACGCGGAGCTCTACTACTACATCGCCGAGGAGTTCAGGACGCTGCGGCGGCTGACCCGCGGCGGCGAGCGCGACCGTGACGTCTTCGACCGCAAGGTCAGGCAGTACGAGAGGAAACCTTGGTGAGCACCGGGACGCAGGACCCCTTACCGCCCTTCACCCTGCCCACGCCGCCGCGCCGCAAGTGGCCGCTGCTCGTCGTCGTGGTGGTGCTGCTGGCGGCCGCGGCCTTCGGCGGGGTGGCGATCTACGACCATCTGCAGAGCTGCGGGCACGGGGTGGACAAGACCGGGTCGGCCGACGAGTGCATCGGCGTGAGCGACGGCTCGTTCACGTTCGAGAAGTCGCTGCGGCCGGTGATGGCCAAGATCCTGGCGGAGAACAAGCGGGTCAAGAACGCGAACCGGCCCTGGGTGAGCGTCGCCTACGTCGAGCCGATCACCACCGACCCCAACCAGGAGGCCATCAAGTACGGCATCAAGGAGGAGCTGGAGGGCGCGTACCTGGCCCAGCGGCAGCTCAACGACGCCCAGTTGGGCGGCCGGGGAGACCTGCCGCAGATCCGGCTGCTGGTGGCCAACATCGGGCTGCGCTCGGAGCAGTGGAAGCCGCTGACCGACAAGCTCATCGCGATGACGAAGGACGGCAACCACCTGGTCGCGGTGGCCGGTTTCGGGCAGAGCCGCGGCGGCACGCTGGACGCGGTCAAGGCGCTGCGCGCGGCCAAGGTCCCGATGATGGGCGCCACGGTGACCGCCGACGGCCTGGCCTCCGCCGACGAGGTGGGCTTCTTCAGCACCTCCTCGCCCAACGCCGACCAGGCCAGCGGCGCGGCCGGCTACCTCAGGCAGCAGCAGACCGCGAAGCCCGGCTACAAGGTGCTGGTCGTCCGTGACCGCAACGAGGACGACATCTACAACACCTCGCTCTTCACCGACTTCACCCGGGCCGCGGCGAAGAAGCAGCTCGCCCTGATGAGCGGCGACCTCGGCTACATCTCCGGGATCGACGGCAGCATCAGCAACGACCTGTCGTCGGTGGCCGACCGGGTCTGCGACAAGAAGCCGGACGCGGTCTTCTTCGCCGGGCGCGGGGTGGACCTGCGCGGCTTCATCACCGCGATGTCGGCGGCCGGCCGGCGCTGCCCGGTCACCGTGCTGACCGGGGACGACGCGGTCGGCGTCTACTACGACGCGTCGGTGAGCGACGCGACCCGCCGGCAGTTCCAGGCCGACTGGCGGGTGAGCGGGGTGACGGCGCTCTACACCGCGCTGGGCCACCCCGAGCTGCCCGGGCTGCTCTACAAGCCCGCCAACAACCCGTACACGGGCTTCCGGACGCTGTACCACCAGGAGTTCGGCGGGACCGGGGACGACGACTTCCAGGACGGCCAGGTGATCCTCGCCCACGACGCGCTGTGGACGCTCGGGGTGGCGATCAGGGATGCGGCGGGCGACGGCGGCACGGTCCCGGTCACCAGCGGCAGCACCCTCAACGCCCTGCTGAGCGGGCAGCCGGTGTCGGGGGTCAGCGGCCCGATCGACCTGGGTCCCGCCGGGAACCCGCAGAACAAGCCGATGGCGCTGGTCAAGCTGGAGCCGAACGGGCGGTACACCTTCCAGGCGGTCGTCAGGCCGTAGCCGTGGCCGCGCCCGGCACCGCCGCTACCGCTGGGGCTGGAACTGCGGCCCCTGCGGGGGCAGCGTGAAGGACGGGTCGGCCGGGGCGCTCGCGGCGGCGGCCACCGGCTGCGGATAGCCGTAGGCGGGGTAGCCCTGCTGCGGCTGCTGGTGCACCGGGGGCACGGCGGGCGCCGCGGCGGGCATCACGGGCCCCGCGACGGGCTGCGGGTAGCCGTAGGCGGGCTGGGCGGGCACATGGCCGGAAGCGGGCGCCTGCAGCGGGTAGCCGTAGGCGCTGGTCGGCCCGGGGTCCGCGGCGGCGGCCACGGCCGGGGCCACGGTCGGCGGGGCGGTGGCCGCGGGGACGGCGGTGCGGTCGGAGTCGCCGCCCTCCACGTCGTCGACGGTGATGCCGTACTCGGTGGCCAGTCCGATCAGCCCGGTCGCGTAGCCCTGGCCGAGCGCGCGGAACTTCCATCCGTCGCCCTTGCGGTACAGCTCGCCGCAGATCAGCGCGGTCTCGTGGCCGGTGTCGGGGCGCACCTCGAAGGTCACGATCGGCGCCCGCTGCGGGCCTGTGGTGTCATAGAGGAGTACGCACAGGTCCTGGACGAGCCGGAACGGCCCGCCGTCGCAGGACGCGGCGATCACGATCCGGTGCACGTCGGCGTCCAGTGCCGCCAGGTCCACCTCGACGGTGTCGGTCAGGCCCTCGGCCACCCGCGTCTTCGGAAGATGGCGGGCCAGCCCCGAGGGGTGCCTGGGTTCGTTGTAGAACACGAAGTCGGTGTCCGAGCGGACCCGGCCGTCAGGTCCCAGCAACAGCATCGAGGCGTCCACGTCGGGGGCGCCGGGACCGGAGCTCCAGCGCAGCACCGCCCGGATGCCGGGAGCGTCCAGCTGGATGTTCGAGCCCTTCACCATCACGTGCGTCATGCGGGCCATCCTGCCCTTCCCGCGGGGCGGCCCACAACGCCGGAACCGGGCGCCCGGCGCGTCGCGTGGAAGGTCACGCGGCGGACCTGCCCTGGTTACCTGTTTTTCACGTAGGGAGGGAACCTGTACCGCATGCTCGCACGTACGATAATCGGCCAGATATCCTCGGGCCCACTACCTCGGAATGGGGCGTATGCGACACTTCGGACACCTCGCTTCTGATACCAGGAGTGAACTGTTCTACCGCGAGCCGCAGGAGTTCACTGCCGCCTCGCCCGCACGCATGCTCGCGGTCGCCCTCGGGGCAACGCTGTACAGCCCCGCCACCCGTCCGCAGCTCGCGGACGACATACGCAAACAGGCCGCGCGCGGCGTCGTGTCCATGGTGTTGTGCCTGGAGGACTCCATCGACGACCGGGACGTCAGCGCAGGTGAGGCCAATCTGGTCCACCAGTTCGCCGACCTCGCCGCGCGACCCGGTGCCGCCGCGGGCATCCCGCTGCTGTTCATACGGGTGCGCACCCCCGGCCAGATCACCGACCTCGTCGCCCGGCTCGGCGACACCGTCGCGCTGCTGTCCGGATTCGTACTACCGAAGTTCACCGAGGAGACCGGGGTCCCCTTCCTGGAGGCGCTCTCCCAGGCCGAGGCGGACAGCGGTCACCGGCTGTTCGCCATGCCGGTCCTGGAATCGCCCCAGCTGCTGCACCTGGAGACCCGGGTGGAGTCGCTCAACGGCATCGCCCGCACCGTCGACAAGTACCGCGACCGGGTGCTGGCGCTACGACTGGGCGTCACCGACTTCTGCTCGTCCTACGGGCTGCGCCGCGCCCCCGCGATGACCGCCTACGACGTGCAGATCGTCGCCTCCGTCATCGCCGACGTGGTCAATGTGCTGGGCCGCGCCGACGGCAGCGGCTTCACCGTGACCGGGCCGGTCTGGGAGTACTTCCGCCACCATGAGCGGATGTTCAAGCCGCAGCTGCGCCGCAGCCCCTTCACGCCCGAGGCCGAGGACCTGCGCACCACGCTGATCGAGCGCGACATGGACGGCCTGCTCCGCGAGATCGAGCTGGACCGGGCCAACGGCCTGCAGGGCAAGACCTGCATCCACCCCAGCCATGTGCCGGTGGTGCACGCGCTCAGCGTGGTCACCCACGAGGAGTTCTGCGACGCCGTGGACATCCTCGACGAGGACCGCAGCGGCGGCGGTGTCCTGCGGTCCGCCTACACCAACAAGATGAACGAGGTGAAGCCGCACCGCGCCTGGGCGGAGCGCACCGTGCGCCGCGCCGAGGTCTTCGGCGTCGCCCGCGAGGACATCGGCTTCGTGGAACTGCTCGCGGCGGGCCTGCCGCAGTCCTGACCGCCCTCCCCGCCCGGGGAGCGGTCGCACCGAACGGAAGAGAAACCTCTGCATGGCAACGCACACGCCCTGGCCGGGCCAGTGGGTCGCGGACCGGCTGGGCATCGGCCTGGACGGGGACGGCCTGCACGACGTGCTCGGGCTCGCGCTGCGGCGCAACCCCAAGCGCGCCCACCTGCTGGTCTCCAACCTGCTCGGCAAGCACGTGCCGCAGAGCCCGCACGAGGTGTACGGGCAGGCGTACGCGCTGGGCGTACGCGCTCGTGAGCTGCTCGGCCCCGACGCGGCCGGGGCGGCGGTGGTACTCGGTTACGCCGAGACCGCCACCGGCCTCGGCCACGCGGTGGCCGACGGCATCGGCGGGGTGCCGTATCTGCACTCCACCCGGCGCGAGGTGCCGGGCGTCACCGCCGACGGCGGGTTCCAGGAGGAGCACAGCCACGCCACCGGGCACCTGCTGCTGCCCGAGGACCCGGCGCTGCTGTCCGGCAGCGGTCCGCTCGTGCTGGTCGACGACGAGTTCTCCACCGGCCAGACCGTGCTGAACACCATCCGCGACCTGCACGGCCGCCACCCGCGGGAGCGCTATGTGGTGGTCGCCCTCACCGACATGCGGTCGGCCGCCGACCGGCGGCGGCTCGACGACTTCGCCGCGTCGCTGGGCGCGGCCGTCGACGTCATCGCCCTGGCCGCCGGCACCGTCACCCTCCCCGAGGGGGTGCTCGACCTCGGCCAGGCCCTGGTGGCGCGGCACGAGAGCGCGCCGCCCGCCCCCGCGGACCACTACGACCTCACCCATGTCGACCTCGGCTGGCCCGCCGGGGTGCCCGACGGCGGCCGCCACGGCTTCACCGCCGCCCACCGGCAGACCCTGGAGGACGCCCTCCCGGCCATGGGCGAGGCCCTGTGCGCCGCGCTCCCCGAGGACGCCCACCGGGTGCTGGTCCTCGGCAACGAGGAGCTGATGTACGCCCCGCTGCGGCTCGCCGGGGCGCTGCAGGACGCGCTGTCGGCCGCCGGGCGGCCCCTGGTGGACGTGCGGTTCTCCACCACGACCCGCTCCCCGGTGCTCGCCGTCGACGACCCCGGGTACGCGATCCGCAGCCGTATCGTCTTCCCCGCCCACGACGAGCCGTCGGACGGCGGAGCGCCCGAGCGGTACGCGTACAACGTCGCCGGGGCGGGCTTCGACGCCGTCGTGTGCGTCGTGGACTCCGCCGGGGAGACCCCCGAGCTGTACGCGCCCGACGGGCTGCTGGCACACCTCGCCGCGCACACCGGCCGGCTGCTGCTGGCCGTCGTCCCCACCTACCGGCCGCAGCCCCGGCTCAGGGCCGCGCTGCGGTCCCGGCTGGCCTCCCGCGCCACCGCACGAACGAACGGACAGACCCGCGCCATGAGCGACACCGCCCGCCCGCTGCCCGAACCGCTGCGCGGTCCCGCCTTCTCGTCCTACCCGGCCGACGAGGTGGGCTGGTTGCTCAAGGACCTCTCCGACGTCGAGCTGGAGGCGCCCACCGAGGAGCGCGAGGAGGCGATCCAGAGCGGCGGCGCGCACTACGCGGAGTCGCTGCCGGTGGAGTACCAGCCCAGCGCGGAGTACCAGGAGCTGTTCCGGTCCGCGCTCAGTGCCTCCGCCGCCCGGATCGCCCGGGCCGTCGGCGCCGTCACCGAACTCGTGCTGGCCGAGCGCGGACCGGACGCCGTACTGGTGTCGCTGGCCCGCGCGGGCACCCCCGTCGGCGTGCTGATGCGCCGCTGGGCCCGGCACGCGCACGGCCTCGACCTGCCGCACTACGCCGTGTCGATCGTCCGCGGCCGCGGCATCGACGGCAACGCGCTGCGCTGGCTCGCCGCCCACCACGCCCCGGCCGACGCCGTGTTCGTCGACGGCTGGACCGGCAAGGGCGCCATCACCCGCGAACTGGCCGACGCCGTCGCGCGGTTCGAGGGCCCCGGCGTCTTCGACCCGGACATCGCGGTGCTGGCCGACCCCGGCGGCTGCGTGTCCACCTACGGCACCCGCGACGACTTCCTGATCCCGTCCGCGTGCCTCAACTCGACCGTCTCCGGGCTGGTCTCGCGCACCGTGCTGCGCGCCGACCTCACAGGGCCGGACGACTTCCACGGCGCCAAGTTCTACCGCGAACTCGCCGGCGCCGACGTCTCCATGCTCTTCCTCGACACCGTCACCGCGGCCTTCGACGGCGTCGGCGACGCCGTCGCGGAGGACGTCAAGTCGCTGCGCTCCGCGGACCGTTCGCCCACCTGGGAAGGGTGGGCCGCCGTCGAGCGGATCAGCGAGGAGTACGGCATCCACGACGTGAACCTGGTCAAGCCCGGGGTGGGCGAGACGACCCGGGTGCTGCTGCGCCGGGTACCGTGGAAGATCCTCGCGCAGCGCGGCGCGGGCGCCGACCTGGACCACGTACGGCTGCTCGCGGCCCAGCGCGGTGTACCGGTGGAGGAGACCGACGGGCTGCCGTACTCCTGCGTCGGTCTCATCCACCCGCGCTACACCCGCGGGGCGACGGGCACCGACGGCAAGGCGGTGGAGGTCAAGTGACCAGCCAGCAGACGAGTCAGACGACACGTCAGACGACGAGCCAGACCGGTCGTACGGCCAGCCGTACGACCGCTCACCCGATCAGCCAGGGGATCAGCCAGATGACCAGCAGGACGCCGCGCACCCTGGTCGCCAGCGACCTCGACCGCACGCTGATCTACTCGACGGCCGCGCTCGCGCTGAGCATGCCCGACGAGCACGCGCCCCGGCTGCTGTGCGTCGAGGTGCACGAGGCCAAGCCGCTGTCGTACCTGACGGAGACCGCCGCCGAGCTGCTGGTCGAACTCGCCGACGCCACGCAGTTCGTGCCCGCCACCACCCGCACCCGCAAGCAGTACCGCAGGATCAGCCTGCCGGGGCCGCAGCCGCGTTTCGCGATCTGCGCCAACGGCGGCCACCTGCTGGTCGACGGCCGCACCGACCACGACTGGAACGCCGAGATGCGGCGCAGGCTCGCCGACGGCTCCGTGCCGCTCGAAGAGATCCGCGCGCACCTGGCGGCCACCGCCGACCCGCTGTGGCTGCGCAAGGAGCGGATCGCCGAGGACCTCTTCGCCTACCTGGTGGTGGACCGCGAGCGGCTGCCGGTCGGCTGGGTGAAGGAGCTGGCCGCCTGGGCGGAACCGCGCGGCTGGACCGTCTCGCTGCAGGGCCGCAAGATCTACGCCGTCCCCAAGCCGCTCAGCAAGAGCGCCGCGCTCGCCGAGGTGGTCCGCCGCAGCGGCGCCGACCAGGTCTTCGCCGCCGGTGACTCGCTGCTCGACGCGGACCTGCTGATGGCCGCGGACGCCGGCTGGCGCCCCGGCCACGGCGAACTGGCCGACTCCGGCTGGACCGCCCCCCACGTCACCGGCCTGGCCACCGCGGGCGTCGCGGCGGGCGAGGAGATACTGCGGCGCATGCTGGTCCGCGCGGCGGCCGATGGCCTGGCGGCCTAGCCGCGCCCTAGTCACCCGGGACGACGACCCGGGTGCAGTGCTGCTTGCCGCGTTCCACGCGGCGGGCGTTGGGGCGCTCGCTGGCGGCGATGAAGGCGCGGGCCTCGGGTGTGGTGCGGCCGCCGCGGACGTGGCGGTGCAGGAGCCGGCGTTCGCGGAGCTGGCGCGGGGTGTCGACGTACCAGAGCTCGTCCAGCAGGTCGCGGACCTCGTCCCAGCCGGGGCCGTCGTCGGCCAGGTAGTTGCCCTCGGTCACCACCAGCGGGGTGCCGGGCGGCACGACCAGGCCGGCGGCCACCGGTTCGTCGAGGCGCCGGTCGAAGTCGGGGGCGTAGACCGGCCGCCGCGGGTCCGCCCGCAGCCGCCGCAGCAGCGCGACATAGCCGTCCACGTCGAAGGTCTCGGGCGCGCCCTTGCGGTCGCGCAGGCCCAGCCGGTCCAACTGCGCGTTGGACAGGTGGAAGCCGTCCATCGGCACATACGCGGCGGTGCCCGGGCCCAGCCGCGCGTTGACCCCGGCCACCAGCCGCAGGGCCAGCGTCGACTTCCCCGCGGCCGGCGCGCCCGCCAGTCCCAGCAGCGCCCTGCGGCCTGGAATGCTGGGCACCAAGGTCATCGCGTCATCCACGAGCATCTCGTCACCTTAGAGGCCCGCCGAGGGCCCCACCAGGGAGAAGACCCTTGTACGAAACGAAGAACCCGCAGCTCACGCCGGAGTTGTACGCATACGTCCTCGACCACAACCCGCCCCTGGACGCCGTGCAGCGGGAGCTGGTCGTCACTACCCACCAGCGGCTCGCCGAGTCCGCCGGGATGCAGACCGCGGAGGAGCAGGGGCCGCTGCTGGCCTTCCTGGTCCGGCTGACCGGCGCCCGCCAGATCGTCGAGGTCGGCACCTTCACCGGCTTCTCGACGCTGTCGATGGCCCAGGCGCTGCCCGCGGACGGCCGCCTCATCGCCTGCGACATCTCCGAGGAGTGGACCGCGATCGGCCGTGAGGCATGGGCGAAGGCCGGGGTCGCCGACCGGATCGACCTGCGGATCGCGCCCGCCCTGGAGACCCTGCGCGCACTGCCCGGCGGCCAGTGGATCGACCTGGTCTTCCTGGACGCCGACAAGGAGAACTACATCGCCTACTGGGAGGAGCTGGTGCCCCGGCTCAGCCCCGGCGGCCTGGTCGTCGTCGACAACACCCTCTTCCACGGCGAGGTCACCGACGCGGGCGCCACCGGCGCCACCGCGGGCGTGCGGGCGTTCAACGACCATGTGCGCGCCGACGACCGGGTCGACGACGTGCTGCTCACCATCGCCGACGGCCTCACCCTGGCCCGCAGGAAGTAGCCGCCCCACCCCGCGGCTGACGGACCCTCAGCACTCCTCAGTGCTGAGGCAGTCCGTGCGGCGGCGGCCGACGGGCGGGTGTCGGGCGGCGGGCGGCGGCCGCCGCCTCCCGCTCGCGCGCCGCCTCCTCGGGATGGCGGCTGATCCAGTACGGGTTGTCGTGCGGCAGATGGCTGTGGACTCTGCCGTACATGCCGAAGAACATCAGCATGACGCCCACCGCGAAGCTGAACAGCACGTTCGACATCTTGAACGCCAGCAGGTTGCTGCCGGTGTCCAGCAGGGCGAGGTTCACGAAGCCGCTGAGCAGGAAGGCGACGCCGACGCAGATGTTGAGCGTGGAGGCGAAGTTGCCCCCGATCACCATGCCGACGAAGAGCAGCACCCCGACCACGATCGAGATCGTGCTCAGCGCGCCGTTGGAGTTCAGCCCGGCGAGGTGTTTGCCGGCGTGGGACAGGAACGACACTCCGTTGAGCAGCCCGAGGATTCCGAAGACGACAAGGACCAGGCCCATCGCACCGGCTCCGTAGCGGTAGACCTGGCTCAGCTTGTGATCCACGGGAAGGTGTTCGTCGAGACGCATTCCGGCCTCCTTCGGGGGGAAGCGGGGTTCGAGGCCACCGTCGTCTCCAGGATAGGTCGGGCACCGGGAACCGGCCTTCGGTGCGGCCGCCCGGCAGCCCGCTACCCTGGGGCCATGCCTCGTTACGAATACCGCTGCAAAGCCTGCGGAACCACCTTCGAGCTGAGCCGCCCGATGGCCGAGTCCGGCGCGCCCGCGGCCTGCCCCGACGGCCACGACGACACCGTCAAGCTGCTGTCGACGGTCGCGGTGGGCGGTTCGGCCTCCGCCGCCTCGGCCCCGGCGCCCGCGGGCGGCGGCGGTGGGTGCTGCGGCGGCGGCTGCTGCGGCTGACGCGTCCGAGCTGAGGCGTCCGAGCTGACGCGTCCGAGGTGACCCGTCCGCGGCCCGGTCTCAGCGGCCCGCGGCGCGGTCCTCGCGGATGTTGGCCACCACGCGGTTCGCGGTCTCCCGTACGGCGGCGGTCTCGGTGAGGAACGCCCAGTAGTCGGGGTGGCGGCCCTCCAGGGCGGCCAGCGCCCGGTCCAGCCGGGCCACGGCGTCGTCCAGCGGCTTGGCGTGCCGGGGCTCAGGCGTGGCGCGGCCCTGCATGGCCAGCCGCTGCGCGTCCCTGATCACGAAGCGGGTCTTCTCGACCTCGGCCTTCGGGTCCTTGCTGACCTCGTTCAGCCGTCGCAGCCGGTCACCGGCCGCCGACACCGCGCCGTCCACGTCGTCCATCAGCGCCCTGACCGTGGCCAGCTTCGCGGTGGCGTCCGCCCAGCGCTGCTCGTCGCGCGCCCCGCGGGCCTCCGCCAGCGCCGTCTCCGCCTGCCGTACCGCGCCCGCGGCCTGCGCGGGCACCTGCTGCAGGTCCTCCCAGCAGGCCAGCGAGTACCGCCGCCGCAGCTCGCTGAGCACCGGGTCCACGCCTTCCGCCCGGTTCCCCAGCGCCTGTACGCGGGTCCGCAGCGACACCAGGCGCTTGTCGATCTCGCGGGCCTGCTCGGGCAGCCGCTCCGCCTCGGCCCGCACCGCGTCGGCCTTGCGGCGTACCTCGTCGGCGCGCTGCACGGTCTGCTGAACGCCGTGCCTGCTCGCGCCCTCGTTCAGCTTCGTCAGCTCGGGCCCCAGGGCCGCCAGCCGGGCCGCCAGCGCGTCGGCCTTCAGCCCGGCCGCCCTGACCCCGTCCAGGGCGTTGCTGGCCGCCAGCAGGGACTGCTTGGCCCGCTCCACCGCGGGCGCCAGCCGGGCGAGCTGCGTCTCCGCCTTGCCCAGCAGCGGCCCCAGGCTGGTGGAGAACCGCTCCAGCTCCGCCTTGGCCTTGTCCAGCTCGTCCTTGGCCTTGGTCAGCTCGGTACGCGCATGTGCGATCGTGGCGGTGTCCAGCTCGTCGCGGTCCAGGTCATGGGCGTCCACGACCGCGATGTAGGCCGCGCTCACCTGGTCGATGCGCTCGCCCAGCGCCCGGAAACCGGCCAGCGCCCGGCGCGCTTCGGGGGAGTCGTCCACCGCGGAGATGGTCTCTATCGAGATCTCCAGCTCGCGCTGCGCGGTGTCCAGCTCGTAGAAGGCCTGCCCGGCCGCGTCCTTGGCCGCCTGCGCCTCCGCACGGTGGTTGTCGCCGCGTCGCCACCACGAACGTGCCGTCGTCACAGTGACTGTCTCCCGTAGATCCGCCCGCCCACCACCGTCGGCTCCATCCTCCCACCCGGCCGCGCCGAACACACGGCCCGGTCCCACGGCAACGCGGTTGCTGATCACGCCCTCGGGCAGGGTAATCTGTGACGTCGCGAACCCGGGGGCGTGTAGCTCAGTGGTAGAGCGCCGCCCTTACAAGGCGGATGTCGGCGGTTCGAAACCGTCCACGCCCACCCCGTACGGTCACGGGCCCACCCTCTCGCAGGGTGGGCCCGCCGTCGTTTCCGGCGCCCCGCGCCTCCCCGCGCCGTCCCGCGCCTCCGTGCGCCTTCTCGCGCCGCCGGTCGAGTGTTTGGGCGCCGCGTGACTCCTTAGGGGGAACGCCCGGCGGAAGGGGGTTCCGGGGCTACGCCGCTGCTGACGATAAGCAGGTGAGCATTTCGTGGGGGAGGCGCGTCCCGTCGTGGGCGGCGCTGGTCATGGTGATGGTGGCGGCGGGATCGTGGGGCCTCGGGGGCGCGGCGGCGGCCGAACCCCGGGCGCGGTGTCCCGACGCGGTGGCATGGAGCCCGGCGGGAGCCTGCCCGGGCGCCGATGTCCTGGAGGAGGTGGCGCGAGGCTGGCGGGAGCACCAGTCCTCCGGCGATCAGGAGGTGGCACGGGACCGGCCGGAGCACGGGCACTCCGGCGAGCAGGGCGGTCAGGGCGATCGCGGCGGTCAGGACGCGGCGCGCGCGCCGGACCACTTGCGGCCCGGGGATCCGGCGCGCTGGCGGCGGGAGTGGTGCGGGCCGCGGCACGAAGGGTTCCCGTGGACCTGGTTCTGCCATCGCCACCACAAGCCGAAACCGTGTCCCACCCCGACCCCGACACCGACCCCGCCGCCGAAGGCGCCGCCCAGCCCGACGCCCAAACCCAGGCCGACGCCGAGACCCGTACCGAAGCCGCGCCCCACGGTGCGGCCAACACCGCGGCCCGCACCGCCGCGGCCGGTCGTGGCCGCTCGCCCGGCACCGGCGCCGGTCGCACCGCCGAAGCCGCATCCGGCACCGAAGCCCGTGCCCAAGCCGAGGCCCGCGCCTCCGGCGGCCGTGCACTGGCCCGCGGCGGCGCCGCCGCCCGTGGCGCCGCCCCGGACGCACCGGCGTTCGGTGATGATCACGATGCTGCTCACGACCGTGCCCGCCCTCCTGGCCGCCGCGGTGCTGCGGCCCGGCTCGGGCTCGTACCGCAGGAACAACTGATGTGGGAGCGAGGGGGATTTCACCATGTCGCAATGGGTGGCACTGCTGATCGCGATGGCGGCGGCGTGCGTGGTGGTCATCAGCGTGGTGGTGCTCAGGCAGCGCAGGGTGCCGGACGACGACGACCCGACGGAGACGCCGGACGTCATCGAGTACATGACGATGATGATCGGCGTGATCTACGCGATCGTGATCGGGCTGGCGATCGCGGGCGTCTGGGAGGGCCGGGGCGCCGCGCAGGACGACGTGCTGCGGGAGGCCCAGGCGCTGCACGAGGTGAGCGCCCGGGTGCAGGTGTACCCGCCGGACGTCCGTGACCGGATCCGCGCGGACGTGGACGCCTGCGCGGCGTTCGTGGCCGACAAGGAGTGGCCGTACATGAAGAACCACGGTGAACTGTCGCCGCAGGGCACCGCGTTGCTCGACACCCTGCGGACCGACGTGACGCAGTTCTCGCCCAAGTCCGATCTGGCGGCGCAGGCGTACCAGCCGGTGGTCGACCAGGTCTCGGCGGTCGACCAGGCGCGGACCTCGCGCGGGCAGAGCGCCGGGGCGACGATGCCGGGGATGGTGTGGTTCGGCCTGATCACCGGCGCGCTGGTCACGGTCGGGCTGATCTTCACCCTGCAGATCCGCAGGTCCGGCAAGGAACTGCTGCTCGCGGGCCTGTTCAGCGCGCTGATCGCCTTCCTGCTCTTCCTGATCTGGGACCTGGACTCGCCCTTCGGCGGCGGCCTGGCGGTGTCCGCCGACGCGATCAGGGACATCGTGCTGGGCGGCCACTGACACCGGCGGTCCCGAAGGCGAAGGCGACACGAAGCGGCTCCCCTGCCAGGCCGGGCAGGGGAGCCGCTTCGTGTGGGGCGGAGGGCGTCAGCGCCAGTTGGAGACGTTCACGTTCTCCAGCACGCCCAGTGCGTCGGGGACCAGGACGGCGGCCGAGAAGTAGGTACTGACCAGGTAACTGATGATGGCCTTCTCGTCGATGCCCATGAAGCGGACGTTGAGGCCCGGTTCGTACTCGTCGGGCAGGCCGGTCTGGTTGAGGCCGATGACGCCCTGGTTGTCCTCGCCCGTACGGCAGGCGATGATCGCGCTGGTGCGGGCCTCGGTGATCGGGATCTTGTTGCAGCTCAGAATCGGCACCCCGCGCCAGGCCGGGACGGTGTGGCCCTGCACCTCGACCGAGGAGGGGTAGATGCCCGCCCGGGTCCACTCGCGGCCGATCGCGGCGATCGTGCGCGGGTGCGCCAGCAGGAACTTGGTGTTGCGGCGGCGGCTGATCAGCTCGTCGAGGTCGTCGGGGAGCGGCGGCCCGGCGTGCGGCTGGATGCGCTGGTCGTAGTCGGCGTTGTGCAGCAGCCCGAACTCCGGGTTGTTGATCAGCTCGTGCTCCTGGCGTTCGCGCAACGCCTCGACGGTGAGCTTGAGTTGCTGCTCGGTCTGGTTCATCGGTTCGTTGTAGAGATCGGCGACGCGGCTGTGGACGCGCAGCACGGTCTGGGCGACGCTCAGTTCGTATTCACGCGGCTTGACTTCGTAGTCGACATAGGTGCCCGGCAGGGCGGACTCGCCCTTGTGGCCGGAGGCCAGCTCGATCGCGGCCTCGCCGCGCTTGTTCATCCGCTGCTGGGGGATCGCGCGGTGCGCCTCCAGATGCGCCCGCAGCCCGTCGGCCTGGCCGAGCAGCGGTTCGAGGGACTGCCGGGTCAGGGCGAGCAATGTGGTGACGGTGGCGGCGCGGGCGGTGAAGTCCCAGGTCCCGCCGCCGTCGAGCAGCGCCTGCTCGCCGAAGTGCGCGCCGTCGGCCAGCACGCCGAGCCGGGTCTGCTCGCCGTACGAGCCCTCGCCGAGCTTCTCGACCTTGCCGTGTGCCAGCAGATAGACGGTGTCGGCGGGTTGGCCCGCGGTGGCGATGACATCACCGGGCTCGAACTGCTGTTGGACGAAACGGTCCGCCAGTGCGGTGAGCGCGTCGTGGTCGTCGAACGCGCGCAACGCGGCCAGCTCGCCGAGCTCCTGCGGGATGACCCGCACCTCGGAACCGGTCTTCACGAACGTCACCCGCCCGTCGCCGACCGAGTACGACAACCGCCGGTTCACCCGGTACGTACCGGCGTTGACCTGCACCCACGGCAGTACACGCAGCAGCCAGCGGGACGAGATCCCCTGCATCTGCGGCGTGGACTTGGTGGTGGTGGCCAGATTCCGCGCGGCCGCCGTATCGAGGCTCGTACGCGCCTGGCCGTTCTGCGGATTGCCAAGTGCGGTGTCCTGGCCCGCATCAACCGACATGGGCTGTCCTTCCCGTAAGAGGGTGATACGGCCCCAATTCTTTCGGTCACGCGGAGTGCGGGCTATTGCCGGAACGAGTGAGAATACTTTCCGAATAGTGGGAAATCCGCTGCGGCCAGGCCCTTTGCGGCCCGTCGTACACGGGCGAACTGGTGTGCGTCAGAAGGCGGTTCGCGGGCAACCGGTGGGTGAGAGCGGCATCGCACGGATGCCGCGCCGTCCCCCTCCGGAGGTTCTCGTGCTCGCCGCAGCCGCAGCTGTCGTCTTCGCCATCGCGTACATCATCAACGCCACGAGCACCAGCACCGACGCGGGGTTCACCCCGCTGAGCCTGCTGCTCGCCGGACTGACCCTGGTCGCCCTGCACTTGTGCGGGGTCGGTTCGGGCTGGGCGGTCCCCAGCAGACGCCGCCGGCGGCGGTGAGCCGGGCCGCGCGGCCCGCGGAGAGCCGTGCCGGGCTAGAGGGCCTCGACGACCGAGCCGCGGTCCGGGCTGGGGCCCTGCGGCGGGATGGTGAGCGGCACCGCGGCCAGGGCCGCGGCCAGCGCTATCCGGCGCTCGCGGCGGAAGACGTAGGCGGCGAAGGCGCCCGCGCCCAGCAGGGCCACGAACGACATCAGGGTGCCCAGCCAGCTCGCCCCGAGCCACTTGCCGCCGATCCAGCCCAGACCGACGCTGTACGTCGCCCAGACGACCCCGGCCAGCGCGGACCAGGGCAGGAAATCGCGGGGACGGCGCCGGGCCGCGCCCGCGCCGAGGCTCACCACACTGCGTCCGGCGGGCGCGAAGCGGGCCAGCACCACCAGGGCGCCGCCGCCTTCGTGCAGCACCTGGCCGAGGCGCTCGTGCGCACCGGCGAGCCGCCGCGAGGACGAGATGCGGCGGTCGAACCACTCACCGCCGCGCCAGGCCAGCCGGTAGGCCAGCAGGTCGCCGAGGCAGGAGGCGGCAGCCGCGCAGACCAGCAGGGTCAGCACGTCGAGAAGGTCGTCGCGGGCGCCGGTGGACCCGGCGGTGGCGGCGCTGATCACCAGCACACCGCTGGGCAGCACCGGCAGGAAGACGTCGAGGACGACGGACAGTGCCACCAGGGCGTAGATCCATGGCCAGTCGAACAGGGAGCCCAGGCCGTGCAGCACCGCGCCTCCTCGTCCTCCGCCAGTTCCTACCCGTGTCGTGCCCGTGTGATGCGCCGCCGCGTGATCCGGCTCCGGCGTCGCGCCACCCGGCCACTTCGCCGGATTCGCTGACGTTTTGCCATGTCAAGCAGTGTGGTGCGGGTGCTGCCACGACGGTGGCCCGATCTTCATCCACCGTCAGCCGTACAGCGTACGCCAAGGGCCGCTCCCGATACCGGTGAGGGCCCGTGACGTACCAGACACCCCAACCACGAAGCGGCGGGAATACTTCCGCACCTCGCGTCATCGGGGCCGATGCGTGGGCACGGTCACACCGGCCGCCGGGCACCCGCTCGGCCGACGTTCGCGTCCCCCGTTAGACTGGTCGGCAGCAGAAGGGGAGTAGCTCTTCGCCGGACCGTCGACATACTGCCCGGCCGCTCACCGCGAGGTGGACGGACGGGCCGGCGCCCGGAGGCGGTCACCGCGCGGTTCAGCCCGCGGAGGACGCCAGCGAGACCTTCGGCCGCAGTGTTCTGACGCTGCCGTGCCGAAGCGACCCCGATTTCCCGTGGTTCTCCGGTACGGCATCCCTACCGATCGAGGATCAACCCCGTGCTCAGCCTGACCGTCGTCGCCGTCGTCTTCGGCGTCATCTTCCTTGCCGAACTCCCGGACAAGACCGCCCTCGCCGGGCTGATGCTCGGCACCCGCTACCGCGCCTCGTACGTCTTCTGCGGGGTCGCGGCGGCCTTCGTGGTCCATGTCGCCCTCGCCATCGCCGCGGGCAGCCTGCTGACGCTGCTGCCGCACCGCTGGGTGCAGGCCGTGGTGGGCGTGCTGTTCCTGGGTGGCGCGGCGATGCTGCTGTACACCAACAGCGACGACGAGGAGGACGTGCGGCAGCCCGCCGACCAGAGCTTCTGGAAGGTCGCGGGGGCCGGCTTCATGCTCATCCTGGTCGCGGAGTTCGGCGACCTCACCCAGATCATGACCGCCAACCTGGCGGCCCGCTACGACGATCCGGTCTCGGTCGGCATCGGCGCCACGCTGGGCCTGTGGGCGGTCGCCGGACTCGGCATCTTCGGCGGCCGCCTGCTGATGAAGCGGGTGCCGCTGGCGCTGATCACGAAGATCGCGGCCGCGGTGATGGTGGTGCTCGCCGGGTTCAGCCTGTACGAGGCGGCGGTGGGCTAGCCCGGGTCCGGCGGGCGCTGACGGGGGAGGTCAGCCGACGGTGACGAGCAGCCCGCCGTCCGGGGCGGGCGCGATCCGCACCTGCTCCAGGGAGTCGGCGTGCGCGGTCGGGGTGTGGGCCGCGGCGCGCGGGCCGACGCCGACGACGCGCATCCCGGCGGCCTTGGCGGCGGCGATGCCGACCTCGGCGTCCTCGAAGACCAGGCAGTCCGCGGGCGCGAAGCCCAGTTCCGCGGCGGCCTTGAGGAAGCCCTCCGGGTCCGGCTTGCTGGCGCTGAC
Source organism: Streptomyces sp. NPDC051976 (assembly GCF_040680795.1). Lineage (NCBI taxonomy): Bacteria > Bacillati > Actinomycetota > Actinomycetes > Kitasatosporales > Streptomycetaceae > Streptomyces > Streptomyces sp. NPDC051976. The sequence continues at coordinate 128,640 of NZ_JBFAXL010000023.1, forward strand.
GCACTCGGCGGTCACCAGCACTGGCGGCAGCGGCAGGCCGGTGGCGCCCATCCGGGTCCTGGCCAGCGCGTCGTCGGCCGAGGTGACCAGGGCGTGCGGGTGGCCGCTCAGGGCGGCCAGGAAGGCGGGCGCGCCGGGCACCGGCACCACGCCCTCGGTGTCGGCGGTCTCCTCGGCGAGCATCAGCGCGTTCTCGGCGAGGTTCTCCGCCATCGGACGGTCGGGGAGCAGTACGGCCATGGTGGCGTGGCCCTGGCGGCCGTGCACGACCTTGAGGACCGCGGTCGCGTCCAGGCCGTGCCGGGCGGCCCAGCGGCGCCAGCAGCGCTCGACGACGGCGTCCGAGTTCACCAGCGTGCCGTCCATGTCGAGCAGCAGGGCGCGGGCGGTGAGTACGGACGTCATCGGGGGTGCTCCTCGCGTCGGCGGGTGAACAAGCGGCTCCGCCCGCCGGTCAGGGGAAGCGGGCGGAACCATTTTGTTCCCCCACGATACAAAATCAGGGCGGCTCTCGCTACCCCGGCCCCGGTTCGACGTACTGCAGCAGCCCCCACGTGAAGTGCGCGACCAGCCGCTCACCCGTGCCGGGGGCCGTCACCGCGAGCCGCGAGCGGGTGGGGGCGTCGGCGGTGAGCGGCGTGGCGGGCGGGAAGGCGCGGGCCACGTCGTCGACCGTGCACGACCAGGGCGTCAGATCGGCGGGTGTACGCAGTGCCGGGGCTGGTGCGTCCGGGGCGCGCACCAGCCACTCGTTCCACACCGCGCCGCCGCCGGGTGCGCCGCCGGGCGCGCACAGCACCTCGAACCGCAGGTCCGGCCACAGCGGTACCGGCCACCGCAGTGCCCTGCACCGCAGATCCCCGATCTGCCGCTCCTCCTCCGCCTCCGGTGGGCCCAGCGCCGTCCGGTACCGGCGCTCACCCGCCGGAAACGTCCGCGAATGCACCCGGGCCTGCCACTTGCGGTGCGCTTCTCTCAGGTCGGCGTGCGATGCGCTCAGCGCGCGCAGCGCGTCGTCCACCAGGTCCGGGTGGTGGTCCGCCATCCGGCGCAGCAGTACGAGTTGGAACTCGGCGATGCCGAAGGGGGGTGTGGGCATGGGGCCGAGCTTAGAAGCGCGGTGCGCTTGCGGAGTACCAGGCACCGTAGTGCCCCGTTAGGGGCGCGGGGAACTGCGCGACCAGCCGTCGCGCTCCTGCAGGTCACCACCGGCCCCAATGGGGCAGACGCGTTGTCTTCGGACCACCGGCCCGGTGGGGGCTGAGCGCGCAGTTCCCCGCGCCCCTATCGGGGCACGCCCTCCGCAAGCGCAGCGCGCTTCCCCGCGCCCCTAACGGGGCGAGGTCTTCCGCGGGCGCCGCGCAGCGGTTAGGCCGTGGCGCGTTCTAGGGCGGTGCGGGTGTTGGGGCCGTAGACGCCCGGGGGGTCGCCGGTGACGGCGTACCACATTTGGAAGGTGGCGACGGCGTGGGCGACGTGCTGGTCGAAGTCGCCGTCGATGTCACCGTGGTAGCACCACGCCTCCGTCAGGCGGCGCTGGAGTTCGGAGACGGCGGGGCCGACGTCACCCTGTTGGAGCAGTTGGGTGGGGGAGGTGGCGGGGTCGGCGGTGTGGCTGGGGGCGCCCGGGGTGGGGGTGCCGGGCGGGGCGGGGGTGACCGTGCCGGTCGCGGTGGTCGCGGGGGAGGGCGAGCCGGAGGGGCTGGCGGTCGGGGAGGGGGAGGGCGAGGTGGTGGCGCTGTGGGTGGGGGCCGCGGTGGTCGGCGGCGCGGCCCGGTGCGTGACGGGGTGGGCCGCCGCCGTGGTGGCGCGCGCGGCGTCCGTCGGCAGCTGTACGTCCGGCATCGAGGTGCCCTGGTCCGGCGGGAGCGCGTGGTCGGTGCCCGACTCCCCGCCCATCACCTGGCCGGTCACGGCCACGGCGCCCGCGGCCAGCGCGGAGGCGGCCACCGCGGCGGCGGTGACCACCAGGCCCCGTCTGCGCCGCCGGTGTCTGCCACGGACCGCCGCGTACTCCGCGTCCGCCGCGTACACGACGTCCTCGTAGAGCGGCGGCTCCTCCTGCGGGTACTCGAGACCGGAGTAGAGCGAAGGGAACAGCCCCAGATCGGCCGTCGCGGGTCCGTCCACCTCGTCGCCGTCCCGCACCAGCAGCGGCCGCACCGTCGTCTGGGCCGCCTCGCCGCCCGGCTCGGCGACATACGGCCGCAGCCGCAGCGGGTGGAACTCCTCCGCTGCCGCCACCGCGGCGGCACGCCGCGCCGCACGCTCGGCGGCGCGAATCTCGCCGTCCTCGTGCGGCGGCTCTGCCGGCCGCTCCGGCTGCTGCGGTGCCACGTCGGGTCCCCTCCCGGCCGTTGTCCCCGGGCGACCGCCCGGGCACGTACGAACTCGTGGCCGATTATGCCGATACCCGCCCCCGCCGCACAGCCGCTCCCCGCACGTGCGGCTGATCTGCACAGGCCATATCCGTGCAAACGGTGGGAATATGGGGATCCGATCGTCGGGGGGACGACGCGAGGAGCCCTCCATGGCCCAGGACACCACCACCGCCGCGGGTCCGGCGGCGGCAGAGCCTGGAGCGCACCAGGACCGGCGCTCGGTACGGATCGCGATCGCCGCGCTCGCGCTGGGCCTGCTGCTCGCCGCACTCGACCAGACGATCGTGTCCACCGCGCTGCCGACCATCGTCAGCGAACTGGGCGGCATCGACCATCTGTCCTGGGTGGTGACCGCCTACCTGCTCGCCTCGACGGCCGCGACCCCGCTGTGGGGCAAGCTCGGCGACATGTACGGCAGGAAGCGGCTCTTCCAGACCGTCATCGTGATCTTCCTGATCGGCTCCGCGCTGTGCGGAGTCGCCCAGAACATGGGCGAGTTGATCGGCTTCCGGGCGCTGCAGGGCCTGGGCGGCGGCGGGTTGATCGTGCTGTCGATGGCGATTGTCGGCGACATCGTGCCGCCGCGCGACCGCGGCCGCTACCAGGGCGTGTTCGGCGGGGTGTTCGGCGCCAGCAGCGTGCTGGGACCGCTGCTGGGCGGGGTCTTCACCGAACAGCTCTCCTGGCGCTGGGTGTTCTACATCAACCTGCCCATCGGCATCGTCGCGCTCGCGGTGATCGCCGCGGTCCTGCACATCCCGGTCCGCCGTACCGCGCTCCGGATCGACTACTGGGGCATGGCGGTGATCGCCGCCGCCGCGACCTGCCTGGTGCTGGTCACCTCGCTGGGCGGCACCACCTGGGCGTGGAGTTCGGCCGGGATCATCGGGCTGGCGGTCGCCGGTGTCGTCCTGGTCGGCCTCTTCGTCGTGATCGAGCGGCGGGCCCAGGAGCCGGTGCTGCCGCCGAAGCTCTTCGGCAACCGCACCTTCGTGCTCTGCTCGGTGATCTCCTTCGTCATCGGCTTCGCGATGTTCGGCGCGATGACGTATCTGCCGACCTTCCTGCAGGTCGTGCACGGCTACTCGCCGACCCTGTCCGGTGTCCACATGATCCCGATGGTGATCGGCATGCTGGTGTCGTCCACTGCCTCCGGGCAGATCGTCAGCCGCACCGGCCGCTACAAGGTCTTCCCGATCGCGGGCACCGCCGTGACCACCGTGGGGCTCCTGCTGCTGCACGAGCTCGACGAGTCCACCAGCACCTGGGTGATGAGCCTGTACTTCCTGCTCTTCGGCTTCGGGCTCGGCCTGGTGATGCAGGTGCTGGTGCTGGCCGTGCAGAACGCCGTGGGATACGAGGACCTGGGCTCGGCGACCTCGGGCGCCACCTTCTTCCGGTCCATCGGCGCCTCCTTCGGCGTCTCCATCTTCGGCACGATCTTCGCCAACCAGCTCGCCGACAAGCTCGCTTCGGCGCTCGCGGGCAAGCCGCTGCCACCCGGCTTCGACCAGTCGCGCCTCCAGGCCGACCCGAAGGGCGTCGCCAATCTGCCGCCGGACATCAAGACACCGGTGCTGCACGCCTACTCGACCTCGATCACCACCGTCTTCCTGTGGGCCGTACCGGTGGCGCTGGTCGCCTTCGTGCTGTCGTGGTTCCTCAAGGAACAGCCGCTGCGCGGCACGGTCACCGTGCCGGACGCGAGCGAGACCCTCGGCACCAACCCGGTCGAGCGGTCCTCGCTGGACGAGATCGCGCGCTGCCTGTCGCTGCTCGGCAGCCGGGACGCCCGCCGCGACCTCTACACCCGGATCACCGTCGACGCCGGGGCCGACATCCATCCGGCCACGAGCTGGCTGCTGCTGCGGCTGGCCCATGACGGCGAGGCGGACCCGGTGGAGCTGGCCCGGCGCACCACGGTGCCCGCCGACGTCATCGAACAGGCCGCGGTCGAGGCCGAGGTCCGCCGGCTCGCCGTCAGGGACGGCAATCCGCTGCAACTCACCGAGCAGGGGCGCGCGATGGCCGACCGGCTCACCGAGGCCCGCCGCGGGGTGCTCGCCGGGCTGCTCGGCGACTGGGACCCCGCCGTGCACGCCGACCTGGCCGCCCTGGTCACCCGGCTGAGCACCGAACTGTGCGGCGGCGACGGCGACCATCCCGACCGCCGGCCCCGTACCAAGCCCGCCTCCCCGAGCGGCCGGGCGGCGGTCTGACGGGTCAGGGAGCCGGGGGCGACTGCCCGGGTACGACGGGCGGGGCGGGGGCGGGTGCGCCCTCGTAGCGGACGAGGCGGTCGAGGACGGACGCCAGCGGGTGGTCGTCGTTGAGCCGGTCGTACAGCGCCGCCACGTCCGGGGTGCCGGGCGCCAGCGCGTCCACCAGTTCCTGCAGCTCCGCCACGCTCGCCGCCGCCTCCAGCGCGTCGATGCGCGACGGCGTGACCGACAGCGCGGCGGCGAACTGCGGCCACTGCTCGGAGATCCCGACCCACTTGCCCAGATGCTGGTGGGTCACCGTGCCGTCGGTGAAGACCCCGCGCTCCTCGGCGATCGCCCGGGCCAGCGAGAGATGGTTCATCATGCGTTTCGCGGTACGGGGGTTGGGCGGCAGATACCGCTTGACCTCGGCGGCGGCCTCCCCGCGGGCGCGGCGGTAGCGGGCGGCGCGCAACGCGCTGTCGGGCACCAGGGAGTTGGGCCGCAGCTCGGGCGCCGCCCGCCAGGCGTCGCGGATCACGTCGTCCGCCATCGCCGACTGCAACTGCTGGGTACGGCGCGCCGCCCGCAGTTGGCGGGCGTGCAGCGGGGTGCGGATCAGCAGGGCCACGCCCGCGGTCGCCGCGGCCACCACGAACACCGTCCCGTACTGCGAGGAGTCGAAGAGCGTGCTCGTCGCCCCCACCCCGAGGCCCGTCTCGGTGAGGCTCAGCAGGGCGCCCACCAGCAGTGAGGCACCGAGCCGCCGCGGCCGGCCGTCGCCGATCGGGTCCCGCCAGTCCAGCGGGCTGAACAGCGCGTTGACGGCGTTCAGCGGCGCCGAGAGCAGCGCCGTCCCGAGCAGGATCCAACCGTCGCTCACGCCCACCGCGACGAGCACGATCAGCGGAATCAGCGTACGGAAGAAGACCCGGACGGCCTGGCCGAAGGTGAACGTGAGCGCGTTGCCGAGATCCTCCATCACCGTCCCGGCTCCCCGTCCCAGCGACCGTCGCGCCGCCCGTCACCCGGCTCGTCCTCCTCGAAGAGCGCCCGCACCGCGGTGGCGCTCAACGGCGGGAGATTGAACCGGAGATGGATGAGCTTGTCGAGGTAGCGGTTGCCCAGCACGGCGGGCGGCACCGAGCCGCCGTCCTGTGCGTAACGGGCGGCCGCCGCGGCGGCCACCGGGGCGAGGTCGGAGACGAGCAGCACGATCACCCCCGGGTGGTCGAGGAGTTGGGACACCACCTCGCACAGGCCCAACGCCTTGTCGGCCGGGCAGCGTTCGAGGTCGTCGATGATGACCACCAGGCGGCGGCGCCGGCGCGAGGGCCGCTCCCGGGGCGCCGTGGTCTGCCGGGTCAGCCGGCGCCACCGCGAGGACGGCCGCCCCTGCCGTAACGCCTGGCGCACCAGACGGCCGAGGTGGTCGCGGACCTCCGCCATGCTGCCCTGGGCCGCCGCCTCACCCGGCGACTCCAGGTACGAACCCAGCGAGCCGCCGAGCTGGAAGGCCCGGCTCACCACGGCCAGCAGCCCGGCGGCGACGGTCGCGAACGCCAGCGGGGTGATCCCGTGGGCGGCCAGCCTGCCCACCGGGCCGAGCTTCGCGCGCAAGGACGGCAGCCGCCAGCACAGCAGCACCAGCGCCGTCAGCAGCAGTACGGCGCCGCCGACGCCCTGCCACAGCCGCCGCGCCCAGCGTCGGGCCGGTGGCAGCAGCGAGGCCGGCAGCGGTTCCAGCACCCGCCACCAGGGCGCGCGGCGCGGCGCCAGCACCCGGGCGACCCGGGCCGCGAGCGCCACCCCGACCTTGTCCGCGTCGGCGTGGTGCCAGGCGTTGAACCAGCAGACCAGTGGCGGCCCGCTCCACCGGGCGATCCAGCCGTCGCGTTCGCGCAGCGTGGTGTCGAGCATCCCGGCGAGTGTCGTCTTGCCCGATCCCCACGGCCCGCTGACCGCCATCGTGAGCGGGGTGCTGGTCTCCGGGTGGAGCAGGAACTCGCTGAACACCCCTACGTAGGGCGCGTATCGCAGCCTGTCCTGGCTGAGCCGCCGCACCGGCTGGTCGGAGAACGTGACGAGCCCCTCGGTCATCCCCGCATTGTCGGGCACGGCGCGTCCAGCCGTGACGTGTTCACGCACTTCGGTCGAGCCGGGTGTTTGCGGTGCCCGGCAGCGGCAAACCGAGCCCTGGAGACGCCCTTCGGCGACCCGTAGGCAACGGGAGGTACGGCAATGTCCACAGGAGCAACGATCGTCGTCGTGGTGGCGGCGCTGGCCGTCATCGCGCTGCTCGCCGTGATGGCGCTGCGCGGCGGCGGTGCGGCGCTGCCCGGGGTGACGCCGGGCGGGCGGCTGAAGCGGCGCTTCGGCCCCGAGTACACCCGCACGCTGGAGGCCCACGACGGCGACGAGCGCGCCACCAGGGACGAACTGTCCGAGCGGGTACGGCGCTACGGCGATCTCGCCCGGACTCCGCTGGCCGCCCAGGAGCAGGAGCGCTACACCCAGCGCTGGACGGAGATCCAGGCACGTTTCGTGGACGAGCCCGCGTCCGCCGTCGCCGAGGCCGACGAGCTGATCGGCGAACTGGCGGCGGACCGCGGCTTCCCCGCCGCGGACAGCCCCGAGCACTTCGACGCCCTCTCCGTCCACCACCCGCACCAGGTACACGGCTACCGGCAGGCGCACGCGCTGGCCGGGCAGGACGCCATGGCCAAGCGGTCCACCGAGGATCTGCGCAAGGCGCTGCTCGCCGCCCGCGGTCTGTACGACGAACTGGTGCACGACGGCGCGCGGGCCGCGGTGGCGGCGGGCAGCGGGGGCACCTCCCGTATCGCCGCCCTGACCGGCGGCCTTTCCTTCAGGAATGCCTCAGGAGAAGAGGGACGACGATGAAGACCAGCGATTCCACGGCCCGCGCGAAGCCCGCGGAGCCGGACACCGAGCACACGACCGACACCACGCACACGCCCGGCACCGGGCGTGCGAGCGACACCGGGCGCACGACCGGCCCGGCGGCCGGGCCCGACGCGACGACGGCGCCCGACGGCAAGCCGGTGCCCGACATGAGGCCCGCGTCCGACGCGCGGCGCGTGCCCGTCGCCGGACAGGCGGGCGGTACCGACCGCGACGCCACCTCGGAGGCCGCGACGGTGCCCGTGCCCGAACCCGCCGCCGCCTCGCCCGCGGAGGAGATCGACCGGCTCGGGCGGCGGATGGACCGGGCCGTCGGCGGCTTCGTGGACGACCCGCGGCGGGCGGTGCGCGAGGCCGACTCCGTACTGGAGGAGACGGTCTCCCGGCTGGCCGCGCTGGTCGAGGAGCGGCAGCGGGTGCTGCGGGCCTCCTGGGACCCGAAGGGGACCGCGGGCGGCGCCGACGACGGCCCGGCCGGCCCGCGGCCCGGCACCGAGGAGCTGCGGATCGCGCTCACCCGCTACCGGGACCTGACGCGTCAACTGCTCAGCATCTGACACATGTTGAGGAGAAGGAACGGCCGGGGGCGGCCGACACGGTTGCCGCCCCCGGCCGGTGGCCTGCGGCCGGTGGTCAGGCCCCGGTGCCGTAGCCGACCTGGAGTTCCTTGACGCCGTTGATCCAGGCGGAGCGCAGGCGGCGGGGGTCGCCGAGCAGATGGATGTCGGGGACGGTGTCGGCGATGGCGTTGAACATCAGGTCGATCTCCATCTTGGCGAGGTTGGCGCCCAGGCAGTAGTGCGGGCCGCCGCCGCCGTAGCCGAGATGGGGGTTGGGGTCGCGGGTGATGTCGAAGACCTCGGGGGTGGTGAAGACCTCGGGGTCGTTGTTGGCCGAGGAGTAGAACATCCCGACCCGGTCGCCCGCCTTGATGTGCGCGCCGCCCAACTCGGTGTCCCGGGTGGCGGTGCGCTGGAACGACACGATCGGGGTGGCCCAGCGGACGATCTCGTCCGACGTGGTCGCCGGGCGCTCGGCCTTGAACAGCTCCCACTGCTCGGGATGGGTGAGGAAGGCGTGCATGCCGTGGGTGATGGCGTTGCGCGTCGTCTCGTTGCCCGCCACCGTCAGCACCAGCACGAAGAAGCCGAACTCGTCCGAGGTGAGGTTGCCCTCGTCGGAGGCGGCCACCAGCTTGCTGACGATGTCGGCCGCCGGGCACTCCTTGCGGGCGGCGGCCATGTTCATCGCGTACGAGATCAGCTCCATCGCCGACTCGGCGCCGATCTCCTCGGTGATGGCGAGTTCGGGGTCGTCGTAGGCGGCCATCTTGTTGGACCAGTCGAAGAGTTTCAGCCGGTCCTCCTGCGGGACGCCGATGAGTTCGGCGATGGCCTGCAGGGGCAGTTCGCACGCCACGTCGGTGACGAAGTTGCCGCGGCCGGCCGCCGCGGCGCCGTCGACGATCCGCTGGGCCCTTGCCCGTAGCGCCTGTTCGAGGGCGCGGATCGCGCGCGGGGTGAAGCCGCGCTGGACGATCTGCCGCAGCCGGGTGTGCTCGGGCGGGTCCATGTTGAGCATGATGAAGCGCTGGACGTCGATCTGGTCGCGGGAGATCCGGTCGTTGAAGCGGATGATCGCGGTGTTGGTGTACGACGAGAAGACCTCGGGGTTGGTGGAGACCGCCTTGACGTCCGCGTGCCGGGTCACCACCCAGTAGCCGTCGTCCTGGAATCCGGCGGTGTTGTGCGGCTGGGGGTTCCACCACACCGGCGCAGTCCGCCGCAGTTCCGCCAGCTCAGGGAGGGGGACGCGCTGCTGGTAGACGTCCGGGTCGGTGAAGTCGAAGCCTTCGGGAAGCGCGGGACAGGGCATCGGCCCTCCATGTCTGACGGACCATCAGATATTGCCGCGACGGTAGTAGCGGGTGTGACAAGTCGCAAGGGCCGGGAACGTGCGGATTGTGTGGCGGCGCAACCTGGCACGTACGCGACTCTTGCGCGGCCGTACCGCGGGTAATAAGACTGCGGGAAGAACTAGAACGCGTACTAGTTACGGCCCACCGGTGGTGCCGGGACGCCCACCGGCCGGACACCCCCGCCGGTCGAGTCGAGAAGTCGAGTCGAGCCTTCGCATCGAGAAGAGGACGAGATTCATGGCCGCTGAACCCGTCATCGTCGAAGCCGTACGCACGCCCATCGGCAAGCGCGGCGGCGCGCTCGCCAACCTCCACCCCGCCTATCTGCTCGGTGAGACGTACCGCGAACTGCTCGGCCGTACCGGCATCCAGGCCGACGCCGTCGAGCAGGTCGTCGGCGGCACCGTCACCCACGCCGGGGAGCAGTCGATGAACCCCGCGCGCAACGCCTGGCTCGCCGTCGGGCTGCCCTACGAGACCGCCGCGACCACCGTCGACTGCCAGTGCGGCTCCTCGCAGCAGGCCAACCACATGGTCGCCAACATGGTCGCGGCCGGTGTGATCGACATCGGGATCGGGTGCGGCGTCGAGGCGATGTCACGGGTGCCGCTGGGCAGCGGCTCCAAGCACGGGCCCGGCAAGCCGTTCCCCGACGAGTGGAACGTCGACCTGCCCAACCAGTTCGAGGCCGCCGAGCGGATCGCCCGGCGGCGCGGCCTGACCCGCGACAACGTCGACCGGCTCGGGCTGCTCTCGCAGACCCGCGCCGCCACCGCCTGGGCGGAGGAGCGCTTCAAGCGTGAGACGTTCGCCGTCCAGGTGCCCACCACCGAGGACGAGCAGCTCGCCGGGCTCGGCATGTGGCGGCTGGTCGACCGCGACCAGGGACTGCGCGACACCAGCATGGACGCGCTCGCCGGGCTCAAGCCGGTCATGCCCACCGCGGTGCACACCGCGGGCAACTCCTCGCAGATCTCCGACGGCGCCGCGGCCGTGATGTGGTCGTCGAAGAAGATGGCCCGCGCGCTGGGGCTGCGGCCGCGCGCCCGGATCGTCGCCCAGGCGCTGGTCGGCGCCGACCCGCACTACCACCTCGACGGTCCGATCGACGCGACGCGTGCGGTGCTCGGCAAGGCGGGCATGACCTTGCGCGACATCGACGTCGTCGAGATCAACGAGGCGTTCGCCTCGGTGGTGCTGTCCTGGGCGCAGGTCTTCGACCAGGACCTGGAGAAGGTCAACGTCAACGGCGGCGCCATCGCGCTCGGTCACCCGGTGGGCGCCACCGGGGCCCGGCTGATCACCACCGCGCTCCACGAACTGGAGCGCGCGGACAAGGAGTTCGCGCTGATCACCATGTGTGCGGGCGGTGCGCTCGCGACGGGCACGATCATCCAGCGGCTCTGACCCCCGTTACCGCCCCCGCGGCGGACGGGCCCCGGGGCGTGTCGGCGCGCCCCGGGGCCCGTCGAACGCCACCGGCGCGTCGAACGCCGCCCGCCGGGTCGCCCGCCGCAGCGCCTTCAGCACCGACGGGCCCAGCGTGAACGCCAGCACCGCGGTGAGGGCCGCCCGCGGCAGGTCCCAGCCGAGGGAGGTCGTCAGGCAGTACGTGGCGAAGCGCGCCAGATTGCCGCTCAGCGGCAGATGCGGGTCGTAGGCGATGTTCGAGGCGAGACCGCCGATGTACGGCCAACCCTGCAGGTTCATCACCGTGCCGTACGCCACCGCCGAGACCGCGCCGTAGACCGCGAGCAGCGCCAGCTCGGCGCGCCCGCGCAGCGTGTCCGGGCGCGGCAGCAGCCCCGCACCCATCGTCACCCACCCCATCGCCAGCATCTGGAACGGCATCCACGGCCCCACCCCGCCCGTCAGCAGCGCCGACGCGAACATCGTCAACGACCCCAGCGTGAAGCCGAAGCCGGGGCCCAGGACGCGGCCGCTCAGCACCATCAGGAAGAACATCGGCTCGATCCCCGCCGTGCCCGCCCCCAGCGGCCGCAGCGCGGCGCCCGCCGCCGCCAGCATCCCCAGCATCGCCACCGCCTTGGCGTCCATCCCCGTGTCGCCGATCGTCGCTATCACCACGGCCACCAGCAGCGGCAGCAGCGCCGCGAACAGCCACGGCGCGTCCGCACTGTGCGCCGCCACGGCCGAGCCGTGCGCTGCGACGAGCGGCCACCCGAAGGCGGCCGCGCCTATCGCCGAGGTGACGATCAGCGCGGCCACCCCCCGCGGCCCCACCCGCACGGGCCGTGCGGCGCCTTCTCGTAGGACGTGCCCCGAAGGGGCGCGGGGAACTGCGCGCTCAGCCCCCACCGGTCCGGTGGTCCGAGAACAACCGATCTGCCCCTTTGGGGCCGGTGGTGACGTGCGGGTCGTCGACGGCTGGTCGCGCAGTTCCCCGCGCCCCTTCGGGGCTCGGTCCTCCGGGGCCATCATGAGGCGCCGTCCAGGGCTTGGGCGACCTGGGGGACGGTGAACCACGGCGCGGGCGACAGGATCTTCGCGACCTGGGGGGCGTACGCGGGGGAGGAGAGGAGGACGTCGGGGGTGGGGCCGTCGGAGACGACTTCCGCTTCGGCGAGGATGACGACGCGGTGGGCGAGGTCGGCGGCGAGCTCGACGTCGTGGGTGGCGAGGATGACGGCGTGGCCGTCGGCGGCCAAAACCCGCAGATGCGCCGCAAGGCGAGCTTTGGCGGCGTAGTCGAGACCGCGGGTGGGTTCGTCGAGGAGGAGCAGCGGCGGCCGGGCGGTGAGGACGACGGCGAGGGCGAGGGTGAGCCGCTGGCCCTCGGACAGGTCCCGGGGGTGGATCGCGTCCGGCACGCCGGGCAGCAACTCGGCGACGAGTGCGCGGCAGGTGCCGGGCGCGGCCTGCGCGTCGCGGTCGGCGGCGGCGCACTCGGCGGCGACGGTGTCGGCGTAGAGCAGGTCCCGCGGCTCCTGCGGTACGAGCCCGACCCGCTTGACCAGTTCGCCCGGCCGGGTGCGCGAGGGCACGACGCCGCCGACCGTGACCGTGCCGGAAGCAGGCGTGTGCAGGCCGACGAGAGTGGAGAGCAGGGTGGACTTCCCCGCGCCGTTGCGGCCCATCAGGGCCACCGTCTCGCCCGCGCGGACGGTGAGGTCCACCCCGCGCAGCGCCTCGATCCTGCCGCGCCGCACGGCGAGCCGCTCGGCCCGCACCAGCCGCTCGCCGTCCGCCGGGCGCACGGCCGGGGGCGTACGGTCCGCGAGGCGGTCCCGCAGCGGACCCGCCACGCGGCGGGCGTCGCGGACCGACAGGGGCAGCGGCGACCAGCCCGCGAGGCGGCCGAGCGCCACCACCGGCGGGTGCACGGGGGAGACCGCCATGATGTCGGCGGGCGCGCCGACCAGCGGCGCGGCGCCCGGCGCGGGCAGCAGGATCACCTGGTCCGCGTACTGCACGACCCGCTCGAGCCGGTGCTCGGCCATCAGCACGGTGGTGCCCAGGTCGTGCACCAGCCGCTGCAGCACGGCCAGTACCTCCTCCGCGGCGCCCGGGTCGAGCGCGGACGTCGGCTCGTCGAGCACCAGCACCTTCGGGTGCACCGTCAGCACCGAGCCGATCGCCACCCGCTGCTGCTGGCCGCCGGAGAGCGTGGCGATCGGCCGGTCCCGCAGTCCGGCGAGCCCCAGCAGGTCGAGCGTCTCCTCGACCCGCCGCCGCATCGTCTCCGGCGGCAGCCCCAACGACTCCATCCCGTAGGCGAGTTCGTCCTCGACGGTGTCCGTGACGAAGTGCGACAGCGGGTCCTGCCCCACCGTCCCGACCACATCGGCGAGTTCACGCGGCTTGTGGGTACGGGTGTCCCGGCCCGCGACGGTGACACGTCCGCGCAGGAGTCCGCCGGTGAAGTGCGGCACCAGGCCGCTGACCGCGCCGAGCACGGTGGACTTGCCGACCCCGGACCCGCCGACCAGCAGGCACAACTCGCCTTCCGGCACGGTCAGATCGATTCCCGCCACGGCGGGCGCCGTGGCGCCCTCGTAGGTGACGGAGACGTCCTCGAAACGGATCACGGCGTGGCTCCCTTCGGAGGTGCCGGGCTCGGCAGCGGCGTGCCGTGCGGGGCGGCGGCGGGCCGCGGCACCGGGGCGACGAAGGCCGGGAGGAGGCCGAGCAGCAGGCTGAGCGCGGGCCAGAGCGGCAGGGTGGGCGCGGTGAGCGGCACCGCGGGCGGGTCGAGGGCGGCCGGGGCGTACGCGGTGGCCCGGATCATCAGCGCCGCGACCGCGACACCGGATCCGGACACCAGCCAGGCGCGGGCGCCCCAGCGGTCGGGGCGGTAGCGGGTGCGGACCGAACGGCGGCCGCCGAGCCACAGCCCGGCCAGCGCGGCCGCCACCCCGAGCAGCAGCACCGGCAGGCCGTAACCGGCGCCGGTCGCCGACAGCAGGGCGTACGTGCCCGCGCAGACGCCCAGCAGGCCGCCGAGGGTGAGGGCGGCGGTGAGGCGGCGTACGGCGGGCGGCACCTGCGCGGTACGGCCGTAGCCGCGGGCGTCCATCGCGGCGGCCAGCGCGACCGAGCGTTCCAACGCGCCCTCCAGCACCGGCAGTCCGACCTGGAGCAGTGCCCGCACCCCGCGGTCGTCGCGGCCGCGCAGCCGGCGGGCGGCCCGCAGCCGGGCCACGTCGGCCACCAGGTGCGGGGCGAAGGTCAGCGCCACCACGACCGCGACGCCCGCCTCGTACAGCGCGCCCGGCAGGGACTTGAGCAACCGGGCCGGATTGGCGAGGGAGTTGGCCGCGCCGACGCACACCAGCAGCGCGGCCAGCTTCATGCCGTCGCGCAGCGCGAAGACGAGGCCCTCGGCGGTGACCCGGCCGCCGATGCGTACGCCCTTCGCCCAGCCGGGCAGCGGCACTTGGGGCAGCGTCATCACGACGTGCGTGCCGGGGATCGGCGAGCCGAGCAGTACCGCGAACACCAGCCGGATCACCAGCACGGCCAGGCCCAGCCGCAGGAACGCCCCGTACGACCGGGCCCAGGGCGCGTCGGTGCGGCGGGCAGCGACGACGTATCCGGCGACGGCGACCACGAGGGCGAGCAGCAGCGGGTTGGTGGTGCGCGAGGCGGCGGTGGCCAGGCCCAGCGCCCACAGCCACCACGCCCCGGCGTGCAGCGCGTTGGACCGGTCCGCGCCGGGCGCGCGCAGCGCCGTCACGAGCGGCGGCGGCGGGCCTGCCACAGGGCCGCCCCGCCGAGCGCGACCACGGCCGCGGCGCCCGCGTACAGCCCGAGCGACGGGCCGCCGCCGTGCCCCGAGGGTTCCGGCGCCGCAGCGGTCGCCTTCCCCGTACCGCCCGAGCCCGCTACCTGTTCGCCGCAGCCGGTCGCCGGGTAGCCGCCGATCGCGCACAGGATGCCCGCCGAGTCGTACCGCAGCGGTTTCGCCACCGCGGCCAGCGCGTCCGCCGAGGAGGCGTCCCGCCGGACCCGCGCACACGCCGTCCGCACCGCGGGCGGCCGCGCGCCGCCCGGGGCGTCCGCCGCCGTGCCCGCGTCGATCACCAGCGCCACCCGCTTCTGTCCCTTCACCGCGGGCGTCCCCCCGCAGATCGCCGCGAAGTCCGCCTTCCCGCGGGGCTGCGCGGCCTTGTCCGCCGCGTCCAGACTCACCGCGAACCGCCACCCCTCCACACTCCCGTCCCCGGGCACCCGCACCGCCGGCCCACTCTGCGCATACGTCCACCCCCCACCGACCCCCAGCCAATACGACCAGTACCGGTACCCGGCCGCGTGCGCCGGCGCGGCAGCGACGGCTAGGAGTAGCAGCGCGAGGGTTACGGAGGACGGTGCGCCCCGTAGGGGCGCGGGGAACTGCGCGGCCCGCCCCCACCGGGCCGGTGGTCGGGAGACAACGCGTCTGC
>NZ_JBFAXL010000024.1:0-143715 GCF_040680795.1 Streptomyces sp. NPDC051976
GCGGCGCGGACTCCGTGCCGCGGCCCGGCGCCGTACGCGCGGCAAACCGTTTGGCACGAGGCCAGGTGGGACGCCATAGTCCCGGGATGACCTCGAACGACGCGCGGCGTCACGACACTTCTCAGGACGCCGGGACGGGGCGTCGGCTGCCCGCGTGGGCGGGCCGGAACTTCCGGCTGCTCGTCACCGCGTCGTTCATCACCAACCTCGGTGGCTCCGGCGCCCTGATCGCCGCCGCCTACGCGGTCATCGACTCCGGCGGCAGCGCGACCGATGTCGGTGTCGTCGCCGCCGCGCGGACCGCGGCCATGGTGGTCTTCCTGCTGGTGGGCGGCGCGGTCGCGGACCGGCTGCCGCGCGAGCGGGTCATGGTGGCTTCCAACTGCGTCAACGCCCTCTCGCAGGCGGCCTTCGCGCTGCTGGTGCTGGCCGGGCATCCCACGCTGTGGCAGATGGCCGTCCTCACCGCCGCGGGCGGCGCCGCCCAAGCCTTCTTCTCGCCCGCCTCCGAGGGCCTGGTGCTCTCCACCGTCGACAGCGCCCACGCGAGCAAGGCGTTCTCCGTCTACCGGCTCGCCCAGAACGGCGCGAGCATCGGCGGCGCCGCGCTGGGCGGCGCGCTCATCGCGGCGTTCGGCCCCGGCTGGGTGCTCGCCGTGGACGCGCTCGGCTTCGCGGTCGCGGCGGGCCTGCGGGCCAGGATGAAGGTGGTGCGGGCCCCGCGGCCGCCGCGCGGCGACGGCCTTGTCGCCGAGCTGCGCGAGGGGTGGCGGGAGGTCGTCTCCCGGTCCTGGCTGTGGGGCATCGTGGTGCAGTTCGCCGTCGTCAACGCGGTGGTCGGCGCCGCCGAGGCGGTCTACGGCCCGCTGGTCGCCCGTGCGCATCTGGGCGGCGCCGGGCCGTGGGGCCTCGCGCTGGCCGCCTTCGGCGTCGGTACGGTCGTCGGCGGTATGCTGATGATCCGCTGGAAGCCGCGCCGCATGCTGCTGGTGGGCACCCTCGGCGTCTTCCCGATGGCGCTGCCGAGCGCGGCCCTGGCGCTGGCCTCGCCGGTCTGGCTGCTCTCCTTGTGCATGTTCGTCAGCGGCGTGGCCGTCGAGGTGTTCGCCGTCGGCTGGATGCTCGCCCTGCACCAGGAGATACCCGAGGAGATGATGTCGCGGGTCTCCGCGTACGACTGGCTCGGTTCCGTGGCGATGACGCCGATCGCGATGGCGCTCGCGGGTCCGGCGGCGAGCGCCTTCGGCCGTACCCAGGCGCTGTGGGGCTGTTCGGTGACCGTCGTCGTCCTCACCGCGGCGGTGCTGCTGCTGCCGGGCGTACGGCGTCTGGAGCGGGCCCACGGTGACGGTGAGGTGGTGGCGGCCGCCGAGGCCGCTCAGCCGACGGTGAAGGCGCCGTCCGGCGGTGCGGGCGAGGGCGTCGCCGAGCTGTCGTAGACCGGTGCGGCGCCGCGGACCAGCAGGTCCAGCGCGTCGCCGTGCACCACCCTGGCCGGGAAGGCGTCGGCCGCGCAGAGCCGCGCCAGCGCGTCGACCGGCAGCGGGCGGTCGGCGGCCACCAGCACCGCGTTGCCGTAGCGGCGGCCGCGCAGCACACCGGGCTCCGCGAGCAGGCAGAGGTCGGCGGCGTCGCCGAAGGCCGTCCGGATCGTGGCGAGTTGGGCGCGCAGGAAGGCGAAGGGGGCGGCGTCGGCGATGTTCGCCACGTAGACGCCGCCGGTACGCAGCACCCGGCGCGCGTCCCGGACGAACTCCACCGTCGTGAGCGGCGCGGGCACCCGGGAGCCGCCGAAGACGTCGGCGACGACCGCGTCCGCGCTTCCCTCCCCCGCCGCCGCCAGCCACTGCCGCGCGTCCGCGGTGTGCACCGCGACCGAGGGGTCGTCCAGCGGCAGATACTCGGCGACCAGCGCGACCAGGCCCCGGTCCGCCTCCACCACCCGCTGCCGCGACCCCGGCCGCGCCGCCGCCAGATACCGCGGCAGCGTGCACGCCCCACCGCCCAGGTGCACCACGTCCAGCGCCTCGCCCGCCCCGAACCCGGCCTCCAGCACATAAGCGATCCGCCGCACGTACTCGAACTCCAGATGCCCCGGATCATCGAGGTCCACATACGACTGCGGCGCCCCGTCCACCGTCAGCAACCACGCCCGCTCCCGGTCGACATCGGGCATCAGCTTGGCCACCCCGAAGTCCACCCCCCGCGTCACCGGCACGGCCTCGTCTCCCATGCCCTCATTCTCTCCCCGCCCGCCCACCCCTCATCGCACCGGGGGAACCCGGCCCCGCGGGGGCGCGGCGGCGGGCACGCCGACGGGCGCCACCCCAGCGAGCCACCGGCCGGAGCGTGCTGGGTGACCCGCGCGGCGCGTATGGTCACGCGCCGCGCGGGCTGGCCTTCAGGCGAGGGCTGTCACCGTGCCCGCGCCGACGGTGCGGCCGCCTTCGCGGATGGCGAAGCCGAGGCCGGGCTCCAGCGGGAGGGGGCGGCCGAGGTGGACGGTGATGTCGGCGGTGGCGCCCGGGAGGGCGATCGCGCCGGGGCCGCCGAAGTCGACGTCGCCGACGACGTCCGCGGTGCGGAGGTAGAACTGCGGCCGGTACCCGGTGGTGACCGGGGTGTGGCGGCCGCCGTCCGCCGCGGGCACCAGGAAGACGCGCGCGATGAAGCGGCGGTGCGGCGTCACACTGCCCGGCGCCGCGACGATGTCGCCGCGCCGCACCTGTGTGCGCTGCACCCCGCGCAGCAGCAGCGCGACGTTGTCGCCCGCCTGCGCGGACTCCATCGGCTTGCCGAACGTCTCCAGCCCGGTGACCACGCTGGCCAGCGCCGCCTCCCCCTCGCCGTACACCTCGACCTTGTCCCCGGGACGCACGGTCCCGCGCTCGACCGCCCCGGTCACGACGGTGCCGCGACCGGTGATGCTGAGCACGTTCTCCACCGACACCAGGAACGGCGCGCCGGTGTACCGCACCGGTACCGGCACCGCGGTGTCGACGGCGTCGAGCAGCTCGCCGATCGCCTCGGTCCACCGCGGGTCGCCGTCGAGCGCCCGCAGTCCGGAGACGCGGACGACCGGCAGCGTCGCCCCGGGGTAGCCGTGCGCGGTGAGCAGCTCACGTACCTCCAGCTCGACGAGGTCGATCAGCTCGGGGTCGCCCGCGTCGGCCTTGTTCAGCGCCACCACGATGTGCTCGACCCCGACCTGACGCGCCAGCAGCACGTGCTCGGCGGTCTGCGGCATCACGCCGTCGAGCGCCGAGACCACCAGGATCGCCCCGTCGAGCTGAGCCGCGCCCGTGATCATGTTCTTCACGTAGTCGGCGTGCCCGGGCATGTCGACGTGCGCGTAGTGCCGGGTCGCGGTCTCGTACTCGACGTGCGAGATGGTGATGGTGATGCCGCGGTCCGCCTCCTCCGGCGCCCGGTCGATCCGGTCGAACGGCACGAAGGTGCCGGTGCCGCGGTCGGCCAGGACCTTGGTGATGGCGGCGGTCAGCGTGGTCTTGCCGTGGTCGACATGGCCCATGGTGCCGATGTTGAGATGCGGCTTGGTACGGATGTACGCCTGCTTGGACATGACGGTCTACGTCGCTTCCTGTGACGATGCGGCCGCTGTCGCGTGGGACGCGGCGGCCGGCTGACGGGCCCGGACCCCGGGGAGTGACCGACCCTCCCCCTGCGGGGTCCGCCGGATGACTGTCCGGGGAGGGTCAGCGTCGTGCGCCGTCGAAGAAGGCGAGCCGTGCGGCCTGTGCGGCCGGTGCGCACCGCGCGTTCCGGGCAGCCTTCAGCGCGACCGCTGCTGCGGCGGCGTCTGCGAGGAAGGTCTGCGGGAACATGTCAGCGATCATGACGGCTCCGGGGCCCGTCCGTCGAACGGTTTTCGCCCGCCCGTCACACGCGGGAAATCCTCGGGATGCGAGAATGCGGTGAGTTTGTTTCGACGAGGAACTTACGCCCGCCTGGCCCGTACAGTCCGCACAGCCGCACCTACCCCAAGGAACCCTCCATGCCCCTGGCCATCCTCGCTCTCGCGGTGAGCGCCTTCGGTATCGGCACGACCGAGTTCGTGATGATGGGCCTGCTGCCCAACGTCGCGGGCGACCTGGGCACTTCGGTGCCCACCGCGGGCTACCTCGTCTCCGCCTACGCCCTCGGCGTCGTCCTCGGCGCCCCGCTGCTGACCGCCCTCGGCTCGCGTGTCCCGCGCAAGCGGATGCTTCTGCTGCTGATGGCCCTGTTCACCGTCGGGAACCTCGCCTCCGCCGTCGCCCCGGGCTACGACACGCTGCTGGCCGGACGGTTCCTGGCCGGGCTGCCGCACGGCGCGTTCTTCGGGGTGGGCGCGGTGGTCGCGGCGCGGCTGGTCGCGGAGGAGCGGCGGGCGCGGGCCGTCGCCGCGATGTTCCTCGGCCTGACCATCGCCAACATCGTCGGCGTACCGGCCGCCACCGCCCTCGGCCAGCACCTGGGCTGGCGCGCGACCTTCCTGGTGGTCTCCGTCATCGGGCTGCTCTCGCTGGCCGCGCTCGCCCTGCTCGTCCCGAGGCTCCCGCCCGAGGAGCACACCGGTGTGGGCCAGGAACTGCGCGCCCTGCGCGAGCCGCAGGTGCTGCTCGGCCTGCTCACCGCGGTGTTCGGCTTCGCGGGCGTCTTCGCCGTCTACAGCTATCTCGCCTCGATGATGACCGAGGTCACCGGCTTCTCCGACTCCTCGGTCACCGTGCTGCTCGCCCTGTTCGGCATCGGCATGACGCTGGGCGCGCTCGCGGCGGGCCCGCTCACCGACCGGGCGCTGCGGCCCACGCTGTACGGCTCGCTGGCCGCGCTCGCCGTCGCCCTGGTCGGCTTCCACTACGCGGCGGGCTCGAAGGTGGCGGCGCCGATCGCCGTCGTCGTCCTGGGCGCGGTCGGCTTCCTCACCACCACCCCGCTGCAGATGCTCGTGATGAACAAGGCGCGGCACGCGCCCACCCTCGCCTCCGCCTCCAACCACTCCGCCTTCAACCTCGCCAACGCGGGCGGCGCCTGGCTCGGTGGCGCGGCGATCTCCGCGGGCTGGGGCTGGACCTCCCCCGCCCTCGTCGGCGCGCTCCTGGCCGTCGTGGGCCTCGGCATCGCCGTCACGGCGGGCGTCCTCGACCGCCGGGCGTCCGGCGATCCCGCGCCCTCCGCGATCGTCGCGGGTGCCACCGCCGCGCCGCGCGACCAGCGGCGGGCGACCGCGGGATAGGCCGGGGTGGGTACGAGGGCGAGTCCGCGCGGCGTGGGGCGGGTGGGCGGAGAGCCGGAGGGTCCCGAGCCGCGACAGCCGACGGTGGTCGACCGTCGGACGTCGGACGTCGGCCGAGGAGTGCCCGGGCCGCCCCGAACGCCGAGCCCCCGGCTCGGTTAGGCTCCCTGGGTGCCCGCCCGCGTCCGCTCCCCGTACGGCCTCGCCGTCCGCTGCTCGCGTGCGCTGCTCTCGCCCTGGGCACGGTTCGCCCTGCTGGTCGCCGTACTCGCGGCGGCCGGGGCGGCGGTGCTCACCTGGCAGCCGCAGCGCCTCCTCACCCATGGACTGCACCCGCGGGCGTACGGCGCCACGGAGATCGTCGTCTTCGCGGTCGCGTACGGGCTGTGCACCGTCGCGTTCGTGCCACGCCCGCTGCTGAACGCCGCCGCGGGCGCGCTCTACGGCATCCACGCCGGACTGCCCGCCGCCATCGCCGGGACCGTGCTCGGCGCGGGAATCGCGTTCCTGCTGGGCCGCTTCCTCGGCCGCGACGCCCTCCGGCCGTTCCTGCGCGGCCGGTTGGCGCTCTCGCTCGACCACCAGCTCGGCAGGCACGGCTTCCGCAGCACCCTGGCTCTGCGGCTCTTCCCCGGTGTGCCGTTCGCCGCCGCCAACTATGTGGCGGCGATCTCCCGGGTCCGCCTGCTGCCCTTCCTCACCGCCACTGCGGTGGGCAGCGCCGCCAACACCGCCGCCTATGTCGTCGCGGGCAGCCGCGCCGCCTCCCCCACCTCACCGGTGTTCCTGCTCGCGCTCGGCTTCCTCGGCGTCACCGGCGTGGCGGCCGCCGCGGTGGCCCGCCGCGGCCGTGGCGGCGGCGCGGCGGTGGCCTCGGGCAGCGCCGAACCGGCGCCGGGCGTCAGCGGGTCGGACCGCCGTGCCAGTCCGCCAGCCGGATCCGCTTGATCTCCAGCACGTCGCCGATCGTGCCCCACTCGTCCTTGCCCAGCCGCGACAGCGGCCGCAGCTTGCTGATGTCCGGGTGCCCGTCCGTCATCACGGCCTCCGACACCGCGGCGTGCACCACCCGGCCGAACACCACCGTCGAGTCCCCCAGCCGTACGGTGCTGTGCAGCTCGCACTCCAGCGCGACGGGCGACGCGGCCACCCGCGGCGGCTTCACCCGCAGGCTCGGCTCCCGCGCGATCCCGACCTCGTCGAACTCGCTCACCGCCCGCGGAAAGTCCGTCGCCGTCGCGTTGATCTGCTCGAACAGATGCTCCGGCGCCAGGTTCACCACGAACTGCCCGGTGTCCTCCACGTTCCGCACCGAGTCCTTCCGCCGCACGGACGTGAACTGGACGATGGGCGGGCTCACACACGACACGGTGAAGAAGCTGTGCGGCGCCAGGTTGTCGGTCCCGGCCGCCGACGTCGTCGACACCCAGGCGATCGGCCGGGGCACGACCACCGAGGTCATGAGCTTGTAGAACACATTCCGGTCGGTCTGTCCCGGATCGATGTCAATGCGCATGGCGCCCAGTATCCACGCGCCACCCCACCCCCCCGACGCCGCACCTCCGCCACCGGTCGCACCCGCCTCCCGGACGATGACGTCAAATCACTCACTTGATTTTCTCAAGCACACGCTTGAGAAAATCAACCACCGATGCCTATGCTCGGACCATGAGGAGTTACCAGCAGTTCTGCTCGGTCGCCCGCGCCCTGGACGTCGTCGGGGACCGGTGGGTGCTGCTCATCGTCAGGGAGCTGATGGCGATGGGGCCGAGCCGGTACAGCGATCTGAAGCGGGGGCTGCCGGGGATCGCGACGAATCTGCTCGCCGAGCGGCTGAAGGTGATGGAGGCCGAGGGGCTGGTGGAGCGGTACGAGGCGCCGGCGCCGGTGGGGGCCGTGTTGTTCCGGCTGACGGAGAGCGGGCGGGAGCTGGAGGGGGTGCTGCTCGCGCTGACGCGGTGGGGGCTACGGCGGATGACGTCGGGGCCCGGGCCGCGGGACGCGGTGCAGCCGCAGTGGATGGCGTTGCTGGGCGGGCTGGAGCTGCCGGGCCGGCTGGCGCCGGGCGCCGAGGTCACCGTGGGGATCGAGTGCGGTGACGAGGCGATGCACGTGGTGCTGCGGCCCGACGGGTTCGAGATCCGCCGGGGCGCGGACGCGGACGCCGATGTGACGCTCAGCGGTCCGGCCCAGCTCGTCGGCGCCGTCCTGTCGGGGCTGCTCACTCCAGCCCAGGCGGCGGACGCCGGCCTGCGCATCACCGGTGCGCGGGCGTTGTTGCAGGAACTCGTGGACGCGGCGCCGCCCGGCGCGGCCGTCTGACCCGTGAGGAGCACAGTCATGACCTATGCGGAGACCGACATCGTCACCACCATCGAGCGGCTCGCGGGCACCGGAGTGTCGCAGATGCCCCCGGCGCAGTGGGACGGGATCGACCAGTACCACGTCGGCGGGCCCGCCGCGATCGAGCGCCTGATACCGCATCTGGCGCTCACGCCCGGGGCGACCGCGCTGGACGTCGGCTCGGGGCTCGGCGGCCCCGCGCGGCAGATCGCCCGGGCCACCGGGTGCAACGTGGTCGGCGTCGACATCACCCCCGCCTACGTGGAGGCGGCCCAGGTCCTCACCGACGCCGCGGGGCTGGCGGAGCAGACCCGGTTCTTCTGCGGTGACATCGGCGCCTTCGGCCACTCCGGGTTCGACGCCGCGTACACCGTCCACGTCCAGATGAACATCGCGGACAAGAAGGTGTTCTACGCCGAGATCGCCCGCCGTCTGCGGCCCGGGGCGCGGCTGGCGGTCTTCGAGGTCTGCCGGGGCGCGGGCGGCGAGGCCGCCCTGCCGCTGCCGTGGTCGCTCGACGGCACCGACAGCCATCTGGTCACCGGCGACGAGCTGCGCGACGCGATCGAGGCCGGCGGCTTCACCGCGCTGGAGTGGACCGACGAGAGCGCCTGGGCGCGGGAGTGGTTCGACGACCTCGGCCGCCGGCTCGCGTCAGGGCCCGCCCCCGCGACCCTCCCCGCGCTGCTCGCCGACGGCCCCACCCGCATGCTCAACTTCGCGATCGCCGTGGCCTCGGGCGCGGTGACCGTCCACCGGGGAGCGTTCACCGTCGCTACGTGAGCGGGCGGTTGCCGGGTCCCGGCGCCTCCGGCGGGCCCTGGGAGGCACGCTCCAGCGCGGTCCTGACCTCGCCCCGGGTGACACCGAGCTTGCCCAGGACGCGTGCGACATGGTGCTCGATGGTCCGCGGGGACAGGAAGAGTGCCTGGGCGATGTCCTGGTTGCTGAGGTCCTGGGCGAGGAGTTCGGCGACCTGCCGCTCCCGCGGGGACAGGTCCTGGCCGTAGCCGCGGCGGCCGCGCGAGGAGGGGCGGGCCAACCCCAGGTCCCGCAGGGCGTGTTCGCAGCGGGCCCGGTCGGAGGTCGCGCCGAGCCGGGTGAAGATCTCCACGCTGCGGGCCAGATGCGCGGCGGCCTTCGCCGGGTCGTCGTCGGCGGCGAGGGCGTGGCCGAGGCGTTCGTTGGCCAGCGCGGTGTTGTAGGGGCGGCCGATGTCGGCCCACATCCGCTGCGCCGCCTCGAAGTGCGCGGCGGCCGCGGCGCTGTCGGTGTCCCGGTCCAACAGGCCGCGGGCGAGCCGGAGTTCGGCCGCCGCGGCGGGTGAGTCGCAGCCGCGCAGCCCCTGCTCGGCGTCGTCGGCGAGCCGCCGCGCGGCGTCGCGGTCACCGGCGGCGAGCGCGGCCTCGACGGCGGCCGGCACCAGCCCAGTGGCGCGCGCCCACGCCCGGGCCCTGCGCAGCTCCGCCACCGCGGGGGCGGCCGTGGCCCAGGCCGGCGCGGGATCGCCCTGGGCGAGCTGGAGCGAGACGATCGCGGCGGCGGCCCGCAGCGAGGGCGTCACGGTGAACCCGGTCTCCCTGACCGCCGCGACGGTGCCGAAGTGCTCCAGCGCGCGGGCCCACTGACCGCGGGCCGTGTCCAGCCAGCCGAGCGCCATGTGCTGCTCCTCCTCCCCCATCTCCAGGTCGGGGAACTCCCTGCCGATGTCGCCGAAGCGCGCCTCCAGCCCGTTCCAGTCGCCCGCGAGCGAGGCGAGACGCAGCCTGTTGATCAGGACATAGCCCTCGGTCTTGGTGGCACGCGCGCGCCGGCTGACGTCCATTGCCTCGGTGAGCAGTTCCGCGGCCTTCCTGTCGTGGCCCAGCTCGATGGCGAGGTCGCCGACGTTGTACAGGGCCCGCATGCTGTGCCGCAGGACCTCCAGGTCCTCCGAGTGCCGGGGCAGGTCGTCCAGGAGCGTCCAGACCTCGGGGTTCCCCTCCCGGGCCAGCAGGGTGAGCCGGGCGGTACGGACGGCGGCGACGCCCGCCTCGCCGCAGCCGCCGTCCGCGACGGTGCGCTCGGCCCGCTCCAGCCACTCCCAGCCCTCGCCCTTCTCGTCGATGGCCAGCGCGACCATGGCCCGTACCGCCCGGGAGGGACGGGTGGCCAGTTCGTCGACGGCGCGCTCGATCTCCCGGAAGCCCGCCCGGTCGTACGCCTGGGTGACCAGCAGCAGGCCGAGGCCCAACCGGATCTCGCCCCGGTCGGCCACCGGCAGTCGCGGGTCGGTGAGGATCCGCCCCAGGACCCGGGTGCTGGCGGCGGCGTCGGCGAAGTCCAGGGAGATCTTGCCCAGCGCCAGCGCGGCCCGGCTGCGCAGGTCACCGGGCAGATGGTCCTGGTCGAGGATCTGGTGCAGCAGTGTGACGGCGGTGCCGGGGTCGTCGACCGCGATGGCCTCCTTGGCCGCGGCCTCCGCGGCCTTCAGCCACTCCTCCCGGTCCCCCAGCGCCAGCAGGTGGTGGGCGATGTGCACCCGCGGTGGCGGTGTCCGCTCGGTCAGCGCGTCGATCGCCCGGCGGTGCAGCCGACGGCGGCGCGGCCCGGGTATCCGCTCGTAGGCGACCTGCTGGGCCAGCACGTGCCGGAAGGCGTACTGGTCGGGCGCGGTCTCGCGCAGGGACACGGTCTGCAGCGCCTCGGTCAGCCCCCGGCTGCTCTGCTCGGCGTCCAGATCGGCCACCGCGGCGAGCACGGACTCGGCGGCGGGCCCGGCGAGCACCGCGGCGGCGTCCACGATCGCCGCGCCGTCCGGGGACAGTCCCGACAGGCGCTCGCTCACGGTCTCGCGCAGGGCCGTCGGTACGGCGGCCTGCTCCAGGTCGGAGGCGAGGGTGTCGGCGCCGGGCCGCTCCCCGTGGCGTTCCGCGAGGGTCAGCAGATCCTCCTCCGCCACCAGCGGAAGGCCCTCGCTGCGCCGGAAGAGCACCCTGACCAGCGAAGGGCTGCTGTCCTGCCCGAGCGCGGCCTCGGCGAGGTCGGCCACGTCCTGCTCCAGCAGCGGGCGCAGATGGATGGTGGCGCCGGAGGTCCTCGGCGGCCGGCGGTAGGCGGGGCCGAGGACATGGCTGCCCTGCGGCACGTCCTCCGCCCGGTAGGACAGCACCAGGCTGAGCGTCGGCGGCAGGTCCCGCGCGAGCAGGAGCAGCAGTTCCCTGGTGGCGACGTCCACCCAGTGCAGGTCGTCGATGATCAGCACCGAGGGGCCGACGGCCGCCAGCAGGGACCGTATCGCCGCCACCCGCAGCTCCCGCTCGGCCGGGCCGTCCTCGGTGTGCGGCAGCGGGGGCGGCAGCCGGTCCGCGAGGTCCGGCAGCAGGGGTGCCAGCGCCCCGACGGCCCTGGGCAGCCGGGCCACGGGCGGCAGCCACGCCTCCGCCCCGCGCAGCGCGTCGACGACCGGGCCGAAGGGCACCGGCTCGCGCAAGGGGTGGCACAGGCCCTGCAGCACCGGCCAGTCGTCGGCGGCCAGCGCGCTCGCGGCCTCCTGGAGCAGCCGGGTCTTCCCGATCCCCGCCTCGCCCTCGATCAAGACCACCGCGGGCTGGTGGCGCACCGCGTCCAGGACACGCGCCAGCTCCCGGCGCCTGCCGACGAAGCTGAAGCCCGCGCCGGTCGCCGCGGCCTGCTGCCCCCCTGGGTCGTACGTCACGCGCTCACCTGCCACGTCGTCCCGGCTGCGGCCCGGAACAGCTCCGGTGGTGGTCCCCTCCTCAGTCTCGTCGGGCCCCAAACGGCACACAACACGAGAGGCCCGCTGGACCGGCCACGGCCGCCCGCTGACACCGGATTGTGGTGAGTACCCAGTATTCGGCCCAGGAATAGGTGCCCGGTACGTATTGATGCGGTACGCCCCGCGGGGTCTCATGGAGGCCAGGACACCCCGCACGGGGACCGCCCCCGTGCCCGCTCGTTCCGACGGATGTGCTCTATGACCACCACCGGCCGCGGCACCGACCAGCCGATAGCCCGCACAGCGGCCTATCTGCGCTGCTTCCCGTACGACGATCTCGGTACGGGGCCGCACCACAACGCGGTGCTCGCCTACGCCCAGAACCTCTCGCTGCCGGCTCCGGCGATCTACTTCGACAACGGGAGGCTGTCGTCGGGGCCGCTGCCGGAGCTGTCACGGCTGCTGTGCGCGGTGGCTGTCGGGCACTACGACACGGTCCTCGTCCCCGGGCCCTTCGTCCTGTCCCTGGACGACCGCAAGGCGCAGGCGGTCGTGCGGGAGTTCTCCGCCCTCGGCTGCCGGGTGATCGAGGTGCCGTCGCTGAGTGCCCGCGCGGGCACCCTTCGTCAGGTCGCGTCCGGGCCCAGGGTCCGCAGCGGCGGGGTGGCGGGGACCGGGCCGAGGGTGACCGTGCCCGGCCGCGCGAGCCGGGTCAAGCCGTGACGGTAGACGGTGATCGCCTCCTCGGTACGGCCCTGGGCGTGGAGCAGGTCGCCCAGCAGGCGTGAGGTGTCGGCGAGGTCGCCGGTGACGTCGGCCTCCTCCTGCAGGGGGATCGCGGCCCGGTAGTGGCGCTCGGCCTCCGCCGTCTCGCCCCGCTCCTCGTGGATCAGGCCGAGCAGCCGGTGGGCGGCCGCGGCGTGCACGGCGCCCCGGCCGGGTCCGAGCCCCTCCAGCAGGCCGCGCAGCAGCTGCTCGGCGTCGGTGTCGTGACCGCGACGGCGGCGTACGTCGGCGAGTTCGACCTCGACCTGCGCCGCGTAGAAGGTGCCACCGGTCTCCCGCAGCATCTCGCGGGCCGTGTGCAGTTCCTCCTCCGCCTCGGCGAGCCGGTCGTGCTGGGCGTGGAGATAGCCGCGCATCCAGTGGCACAGGGCGAGTTCCGAGCGGATCTCACGGCGCTGGTACAGCTCCTGGGCCTTGACCAGATAGGTCTCGGCGTCGTCGTGGCGGCCGCGGGCGACCAGGGTGCGGGCGACGGAGCGGTGCAGTCCGGCGACGGCGACGGGGTCCTTGACCTGGGGAGCGAGATCGAGGGCGAGCCCGGCGGCCTTGGTGGCGCGTTCGTAGGCTCCGAGGTCCATGTACGGGGTGATGACGGTGGCGTACATCAGCATCAGCGCCTCGGGGTCCGGCAGCCCCTCGGCGTTGAGTTCGTTGATGGTCCGCTCCAGCAGGTAGCAGGCGTAGCGGACGTCGCCCTCCAGCTGGTGGGCGGTGGCCAGCCCGCGCACCGCGTGCACCCGTGACGGGAGCGGCTCGTCCGCCAAGAGGGCGTCGGCCCGCTCGAACTGCTCGCGCCCTGCGGCCAACGCGCCGCGGCGCAGCAGGCAGTGCCCGAGCGGGACCCGCAACCGCGCTTCGAGGTCGCGCAGTTGATGCGCTTCGGCGCGCTCGATGAGGCCGGTCAGCAGGGGTTCCGCGGCGCCGCTCGACCCGCTGTCCATCAGTTCGCTTGCCTGTGCCAGGCCCTCGCGCAGTTCGGCCCGCAGCCCTACGGGGACGCCGGTCGCCAACTGCTCGTAGGTGGTGGCGAGTTTGCCCGCGAAGTAGCGCAGCGCCGTCTCGGACGCCCTGACCTTGCCGGATTCCACGGTGGAGACATACGCGGCGGTGTACTTGGGCTCGGCCAGCTGGCGCTGGGTGAGCCCGAGACCGGTCCGCAGCGACTGGACGCGCTCCCCGATCTCCCTCGCGTCGTCCGTACCACCGATCGGCATGCGCACCTTCCAGTCGTCGCGCGGGCGGATGGTCCGGCCCAAGTCCTATCACGCCCTCCGGTGCGGGCCGTCTCCGGACGCGTCGCGTGACTTAAGATCAAAGATAACTCAACTTACATCACTGTTTACATCCACCTCGCTGGGCCCGCGACCCGGGAAAACCATGTGCCGTGCGGCGCCCGATGGTCGAGAATCCGGCCGTGGCCCCCTCGAACGCCGACACGGCTCGGCGCACCCCGTCCCGCCGGTCCGCGCTGACGGCGCTCGGCGGGCGGACGTCCGGCGCGGTGCCGCCGACGGTGCTGGTGCTGCTGGGCATCGTGAGTGTGCAGCTGGGCTCGGCGCTGGCCACGCACCTTTTCGACGCGGTCGGCAGTTTCGGGACCGTCGCGCTGCGGCTGTTCTTCGCGGCGGCTGTGCTGTTGCTGTGGTGGCGGCCGTCGCCGCGCACGGACCTCCGTACGTGGACGGTGGTGCTCGGCTACGGCGTGGTCCTCGGCACGATGAATCTCTGCTTCTACCAGGCGCTGTCGCGCCTCCCGCTGGGGATCGCGGTGACCGTCGAGTTCCTCGGGCCGCTCGGGGTGGCACTGGCCGGGTCGCGGCGCTGGCTCGACGCCTTCTGGGCGGTGCTCGCCGCGGGTGGCGTGGTCCTGCTGATGGAGGGACGCGGCGATCTCGTCACCGTCGGCTTCCTCTTCGCGCTCGCCGCGGGGACCTGCTGGGGCCTGTACATCCTCGTCGGCGCGGCGCTCGGGCGACACACCACGGAAGGCGACGGCCTGGCCCTCGGCATGGCCGTCGCGGCCCTGGTGGCCGTGCCGTTCGGCGTGGCCGACAGCGGCACGGCCCTGCTGCGTCCCTGGGTCCTGCTCGCCGGACTCGGCGTGGCGCTGCTGTCGTCGGTGATCCCGTACTCGCTGGACCTGGCGGCCCTGCGCCGAATCCCCCCGCGCGTCTTCGGCATCCTGATGAGTCTGGAGCCGGCGATGGCCGCCCTCATCGGCCTCGTCGTGCTCCAGCAGTCCCTGCGCTGGACCCAGTGGATCGCGGTGCTCTGCGTGGTGGCCGCCTCGGCGGGCGCCACCCGCGGCGCCCGCCCCTCGGACGCGGACTGACTCCCGTCGCGCCGGAGACGGCCTGACTTCCGTCGCCTCGGTCAGCGCACCTCGAAGGCGTAGAGCGAGTACCCGTACGTGCTGCCGCGGGTGATGCCGTGCATCCGTACGTAGCGGGCGGTCGTGGGCGGGAAGGTGAGGGTGTCGGCGCCGGACCCGGTGCGGCCGCGGCGGGAGGCGACCGTGGTCCAGGTGGCGCCGTCCGGGCTCGTCTGGATGTCGTAGTCCTTGCCGTAGGCCGCCTCCCAGGTGAGGCGGGCGCTGCCGTACGCGGTACGGGAGGTGCCGAGGTCCACCGCGAGCCACTGGTCGTCGGTGTACGCGCTGGACCAACGGGTGGATGGCAGGCCGTCGGTGGCGAAGGAGGCGGGGAAGGCGGAGGTCTCGGTGGAGGACGCGGTGGTGGTCTTCCGGAGGGCCTGGTCGGCGGGGGCGCGCAGTTCGAAGGCGTAGAGCGAGTACCCGTACGTGCTGCCGCGGGTGATGCCGTGCATGCGGACGTACCGGGCGGTGACGGGTGCGGTGAAGGCCAGGTCGTCGATGCCGGGTCCTGACAGGCCGCGGCGGGAGGCGGCCGTGGTCCAGGTGGCGCCGTCCGGGCTGGTCTGGATGTCGTAGTCCTTGCCGTAGGCCGCCTCCCAGGAGAGCCGGGCCCGCCCGAGGTACTGGGGCGAGCCCAGGTCGACCGCCAGCCACTGGTCGTTGGTGTAGGCGCTGGACCAGCGGGTCGAGGGGTTGCCGTCGGTGGCGTACGAGGCCGGGAAGGCGGAGGTCTCGGTGGAGGACGCGGTGGTGGTCCTGCCTTGGGCGAGGTCGGGGTCCGCGGGGGCGAGCAGCGGGTTGGGCAGGTAGGAGGTGCCGGGGCCCTGGCCGACCGCCCCGGCCGCGCCGAGGAAGACGCCCGTGTCGCTGCCCGCCTTGGTGCCGGACCAGCTCTTGGTGGAGCAGGCCGCCAGGTACTTGCCGACCAGGCCGTGCACGTCCAACTCGGTGTAGGTGGCGTGCACGAGGTCGTTCCAGACGGCGGGCATGGCCCCGAGCAGCCCCGGTTGCTGCGGGGTCAGCGACTCGCTGCCCGCGAAGACGTGCGGCTCCCAGTCGGCCAGGATCGCGGCCGGGTCCAGGCCGTTGGGGTGGTAGTAGGTCGCGAACGGCACCACGTACAGATACGCGTCGTTGGTGTTGATCACCTGGTAGCCGTCCGCCAGCGCCTCCTTGGGGCCGTACCAGCCGTTGTTCCAGCTCTCGACGACGATGTCGCGGTCGTAGCCCGCGGCCGAGCCGGACTCGCTGGTGATGCTGCCCCACATGGCGGGCTTCTTGCCCAGGGTGCGGATGTGGGCCGCGATGGCGTTGACGTACGCCTGGTACTGGGCGGCCGGGCCGTTGTACTCGTCGGCGCCCATGTGGAGGGTCGGCCCGCGGAACCACGGGGCGAACTCGGTGAAGACCGTCTTCATGAACGCCGTCGCGTCCGGGTTGGACAGGTCCAGATGGTCGGACTTGCCGCCGTTCTGGCCGATGGACGGCTTGAAGGCGGTGAACGCCCGGGCGTGGGCGGGCGCGTCGAACTCCGGGATGAGGGTGAGGGCGTTGGCCGCCGCGGCGTCCTCCAGCGCGTCCCAGTCGGCGCGGGTGTACGCGCCGTCGGCGGCGGCGAGCCCGGCGAAGGCGGGGTTGTCGGTCTTCAGCCGGAACGCCTGGTAGGCGGTCGACCAGTCCGACGGGCCGATCTCGTTGTCGTTCAGGTGCAGATGGAAGGTGTTGAGCTTCAGCCACCCCATCCAGTGGATGTACGCGGTGAGGAACTTCGGGGTGAAGTAGCGGCGGCTGGCGTCCAGCATGAAGCCGCGCACCGCGTAGTTGGGGTAGTCGGTCGCGGTGCCCCGCGGCAGCGTTGCCCGGTCGGAGGCGGCCAGCAGCGCCTGCAGCAGGCTGCGGGTCCCGTAGTACGCGCCCGCCTCGGCTCCCGCGGTGATCTGCACGCGGTCGCTGATCGCCAGCCGGTACGCCTCGCCCTTGAGCGCGGCCAGGGCGCCGCCGTACGAGCCGTTCGGGTCCACGGCCAGGGCGATGTCCCCCGCGCCGGCCGTGCCCGTGGCGGCCGTCAGCGTCCAGCCGAGCACCTCGCGTGCGTCCGCGACCAGTTGCGCGGCGATCTGCGTCAGGCGGGCGGACGCCCCCGCGGGGGTGACGACCCGCGCCGTGCCGCCGAGCGTGAGCGTGCCCGTGCCACCGGCCCATTCCTGGATGGCCGGGACGACTCCGAGCGGCGAGGGGCCCAGCGCGGCTGCCGCTGATGTCGCTGCGGCGGCGCGTGCTCGGGCGGGGTCGGCGAGGGCGGCGGCGGCCGCGACGGCGATGGCTCCGGCGAGCAGCGAACGGCGGCTGAGGCCGGGAGCGGGCACGCCAGAAGATGGCATGGTCATGACTACCTCGCAGAGATGAAGGAGCAGCGGTGGGGGCGCACGCACATGGGGGGACAAGCGAGTTGCGGGCTATCAACCCACCCCCGGGGACCGGTGTCAAGACTCGGGCAAATGGCACACAGGTCTATACCTATCTAGCGGAAGACGGTGAACCCGCAGGTCGGAGCGGGTAGTTGGACACGCGAGGCGTACGAAAAATAATTCTGGTCACCGAACAAATGGCGAACACCGGCCGTCCGCACACCCATCGGGCGACTCCTCCGGGCCGGACGACCGTGACGGAAAAAATCCCGGGCAACCCACCGGTAGCCCTTGCGGGGCCGACTCGCGGCCCCTAACTTAACTCGACATGTAAGTGAAGTTACTTCCTCACTTACGTGACTGACTCCGTGCTGGCCCTGGTGATGTGAGGCGGCGTATGTCCCAACCGCAGCAAGCCGTACCGCCCCCGGCGGGGACCCGGTTCCGCGCGGACCGCATCGACGGACCCGACCGCGCCGGGCAGGCGACCGCCTACCGGCAGGCCGGGCTCCGGCTGGCCGACCATGTCTTCACGGTGCCGCTGGACCACCACCGCCCCGACGGCGAGCAGATCGAGGTCTTCGCCCGCGAGGTCACCGCCCCCGGTCCCACCGCCGCCGAACGCCCCTGGCTGCTCTACCTCGAAGGCGGCCCCGGCCACCCGGCTCCCCGTCCGACGGACTCCCAGCTGGAGGGCGGCTGGCTCGCCCGCGCCGCACACGACTACCGCGTGCTGCTGCTGGACCAGCGCGGCACCGGGCGTTCCACCCCGCTGAACCGGCAGACCCTCCCGCTGGTCGGCACCCCTCGCCACCAGGCGGAGCGCCTGCCCTTCTACCGGGCCGACTCCATCGTCCGCGACGCCGAGCTGATCCGCCGTCAACTGACCGGCGGCAGGCCGTGGAGCGTGCTCGGGCAGAGCTTCGGCGGGTTCTGCGCCGTCACGTATCTCTCGCTGGCGCCGGAAGGGCTGAGCGAGGTGTTCCTCGCGGGCGGTCTGCCGGGTCTGGACGCGGACGCCGAGGCCGTCTACCGCGCCGCCTATCCGCGGATGGAACGCAAGAACACCGCGTACTACGCCCGTTACCCCGAGGACGAGGAGCAGGCCAGGGCCATCGGCCGATACCTCTGGGAGCACAAGGTCGTCCTGCCCGGCGGCATCCTGCTCACCGTCGAGGCGTTCCAGAGCCTGGGCATCCTGCTGGGGACCGCCGACGGCGCGGCGCGTCTGCACTACCTCATGGAAGGCGCACTGCTGTCCGGCTGCCGGGGACCGGAGTTGTCCGACGCCTTCCAGCACCAGGCGCAGTCGCTGCTGTCGTTCGCGGCCCGGCCGCTGTACGCGGTGCTGCACGAGTCCGCCTACGCCCAGGACGAGCGGCCGACCGCATGGGCCGCCGAACGCGTCCGCGCCCGGTTCCCGCAGTTCGACGCCGGCGCCGCGCTCGCGTCACCGCACGCCCGGCTGCTGTTCACCGGCGAGACCATCCACCCCTGGCACTTCCATGTCGACCCCGCGCTGCGGCCGCTGCACGACACCGCGCATCTGCTGGCCGAGGACGCGTCGTGGACCCCGCTGTACGACAAGGCGGTGCTGGCCGCCAACGAGGTGCCCACCCGCGCAGTCGTCTACCAGGACGACCTGTACGTCGACGCCGGTGACTCGCTGCGGACCGCGGCGGCCATCCGCGGCGCCCGCACCGTGGTGACCGGCGAACACGAGCACGACGGGCTGGCGGCGAGCGGCACCGCCGTACTGGACCTGCTGCTCGCCCCCGACCGCGCCGACGGCTGACACCCAGCCGTCCTCCACCCCCCACCACTCCCGGTGCCTCCCGCCCGGGCAGCTCCCCCCACACGCACAGAAAGGCCCCACCGTGTCCAGGAGACGCATACTCACCGCGCTCAGCGCGGCACCGGCGCTGGCACTGGCGCTGCTGCTCCCCGCGCAGAGCGCCCACGCCACCACCTGCTGGTACGGCTCGTGCTTCAGTTATGTCTCGGGCCAGCAGGAAGTCAGCGCCACCGGCGCGAGCGTGACCATGACGCAGGCCACCCCCCAGGTCACCGGTGGCCACAGCCTGCAGGAACTCGCCCTGCGCACCGACGACCGCAGCGCCATCGTCGAAGTCGGCTGGACGGTCGACCCGGCCGTCAACGGCGACTACCAGCCGCATCTGTTCGTCTACCACTGGGTCGACAACCAGACGTCCTGCTACAACGGCTGCGGATTCGTGCCGGCCTCCAGCAGCGTCCGGGCCGGGATGACGGTGCGCTCCGGCACCTCGGCGACCTTCACCATCGCCAACTACGGCGGCGACTGGTGGGTCTACTACAACAACCAGGCGTTCGGGTACTTCCCCGGCTCGCTGTGGAGCGGGCGGTTCACCGCCGCGCAGAACGTCAGCGCCTTCGGTGAGGTGGCCGACTCCGGCCAGACGAGCTGCGACGACATGGGCAACGGGCAGTACGGCAGCGGCTCCGGCGCCTCCGCCATCTCCGGCTACCAGGTCTACGGGGCCAGTGCCGCCCCGTACCTGTCCGTCTCCGCGACCGATCCCGGCCGCTACAACTCCGGCCATGTGACCGCCACTTCCTTCACCCTCGGCGGTCCCGGGGCCTGCTGACCGGCGCGCCACCCGACCGGGTGCGGCTGCGGAGGCCCCTCCCTCCCGTCCCAGCAGCCGCACCCCCGCACGTTCGTGACGGACCGTCATCCCGCATCCGCGCGCCGGCCGGACGGCTCCGCCCCGAACGCCCAGGCCACAAGCCGACATCCCAGGTGGCGTGCGTCGACCACGCACGCCACCGCTTCCCGCCCCCCACGAACCACCGTGACCCCTCTCCCGCTTTGGAGCCCGCAATGTTCAGACGCACCGCCCTCGCCGCCGGCATCGCCGCCGCCGCCCTGGCCACGCTGCCCGGCCCGTTGGCGCACGCCGCCGCGCCGTCGACCGCCACCAGCCCCACCGGCGCCGCGTCCGCCGCCAGCGCGCCGACGGTCCCGCCCGCCGCGGGGGCCACGGCCCCGACCGGCCCGACCTGCTGGTTCGGCGCCTGCTACGACTACGTCTACGGCCGCCAGACCACGGACACCGCCGGCGCCTCCGTCCGTATGGAGATCGCCGCCCCCGAGGTCAACCCGGCGCAGACCGGTGAGCACTCCCTCCAGGAACTCGCCCTGCAGGACACCGCGCGCGTGTCCACCGTCGAGGTCGGCTGGACCGTCGACCCCGAGCTGAACGGTGACGCCAAACCGCACCTGTTCGTCTACCACTGGGTCAACGGCCAGGAGTCCTGCTACAACGGCTGCGGCTTCGTACCGGTCTCCACCAAGGTCACCGCCGGGATGGCCCTGCGCCCGGGCCGGGCAGCGGACTTCGCCATCCGCAACATCGGCGGCGACTGGTGGATCTCCTACGACCACCACGACGTCGGCTACTTCCCCGGCGCGCTGTGGAACGGCACCTACAACCGCGCCCAGGTCGTCACCGCCTTCGGCGAGGTCGCCGCCAACACCGACGACGACCCCTCCTGCACCGACATGGGCAACGGCCACCCCGGCGACTCCCCGCGCGCCTCCTGGATAGCCGACTACCGCCTCCTCAAGGCCAAGGACCGCCCCGCCTTCACGGTCACCGCCAGCAGCCCCCAGCTCTACTCCTACGGCACCCCCCGCCCCACGTCCTTCCGCCTCGGCGGCCGGGGCACCGGCCCCTGCTGACGCCTCCACGGGCCCTCGTAGGCGACCCCACACTCGCCTACGAGGGCCCTGGGGCGGCCACCACGACCGGCGCTGCGTGACCGGCCCGGTGGCAGCAGGGGTGGTCAGCCCTTGGTCGCTCCCCCCGTCAGGCCCTTGATGAAGTGCTTCTGGAGGGCGAGGTAGAAGGCGAGGACGGGGAGGGTGGCCAGGAACATCAGGGCGAAGACGGAGCCGAAGTCGGTCTGGTACTGGCCGATCGAGCGGTAGACGCCGGTGGTGACGGTGGTGCCGCGCCCGGGGCCGAGGATGACCAGCGGGTCGATGAAGTCGTTCCAGATCCAGACGCCGAGGAAGATCATGACGCTGGCGCTGGCGGGCCGCAGCAGGGGGAACACGACACGCCAGAAGATCTGGAGACGGCTGGCCCCGTCGACCCGGGCGGCTTCCTCCAGTTCGACGGGGATGGTGCG
The DNA here is from genome assembly GCF_040680795.1 of Streptomyces sp. NPDC051976. NCBI lineage: Bacteria > Bacillati > Actinomycetota > Actinomycetes > Kitasatosporales > Streptomycetaceae > Streptomyces > Streptomyces sp. NPDC051976. Next base: position 21,045 of record NZ_JBFAXL010000024.1, read on the forward strand.
GACGAAGCCGATGAAGACAAAGACGCCGAAGGGCACGTAGTAGCCGACGTTGAACAGCACCAGGCCCTGGATGGTCGCCATCAGATGGGCGGCCTTGAGGACGTCGGTCACCGGGATGAGGATCACCTGGGGCGGGATCATCAGGCCGGTGAGCAGCACGAGGGTGAGCGCCCTGGCCCAACCGCTCGCGTTGCGCGCCAGATAGTGGCCGAGCATCGCGGACAGCACGGTGAGCGCCACCACGGAGACGCTGGTGATGAGGACGCTGTTGGTGAGGCTGACCCAGAACAGGTGGTCCGGCCGGGACAGCACCGCCCGCACGTTGGCCAGGGTGGGAGGCCAGGGCAGCGCGGCCGGGTGCCCGGAGATCCGGCCGCTCTTCTTGAAGACGTTGGCCAGCACCAGATACAGCGGCACGAAGAACAGGGCGCTGACGGCCAGCGCCACCACGGGCCGCAGCCAGGGCGTCCGCCGGTTCACAGGTCGATCTCCCTCGCTCGCAGGATCCGCAGGGCGACCGCCGTGGCGAGGCAGACGATCGCGAGCATCACGACGGCCATGGCGGAGGCGTAGCCGACGTGGTTGGAGTCGAAGCCGGTGGCCAGCACGTCGAAGGCGATGGTGGCGGTGGTTCCGGCCCCGGGGCCGCCGTTGGTGATCACCTTGATGTAGTCGTACGTCTTGAACGCCGAGATCAGCAGCACGACGGTGTTGATGGTCACCGCGGGCGCGAGAAGCGGCCAGGTCACCGCGCGGAACCGGCCGAAGGCGCTCGCACCGTCGATGGCGGCGGCCTCGTGCAGTTCGACCGGCACACTCTGCAGACCGGCCAGATAGACCACTACGCAGAAGCCGAGCATCTGCCAGGAGATGATCGAGGCCACCGAGTACAGCGCCACATCGGGGTCGGACAGCCACGCCGGGGGGTGGTGGACGCCGAGTCCCCGCAGCGCCTGGTTGAGCGGCCCGTCCACGTCGAGGAGCCGGGTCCAGATGACGCTGACGACGACCGAGCTGAGGATCATCGGCGTGAAGAACACGCTGCGCATCGCGTGGTAGAACCGGCCACGCCTGTCGAGCAGCAACGCGACCAGCAGACCGAGGACGTTGGGGACGATGACCACGATCACGGTTAAAGTCACGGTCACCCGTAGCGCGGTGTGGAACTGCTGGTCGTGCAGCAGCATGCGGTAGTTGCGCAGGCCCACCCAACGGCGCGGTGGATTGAAGGGGTTGGCGTTGGTCAGGCTGTAGTAGACGCTCAGTCCGATCGGCACCAGGACGAACCAGGCGTAGACGAGGACGCCAGGGGCGCCGAACACCCCGAAGTGCGCCAGCCCCGACCGGATGGCGGCCGCCCGGCGTCCGGGCGGGGAGGGAGCCCGGACGCCGGACGGCCGGGTCGGTTCCGGATCGCCGTGGGTCACGTCGGCGGCGGCCGGGCCGTCGGCGGTCCGCGGGTGCGAGGTCATGTCAGCTCGCCGCCTTGGCCCATTCGCCGTCCAGGTACGCCGCCGCCTGCGCGGGGGTCTTGCGCCCGGTGATCAGGTCCTGGGCGGCGGCGTCGACCTTGTCGGCCATGCCCGGCAGCAGGCCGTCGTCGGCGGTCTCCCAGCGGAAGGCGTGTACGACGGCGTTCTTCCCCACGGCCTGCTGGTAGAGGTCGTAGCCCGCCTTGAAGACCGGCCCGGTGTCGGCGGGCGGGGTGTAGCCCTTGATGGCCGGTATCAGACCGTCGGCCTTCACCGACGCGTCGAGCTGGGTCTTGTCGAGCTGGAAGGCCAGGGCGAACCGCTTGGCCGCGTCGAGGTTCCCGGCCTTGGCGCTGACCAGGATGCCACCGCCGGTGTACGCGGGGACGATCAGACGGCCGTCGGCGGCGGGGAAGTTGAAGACCCCGATGTCCTGGCGGTGCTTGGAGTCGGCGCTCGCGGCGAACCAGTTGCCCATCGGGTACATCGCGCCCTTCCCGTCGAGGAACGCCTGCTCGGTGCCGGCGTAGTCACGGGAGACGTCGGACTTGGCGAGGTACCCCTTGTCGGCCAGGTCGGCGAACTTGGCCAGCGCCGCGGTGAAATCCGGGTCGGCGAACTTCACCGTGCCCGCACGGCGCCGCGTCATCCAGTCCGGGGTCCTGCCGTAGACGTCGACGCTGACGATGCCGGAGAGGATCATGGAGGAGGCGAAGCCGTCCTTGCCGCCACCGATCACGAACGGCGTGTGGCCCGTGGCCTTCAACTTCGCGCAGGCGCTGAGGAGTTCGGCCCAGGTGGTCGGGGTGGCACTGATCCCCGCCGCGGTGAACACCGTCTTGCTGTAGTAGACCGGCGGGATGGTCTGGGTGTTGGCCGGGAGCTGGTAGTACTTGCCGCGGATCGGGTTGGCCGTGGGGAAGACGAAGTCCTTCAGCTCCGTCGGCGTCCACGCGTACAGATCCCCGGCCTCGGCGAACCCGGCCGGTGTGACCCCGACCATGACGTCGGGGAACTGCCCGGACTGCAGCAGCTGCTTGGCGTAGTCGGTGCGGCCATCGGCGGTCGGCGCGATCAGCTTCTTCACCTTGATGTCCGGGTACCTGGCGGTGACGCGCTTGATCGCCGCGTCCCAGTAGGCCGCCGTGAGGTTGGGCGTCTCGAACGTCAGGAAGCTGATCGTCTTCGTGCCCGGCTTGCCGGAGCCGTTCGACGAGCCGTCGCCCGTGTCGGTGGTGGAGCAGCCGGCCACCGCGGGGCCGGCGACGAGGGCCACGGCGCCGGCGAGCATGGACCGTCTGGTGAGCGATGTCATGAGCGGAGTCCTTCCGAACGCCCTATGAACGCGCGTACATCTGAAATGCGACGGTGACGCTACGCTGAGCGGGCAGTGCCGTCAACGGTCCTGTACACAAAGGCAGGTCGCGTTGACGGCAGTCGATGGGCCGTCTCATACTGAAGCGGGGGAAGCGTGCACACGCGTTCATAGGACACTGAACACCGGTCACGGCGGCGGCCGCCGCACGGTTTGCGCGAAAGGTGGACGATGGCCACGAGCGAAGAGGTGGCACGACTCGCGGGGGTCTCCCGTGCGACGGTGTCGCGCGTCCTGTCGGGCACGGTGAAGGTCAGCGACGACACGCGCCGGCGGGTCGAGGCGGCTGCCGCCAGCCTGGGCTACGAGCCGGACGTGGCGGCGCAGAGCCTGTCGGGGGCGCGCTCCAGGACGATCGCGCTCGGCTTCTTCGCCAACGACGTATGGGCGCTGTCCCAGTTGACCCGGCCGCAGTACCACTTCCACCTCGACGTACTGCGCCACATCGAGGAGTCCGCGGGACAGGCGGGCTACGACCTGCTACTGCCCTCCCGGCCGTCCAGCACGGTCAGCGACAGCTACGTACGGCTGCTGCGTTCCCGCCGGGTGGCGGCCGCGATCATGGTCGCCTGCCCGCCGGGTGACGTAAGGACCCAGGCCCTGATCGAGTCGGGGCTGCCGACCGTCTTCATCGACGCGATCGGCCAGGGGCCGAAGGCGACGTTCGTGACGTCCGACAACACCGAGGGCGCGCGCCGGATCACCGAGCACCTGCTGGATCTCGGGCACCGGCGGATCGCCCGCGTGACCGGCACCGAGACCGATCCCTCGGGCCACGACCGGCTGACCGGGATCCGCCAGGCACTGGCCGCCCGCGGTGTCCCCGAGGACCCGGGGCTGGCCCGCAGATCGGACTGGTCGACCGAGGGGGCGTACCGCGAGATGCTCGATCTGCTGGCGGTACGGCGGGACTTCACCGCGGTCGTCGCCGAGAGCGACATGATGGCGATCGGCATCCTGCGCGCGCTGCACGAGCACGGCCTGCGGGTGCCCGAGGACGTGTCCGTGACCGGCTTCGACGACATCGACCTGTCGGCGTTCACCGGTCCGCCGCTGACGACCGTGCGGCAGAACGCGAAGGACATGGGGACCGAGGCCGTCAGCGCCCTCCTGCGGATCATGGAGGGCGAGACCGTGCCGCCGGTGGTGCTGCCCACCGAGGTGGTCGTGCGCCTGTCGACCGCGGCCCCGCGTTCATGACGGCGACGGGACGGCCCGGTGACGTGATCGTCCTCGCCGCGGCGGGCACCGCGCTGGTGCTGGACGCGACCGGGCCCGGGGTCCCCCGCGTCCTGCACTGGGGCGCCGATCTGGGGTCCGCGGACGGGCCTGGCGACCTCGCGCTGGCCACGCTCCCGGCCGCGCCCGTGGCCTCGGTCGACGCACCCGTCCTGCTGCGGCTCGTCCCGCAGCAGTCCGACGGCTGGGCAGGCCGGCCCGGCGTCGCGGCGGACCGGGAGGGCCGCTTCCCGCATCTGCGGCTGGAGCTGGTCCGGCTGTCCGGGGGCGCCGAGGCAGGTGGCCGGACCGGCGGCAGGCTGCTGATGGAGAGCCGCGACGCCGAGGCGGGCGTGTCGGTCACCACCGAGCTGCTCATGGAGCCGTCCGGTGTGCTGCGCCTGCGGCACGAGGTGCGCAACGACGGGCCGGGAGTCCTCGCCCTGGAGTCGGTCACCTGTGTGCTGCCGACCGGTGACACGGCGGCGGAGCTGCTCGACTTCGGCGGACGCTGGTCGGGTGAACGCGTACCGCAGCGCGGCCCGTTGCGGCACGGGGCGCATCTCAGGGAGTCCCGCCGCGGCCGTACCGGACACGACGCGACCGGTCTGCTGATCGCGGGCGAGGCGGGCTTCGGCTTCCGGCACGGCGCCCTCTGGGCGGTGCACGCGGGGTGGAGCGGCAACCATGTCCACTACGCCGAGAAGCCGCCGGACCACGGACCCGTGCTGGGAGCCGGAGAGCTCCTCACCGCGGGCGAGATCAGGCTGGCCCGGGGAGGGTCGTACCGCAGTCCGTGGGTCTGGTTCGCCTGGTCGGGCGACGGGCTCGACGGGCTCGCCGACCGGCTGCACCAGCGGCTGCGGGACCGGCCGCACCATCCCCGTACGCCACGGCCCGTCGTCCTCAACACCTGGGAGGCCGTCTACTTCGACCACCGGCTCGACACGCTCACCGCCCTCGCCGAGCGTGCCGGCCGCGTCGGGGTGGAGCGGTTCGTGCTGGACGACGGCTGGTTCACCGGCCGCCGCGACGACACCGCGGGACTGGGCGACTGGGCGGTCGACCCGGCCGTGTGGCCCGAGGGGCTGCACCCGCTGGTGAAGCGGGTGCGGGAGCTGGGCATGCAGTTCGGGCTGTGGGTCGAGCCGGAGATGGTGAACCCGGACTCCGACCTGGCCCGCGCGCACCCGGACTGGCTGCTGACCGCCCCCGGCCGCCCCGCGGTACCCCACCGCTCCCAGCAGGCGCTCGACCTGGCCAGGCCCGACGCGTACGCCTATGTCCTGGACCGGCTCTCCGCCCTGGTCGGCGAGTACGCGCTGGACTACCTGAAGTGGGACCACAACCGCGATCTGCTGGAGGCGGTGCACGGCGGTACGGCCGGTGTGCACGCCCAGACGCTGGCCGCCTACCGGCTCCTCGACGAGCTGCGCGCCCGGCACCCCGGCCTGGAGATCGAGTCGTGCGCGTCGGGCGGCGCCCGGATCGACTACGGCATCCTGGAGCGCACCGACCGGGTGTGGGCCTCCGACACCATCGACCCGCTGGAGCGGCAGGCGATCCAGCGCTGGACCGGACTGCTGGTGCCGCCCGAACTCCTCGGCTGCCATGTCGGCGCGGCCACCGCGCACACCACGGGCCGCACCACCGCGCTGGGCTTCCGGCTGGCCACCGCCCTGTTCGGGCACGCCGGGATCGAGTGGGACCTCACCGCCTGCACCGACGCGGAACTCGACCGGCTCGCCGCGTGGGTGCGGCTGCACAAACGGCTACGGCCCCTGCTGGCCACCGGCCGGAGCGTCCACGCGGACCACCCGGAGCCGCACACCTGGCTGCACGGCGTCGTCTCCGCCGACCGCGGGCACGCGGTGTTCAGCCTCGTCCAACTCGCGAGCGCCGCCGACTCCGTCCCCGCCCGCCTGCGCTTTCCCGGCCTGGACCCGGTCGCCCTGTACACCGTCTCGGTCTGCCCCGAGATCGGCCTGCCCAGCGGCTTCCCGCCCCGGCCCGTCCCCTGGCTCACCCATGGATCCGTCCGCCTGACCGGATCGGAGCTGGCCACCGTCGGCCTGGCCGCTCCCCTGCTCGACCCGGCGCAGGCCGTGGTCCTCGAACTCCTGGCGGCCCCTCCCACCGGCACCTGATCCGGCAAGGGGCCGCCGGTCGCCGCGTGCCACCATGGCGGCATGCTGCTCCGTATCGAAGGCTACGACCTGCCGGGACGCCGCTGCGGGCCCGGACCTGACTTCCCCGGCGCCCAGAACATCCATGTCGCGGTGCAACGCAAGGACAAGCCGGCCGAGTTGCTCGACGTGCAGCCGGGGGACGCGGACGCCGTGGAGTGGGACCTGGAGTGCGAGCCCTTCACCGACGCCGACGGGGTCCTGACACTGCGCGGCCGCTACATCCAGAACCGGCTGGGCGGGCGCTTCGTCTACCTCTCCTGGGGTGAGGTCGCCGCGGACGGCACCTTCACCATGTTCCGGCGGGCCAAACTCCTCCTTTCGGGGGTCGCACCGGAGGTCATGGCCGCGGCGGTCGAGCGCGGCACCCTGCTGGGCAGGATCGGCCTGACCGACGCCAAGGGGAACCCGGCGTGCGCCACGACGGCCCTGCGGTGGAGCGCACCGAACGGCTGAGAGGTTCCGGACCCGCGACCGGAGGCGGGGACGGCCCGACTCCTTAGACTGGTGGGAGACGAGTCGACCGTCTGCTACGGAAGGAGGTCGGTTCGGATGCACGCCAGCAAGGGTGATCAGTTGCGGCTGCACGGCCGTGTCGTGGGACAGCACGACCGGCTCGCGGACGTCATCGACGTGCTCGGCACCGAGGGCGAGCCGCCGTACCGGGTCAGGTTCGAGGACGGCCACGAGGCGATCGTCTCGCCGGGTCCTGACTCCGTGGTCCAGCACAAGACGGCACCGGGGGCGTAGCGGCGGCAGGTGGCCTGACCGACGCCACATCGCTCACAGAAGCATCCGTACGCTCCGGCGTGCACACCCGCCGCAGCGTGATGCGGATGCCACCATTCCGTATGCGCATTTCGGAGTGGTACCACCGGGAGATCATCGATCCCGGGAAGCAGCCGCTGCTCTTCGTCTTCATCGGGCTGCTCGGCGCCTTCCTCTTCATCAGGATCAGCGTCCGGATGATCCGGTCCGAGGTGTCGTGGTGGCCCAAGAACGTCGAGTCGTCGGGCGGTCTGCACATTCACCACGTGGTGTTCGGCATCGTCTTCATGATCATCTCGGGCTTCGGGCTGGCGTCGCCCGCCGGGGACAACCGGCCCTGGGGCGAGATCCTCGGGGCCCTCTTCGGCATCGGGACCGCCCTCGTCCTCGACGAGTTCGCGCTCGTCCTCCATCTGCAGGACGTCTACTGGTCGGAAGAGGGCCGGTTGTCCGTGGACACCGTGGTGCTGGGGGCTGCCGCCTGCGGGCTGCTGCTCGTGGGCGCGGCGCCCTTCGGGGCGGATGACACGTCCACGAACGGCGAGCCGGCCTCCGGCTGGTCCTACGCCGTCACCATCGGCTTCAACGCCTGCCTCGTCCTCATCACGCTGAGCAAGGGCAAGGCGTTCACCGGCCTGATCGGCATCATGGTGCCGCTCTTCGCCCTCGTCGGCGCCATCCGCCTCGCCCGCCCCGATTCCCCCTGGGCGCACCGGTTCTACAAGGACGGCAGCCGCAAGCAGCGGCGGGCGCTGGCCCGCGGGCAGCGGGAGGGCTGGCGCCGCAACGTCCGGATCAAGGTCTACAACGCGGTCGCGGGCCGCCCCTCTCAGCCCGATCCGCCGGCACCCTCGGAGTAGGTCCTCCCGGACGGGCCGGCGGGTGGACATCGCACCCCGCCGATGGCAGTACTCTCTTGATCCTCACGCCGCCCCCACCGTGTCTCCGGCCGGGAACAGCCGTGTGAGCCCCGGCAGATCGGCCCGCTGCCGGCGACGTCCCAGGACGTCAGGGGGACACGGGCCGACCACCAGCGCGGCGCAAGGGACGGGATCGAGTGGACGACCACGACGGCACGGGCATACCCGCCGACACCAACAACGCGGCGGCCCCCGCCCCCGCACCCCAACCGGCCCCCGCCGGCCGGTCCACGGCACCAGCAGCCGACACCACGTCAGCGGCCGAGGGAACGGATTCGGGGACTGCCGGGGCCGCGGGGCGCGCGGGCAGCGCGGGCAGCGCGGGCAGCGCGGGCAGCGCGGGCAGCGCGGGCAGCGCGGAGACGGCGCAGGCGGGTGCCGTGCGGGACGGCCAGCCGAAGAAGCGGGCGGCCGGTGCCGCAACCAGGAAGACGGCGGCTGCCGCAACGGGCGCCAAGCGCACCGCGGCGCAGGCGAAGAAGGCCGCCGGGACCGTGGCCGCCGCGCGAGCGGCCGAGGTGCAGGACGGCAAGGCCGCGCCTGCGAAGGCGGCAACCGCTGCACAGCAGCAGGAGACCGCCGACGGCGATGACGGCGCGGCTGCCGTCGAAGGGGCAGGGGAGCCTGCGGCCGCCGCAGGGGCGGCTGTCGTGCAGGACAGCCAGCCGAAGAAGCGGGCGGCCACCAACGGGCGGGCCGCGACCGGGAAAACGGCGACTGCGGCACCGGGCGCCAAGCGCACGGCAGCGCAGGCGCAGAAGGCCGCCGGGGCCTCGGCTGCCGCGCGAGGGGCTGAGGTGCGGGAGGGCGAGCCAACGCAGGTCGCGAAGGACGCCGCGGAGGCGACGGCCGTGCAGGACCGTAAGCCGACGAAGCAGGCGGCGGCCAACACCCGAGGCGCGGCTGCGAAGACGGCTGCTGCGGCACCGGGCGCCAAGCGCACGGCAGCGCAGGCGAAGAAGTCCGCCGGGACCGTGGCTGCCGCGCAAGCAGCTGAGGCGGGGGAAGGCGAGGCCGGACAGGCCGTGGACACCAACGGCCAGGCCGCACCTGGCAAGACGACGGCTGCCGCACCGGGCGCCAAGCGAACCTCGGCGCGGGCGAAGAAGACCACCGCCCGGACCGCACCCGCGACGCAAGCAGCTGAGGCGGGGGAAGGCGAGGCCGGACAGGTCCGGGACGCCAACGGCCAGGTTGCGCCTGGCGAGACGGCGGCTGCGGCACCGCGCGCGAAGCGCACCGCGGCGCAGGCGAAGAAGACCACCGCCCGGACCGCGCCCGTGGCGCGAGCGGGTGAGGCGCGGGACGGCGAGGCCGGGCAGGCCGTGGACGCCAACGGCCAGGCCGCGCCTGGCGAGACGGCGGCTGCGGCACCGCGCGCCGGGGGCGCGGCGGAGGCGGGTGCCGCCGGGCGCGGACGGGCGAAGAAGCGGACCACGCCCGCGAAGGCGGCGGCGCAGGTGAGGAAGACCGCCGGGGGCGGGGCCCCGGGGGGCGGGGTGGGGTTGGATGGGGTGTTGCGGGGGCGGGGGGCGCTGGGGGTTGAGGCGGGGCTCGCGGTGTTCAAGGGGTCGCTGTTGGGGCTGGCGGCGGCGCATCATGGCGGCGAGGTGCGGGGGGACCACCGGCCCGCGGCGGTGCTGGTGACGGCGGAGGGCACGGTCGCCCTGGCGGCGCCGCAGGCGGCCGCGGACGCGGACGCGGCGGCGGCGTACACCGCGCCCGAGCGGTGGGCCGGGGGGCCGGCGTCGGCGGCGGGTGATCTGTATGCGGCGACGGCGGTGCTGTGCGAGTGCCTGACTGGCGCGCCGCCGTACGAGGGGCCGGGCGCGGCGGAGTGGGCCGCGCAGCACGCCGAGGCGCCGGTGCCGGTGGAAGCCCTGCCGGAGCCGGTGAGGCCGCTGGTCGTACGGGGGTTGGCGAAGGATCCGCAGGAGCGTCCGTACGCGGGGGACTTCCTGGCGGAGCTGGAGGCCGTCGCCGTAGGGGCGTACGGGAAGGACTGGGAGGAGCGGGGGCGGCGGGAACTGGCCGCTGAGGTCGGCGCGTTGCTGGCTCCGCCGCCACCGCCACCGCCCGCGGCCGCGCCCCTCGTCGTCCCGCTGAAGACGGACGTCCCGCCGGTCGCGACGGCGGGCGACGACGACGGCCGCGAGCCGCGGTTCGGACGGCGCGCCAAGATACTGGCCGTCATCGCCGCGGCGGCCGTCGCCGCCACCGTGGCCGTCACGGCCGTGGCCTCGGGCAGCGACGGCGACTCCGCCACCGCCCGGCCCACCGCCTCGGCGGTCACGCAGCCCGCGGCGGACCCGGCCACCACAGCGGCCACCGCCACGCCGACGACAAGCCCGTCACCGTCGCCGACCACGGCCTCCCCGTCCCCGGCGAAGCCTTCGGCGACAGCGACCACGCACGTCCCGCGCACCCCGTCGGCGAGCCCGACGGTGGCGCCGACGCCCACCGCGACCACTCCCCCGGTGACCGGCGCGCCGGTCACCGGCCCGCATGTGGCCTCCGTCGCCGTCACCAGCTTCACCTGCTCCACGGGCAACCACCGGACGGCGACCGCCACGGTGCTGGTGCGCTACGACGGGACCGCGGCGGGCACGCTCCACCTCACCTGGTGGCGCAGCGCCACGGGCGGCCCGCAGGGCGCGCTGACGAAGCCGCAGCAGATCGCGCGGTTCCCCAAGGGCTCGCAGAGCTACACCTTCACCGACAGCTTCACCTTCACGGCCGACAGCCATCACCCGTACGTCGGCCTGACCGTCTCCACCTCCCCGGGCGCGGCCTCGGGCGACGGCTCGTACGGCGTCGGCTGCCACTGACACCGGCAGACCTCCGTGCTTCCCGCTGCGACGGTCGGCGGGAGGCACGGAGCGGGCACCGCTTCACGCGCGACACGAGTGGTAACACTGTGCGTAACTGTGGTCGCGGTGCGTAGGCGATGCTTAGATGCTCACATAAGGGCGTTTTGCCGACAAAGGTGGCGTTTGCCCCCTCGGCATCCCTGGAGGTGACGTCGTGGCGCGCATGCCTGCCTGGTTTCGCCGGAGGCGATCTCAACCGGCGCCGTACGGGTTGCTGCTGCCCGTGGCGCGGGTCGCGACCCGGACCGCGGCGGACGAGGTCCAGCGGTTCCTCGACGTCGTGGGGATCCGCTCCACCACGGCGCCCTGTCCCGAACGGTCCAATGCCGCCGCACCCGTGCGGTGGCGCTTCCAGGTGCTGGTCTTCGCCGAGGACGTCTCGCGCGCCAGGCTGCTGGTGGACCAGTGGACCCGGCCGGTCGGCACGCCGTGACACCGATGACACCGTGACACCGATGACCTGAGGCCCTGGCTCCGTCGGAGCCAGGGCCTCAGGTCATCAGGTCGGCAAGGCGACAGATCGACAGGGCCTCAGCCCCGCGACCCGTCAGTGGTGGCCACTGGTCGTCTCGTTGTACTCCTCGGCCGTCGGCTTCGCGATCTGCCCGCTCTCACCGAAGTAGCTCTCGGAGAGCCGGACGCGGAACTTGGTGAGCCGGCTCACCTTCCGCTCCACGCCGTTCTCGTCCACCGAGGGCGGCAACTCGGCGGGCTGGTACTGCTTGTGGGCGGTGAGCATGTGGACCTGGGTCTGCGACAGCGGGTGGTGCACCTCGACGTAGGCCCCGTACGGCAGGCGCTCGATGATCCCGCTCTCGTGGCCGTGCAGCACCTTGTCCTTGTCCCTGCGCTGCAGGCCGAGGCAGAGGCGTTTGGTGAAGACGAAGACGATCGGTGGCACGACGAAGATGCCGATCCGTACGGCCCAGGTGATCGAGTTGAGCGACAGTGAGAAGTGGGTGGCCAGCAGGTCGTTGCCGCCACCGGCGAGCAGGACCATGTAGAGCGCGATCCAGGCGGCGCCGAAGCCGGTACGGATGGGGGCGTTCCGCGGGCGGTCCAGGATGTGGTGCTCGCTCTTGTCGCCGGTCACCCACGACTCGATGAACGGATACGCCCACAACGCGCCCAGCACCAGCGGGAAGACCACCAGCGGGATGAACACCCCGAGTACCAGGGTGTGGCCCCAGGCACGGATCTCCCAGCCCGGCATGATGCGCAGCAGACCTTCGGAGTAGCCCATGTACCAGTCGGGCTGGGCGTCGGTGGACACCTGGTCGGCGCGGTAGGGGCCGTACGCCCAGATCGAGTTGACCGAGGCCACCGACGCCATCACGCAGATGACGCCGAAGACCAGGAAGAAGAAGCCGCCCGCCTTGGCCATGTAGATCGGCAGCAGCGGCATGCCGACCACGTTCCTGTTGGTCTTGCCCGCACCCGCGAACTGCGTGTGCTTGTGGTAGAAGACCAGCATCAGGTGCGCCACCAGCAGCCCCGCCATGATGCCCGGGATCAGCAGCACATGGACGGTGAACAGCCGCGGGATGATGGCGCTGCCGGGGAACTCGCCGCCGTACACGAACATCGACAGATAGCTGCCCACGATCGGGACCGACAGGATCGCGCCCTCCATGAAGCGCAGACCGGTGCCGGAGAGCAGGTCGTCGGGGAGCGAGTAGCCCATGAAGCCGTCGAACATGCCGAGGATCAGCAGCGTGGCGCCGATGAGCCAGTTCAGCTCGCGCGGCTTGCGGAAGGCGCCCGTGAAGAAGATCCGCATCATGTGCACGAGCATCGCGCCGACGAACACCAGCGCGGCCCAGTGGTGGACCTGCCGCATGAGCAGGCCGCCGCGGACCTCGAAGCTGATGTGCATGGTGGAGGCGTACGCCTCCGACATCGTGACACCGTTCAGCGGCGTGTACGGGCCGTGGTAGACGACCTCGCCCATGCTCGGCACGAAGAACAGGGTGAGCCACACGCCCGTCAGGATGATGATGACGAACGAGTAGAGCGCGATCTCGCCGAGCATGAAGGACCAGTGGTCCGGGAAGATCTTGCGCAGGTTGGACCGCGCGAGGGCGTAGAGGCCCGTGCGCCCGTCGGCCCAGCGCGCGGCGGCCTGCCCCGCGGCGGCGGCCTTGCTGCTCGGGCCGCCGGGTGTCCCGGTGCCCCGCGGGGCGTCGGTCGTGGTGGTCACGCGCACCACCCCCCGCGGACGAATCCCTGACGCACTACGTCTTCACCAAGCACCACGGACAGCCTTCTCACGGTGGGTAATCCAGTCATTACGGTGAGTATGCTGCCGCGTGCCCGGCCCGTACGCACGCTCATCCCGCCGCGCCGCCTACGCGTGTCGTGACCGCGCCCAGGACGACCGGCCCGCCCGGAGCGGCGTCCGGCGGGTCAGCGGACGGGACGGCGGCGGGCGCCGCGCCGCAGGCGCAGTGCGCCCAGCGCGAGCGCGCCCACGAAGACGAGGACGCCGATGACCAGCAGATAGAGCAGCCCCTTGGCGACCGCGCCGATGAGGCCGAGGACGAATGCCAGCAGAATCAAGGCCAGGACCCAGACCATGGTCGAACCCTCCCGTTCGGGGTCAGGGGCGGGCCAGGCGGCGCTCGCCGCGCGCGCCGGGCACGTACTCCAGCTTGTAGTGCGCGAAGACCTCCGGTTCCTGCTCCGCGGCCAGCACCCCGTCGGTGTCGATCGCCGGGGCCTCCTTGACCAGCGCCTTGGGGAACGCGACCCGCACATAGCCGGGACCGACGACGGCGCCGGTCAGCGGCACGAACACCAGCCGGTGGCGGGTCGGCAGCCCGGTGGTCACCGTCGCGAAGAACGGCTCGTCGCTGACCGTGTCCACGTAGATCGATTCCAGCCTGCCGATCCGCTTGCCTTCCTCGTCCACGACATCATGCTCACGCCACTCCCGGATGTCGGCGATCTCGATCACCCACGCACCTCCGATGCCGTTGGTCGCTCTCCATCCTGCGCCCGCCCCTCACCCACCGCTACGGGGAGCGACCGGACGTGGGATCCGCTGGTCATGGCCGTCAGCCGAACCGGGTCAGCCGAGGGGCGCGGGCCCGGTGGCCGAGACGGGTCACCTTGCGGGACGCGGCGGCCATGCGGTCGGCCTGCGCCGCGTGCAGCAGCCCGTAGCCGAAGGTGTCCGCGCCCCGCTGGTGGGCTTCGCGCGACAGGGACACCAGGGCGCGGCGGGCGACGGCGGCGTCCTGGTGGTCGCCGAGCACCTGCTGCAGTGCCTTGGTGCGCTCGCGCAGCTTCGCGGCCCGCTTGCCGCCGTAGCCGAGCGCCGTCTCCGCGGTGTGCCGGGCACGCCGGGCCGCCTTGCGTGCCTCGTGCAGGGCCTTCTCGCGCGCGGGCCCCTTGTCGGCGTGCTCCGCGGCGGCCAGCCGCTTCGCCAGGCGCCGCCGGTCGCGTTCCGCGGCCTTGCGCAGCTGCTCGACGGCGGGCTCGCGCGCCCCGCGCCGTAGCGGCGGGTCGTCGAGCAGGCCCTCCAGGGCGTCCAGCAGCGCGAAGTAGCGGGCGCTGTCGAGGGTGGCGACGGCGGTGCGCCAGGCGGCGTCGTGCCGGGTGGTCTGCTGCTCCCGCACCCGGCCGGTCAGCCCCTTGAGCGCGGAGCGCAGGTCCGGATCCCGGCTGCGGCGGCGCAGCCGGGCGGCCTGCCGGGGAAGCCGTTCGCCGAGCACCTCCTGGTCGCGGGCGTCCGCCAGGACGCCGGTCAGCCAGTGCAGTTCTGCGGCCACCGGGTCGGTACGGGACCGGTCCAGGACCCGGCGCTGGCCGCGCAGGGCGTTGCGCAAGCGGCGGGTCGCCGAGCGCATGCGGTGCAGCGCGTCGGGCGCGTCCACGCGGGTGCCGGGGTCGGCCCGCAGCAGTTCGCTGACCTGTTCGCGCAGCCGGTTCATCGCCGCCTCGCCCGCCGAGCCCGCGCGGACCCGGGCGCCGCGCCGGTCCTTGCCGCCGCGGACGGCGGCGAGTTCGTCGGCGAGCGCGCGGTCGAGCTTGCGCGGGGTCGCGGCGGGGTGCCAGCCCGCAGCCTTCATACGGCGGGCGGCGGCGTCGAGCAGTTCGGTGCCCGCGTCGGCCAGCTCGACCTCGACCTCGGACCACTGGGTGATCCGCGTACGGGTGCCCGCGTCACCCGAACCGCTCTCGGCCCGCCGCCGCTGCGGCTGCCGCGGGTCCAGCGTCTGGGCGGCCACGGCGTCCTGGGCCACCTCGGCCAGGCAGCGGCCGCGCTTGTCCAGCAGCAGGTGGCGGCGGCGGTGGGTGCGCAGATGCGCGACGGGCACCAGCGGGCGGCCTCGGGCGTACGCGGCGGTCCTGCGCAGCAGTTCGCCGGGGACGGCGCCGTTCCTGCCCGCCTTCAGCGGGGCGTGCACCTCGATGCGTTCGGGTCCCTCTCCTGGGAGCTTGGCGTGCCAGCCGCTGTCATGACCGCCGTCGCGGCGGCGCAGGGTGACGCCGTGCGTGAGCAGGTGCAGTTCGGCGGTGTCGTAGTAGATGGCGTCGAGTTCCTCGGACGCCTCCTCCCGCACCCGGGCCACGGCGGCGAGCCGTCCGAGGTCCTGCGGGTCGAAGAGTCCGGTTCCCTCGAACGTGGCCTCGCGTTCGGAGTGGACTGTGGTCATACTCTTCGGCTGCCCCTGACCGGGCCGGGCATTCGCCGGACCCGCGCTCGTACGGGCCCGTCCGTCGGCCGGTCCCGGGGGCCCCGGACACACGGCGGAACCGCGTCGGCGACACCACCCGTGTCCGGGGGTGTCGCCGACGCGGTCCGCCGTCTCCGTGGGCCGGTCTCAGTGGCCGAAGTGCAGCCGGTGCCGGTGGCGGTGGGTGGCGGGCTTGGTCGTGACCGTGGTGGGCTCGTCGGCGGTGTCGTCGCCCGCGGCGGCGCTCCGGTCGGCGAAGGCGTTCTGGCCACCGAAGGCGTTGCGGTCGCCGAAGGCGTCACGGTGGGCGACCGGCCGGTCGTCGGCGGGCGCCGACGACCGGGCCTCGCGCAGCGCCGCCCTGCGGCGGCGGGCCAGGGTGCCACCACCGGCCATCATGGCGAGGCCGAGGCTGAACACCAGTGCCAGGGCGAGTCCCGCCACGAAGATCGACAGGCTGTTCATGGTGGCGAGGTGATGTCCGAGAATCGTCGCACTGTAGTCCGGTCCGCCGGAGCGGTTGTCGGTGATCAGCAGCCCGGCGAAGGCGCCACTCGCGCCCAGGAGGAGAAGTCCCAGCAGCAGCATCGTGTCCGTCCTTCCATGACGCTTGGGGCCTTGTTGTCATCGTCCGGCTACCCCGCGAGGTCCGCGGGTAACGCGTTCGCGCCCATTCCCGCGCCCCCGCGCGCGCTCCTCGCCCCCTCCGGCGCCGCTCAGCCCGCGCTGAGGCTGGTGCGGCGCACCAGCAGCCAGAGGGCGGCGAGGGCGAGCACGCCGAGGGACAGGTAACCGGTGGCCAGGATGAGGTGGAAGTCGCCAATACGGCTGGCGGGTTGGTACTGCACGAAGGTCAGGAAGTGGTGGCGCACCATGCAGTCCGGGAGGCTGCCCGGGCCCAGGTCGGGGCAGACGGCGCGCAGCCGGGTGTAGTCGAGGGCGTGCCGGGAGGAGTCGTAGAGGTTCGTCACCCGGTCGGCGCCGACCGAGATACCGCCCTTGATCCGCAGGTCGTTGATGCCCAGGGCGCCGCCCGGGTCGTCCGGAGCGCCGACCGCCTGGAAGCGGCTCATCGGGGTCATGAGGGTCGGGTAGCGCCATTCGACGAAGTAGAGCAGCCCGATGAAGCCCACGATGACCGCGACCGCGGCGGGCAGCACCCGTCTGACGGCGGCGCCGAGCGCGAGGCCGATCGCGAACCAGCAGAGACCGGCGGCGAGCGGGAGCATGCCGGAGTCGAGGAACATGGAGCCGGAGAACAGGCCCCCGGCGCTGACGTCGGCCATCGCGTGCGCCACCCGGGTGGAGGCGACGGAGAACGCCGTGGTCAGCGCCGCCACCACGAGGCCGAGCACCGCCACTTTGGTCCACAGCCACCGCATCGGCGAGACGTCCTGGCTCCAGGCGAGCAGCAGCGTGCGCTGCTCGTGCTCCCTGGCCAGCAGCGGGACGCCGAGGAACATGCCGATCAGCAGCGGCAGGAACTCCACGAACTGCAGCAGGTCGTTGGCGATCCTGAACGGGCCGAAGCTGGCGGTCAGCCGGGCCTCCTGGACACTGCTGTCCGGGCACATCGTGTCGTGGCACTGGTGGTAGATGGACATCAGGTCGGACGCCAGATAGGTCATCCATCCGGCGAGGGCGGCGGTCAGGACGACCGAGCCGATCAGCGCCCAGCGGTGCTGACGCCAGGTCAGCCAGAGCAGTCCGGCCAGGCCGCCGCCCTGTCCGGCGTCCGGGCCCGCGCTCTCGCGGCGCTCCGACCGCCGCGCGGACAGCGGAGGGTGGGTGAGTGGGCTCATGCTGCTTCCTCCACGCTCTGGCGCGCCTTTCCCGACGACTTGAGGTAGGTGAAGACCAGGTCTTCGAGGGAGAGCGGCTGGGCGCTCCAGCCGGGGGCGACCACGGGCGGCGCGCCGGCCTCGACGGGCGTCCGCACGATGAAGGTCGACTGCCGTCCGGTGTGCTGCGCCGACACCACGGTGCCCGGGCCCGGCGGCTGGTCGGCGCGCGGACCGGAGAGCCGGGTGTGGCCGGCGAGCAGGTCGTCGACGTCGCCGGTGAGGATGGGGTGGCCCGCGGCGAGCAGCAGCAAGTGGTCGCTGACCCCGGCCAGTTCGGCGACGATGTGGGTCGACAGCATGACGGTCATGCCCGTCTCGGCGGCCTCCGCCATCAGTTCGCCGGTCACCTCGGTACGCGCCACCGGGTCGAGGTTGGACAGCGGTTCGTCGAGCAGCAGCAGTTCCGGGCGGGTGCCGAGGGCGACCGCGAGGGCGACCTGCGCCCGCTGGCCTCCGGAGAGCCGTCCGCAGCCGCGGTCCAGGGGGACGTCGAAGCGGGCCAGCCAGGACAGCGCGCGCCGCTGGTCCCAGACGCGGTTGGTGCTCCGGCCGAAGCGCAGCATGTCCGCGACGCTGAAGTCCCGGTAGAGCGGCTTGTCCTGGGCGAGCAGTGCGACCCGGCAGGCGGACTCGTCCGCCCTCCTGCCCCCCTTCGCGACCGGGCGGCCGCCGACCAGCAGCGAGCCGCCGGTAGCCGGCAGCATGCCGCTGATGATGCTCATCAGCGTGGACTTTCCCGCCCCGTTGGCCCCGACGAGCGCGATGACGCGGTTCGCGGGCAGCTGGAAGCTGCACTCGCGCAGCGCCCACACCTGGCCGTAGCGCCTGCTCACCTCGCGTGCCTCCACGGCGATCGGCTCGTCGCTCACGCGGCCCCTCCCTCTTCCCGCGTTCCGGCGTCCGCCGCCGGCCGCTCTCCCGGCGGGGTGCCGCCCGCCCGCATCATCCGCAGGGTGTCCTCGGCGATCACCGAGGCGATCAGCGCCTGCACGTCCTCGTCCTCGAGACCGGCCTCCCGGGCCTGCCCGAGCCAGCGGGCCAGTCCGCCGCGCAGCCGCGCCATCACATGCGGGTCCGCCCCGCCGAGCGACCCGCTGACGAAGGTGCCCGCCCCCTGCCGCGCCTCGACCAGCCCGGACAACTCCAGTTCCCGGTAGGCCTTCAGCACCGTGCTCGGGTTGACCGTGCACGAGGTCACCACGCTGCGCACCGTCGGCAGCTGGTCCCCCGGGTGCAGCAGCCCCATCCGCAGCGCCTCGCGCACCTGCCGCACCAACTGCGCGTACGCCGGAACGCTGCTGGACCTGTCGACGTGGAAATCGATCACGTCATGTCCCTCTCCCTGCCAGAGCAAATTGTTTCGCTTAAGTAGAACACCAGTCAACCATTACGGCAAGGCAGGGGCAGGGACGGGGCGGTGGGAGGGTCCGCGGGGGGCGGCCGAAAGGCCGGCGGGAGCAGCCGGAGCGGTGGTCGGGGACGCTCAGTGAGCGTCGTCCGAGTCGCCGCGGCGCAGCGGCGTCGGTTCGGGGGCCGGGGCGAGGGCCGTGGGGGTGGCCGGGGGCTTGGGCGCGGCGCCGGTCCTGGATACCGCGCCCCGGCTCTCCTCCGAGACGAAGCGGGAGATCGCGCTCGCGCTGTCCAGCAACTGGGCCGGGAAGACGATCGTGCTGTTCTTCTCGGCGGCGATCTCGGCCAGGATCTGCAGGTTACGCAGCTGGAGCGCGATCGGGTGCTCGGCGATGACATCGGCGGCCTCGGCCAGCCGTCCGGCGCTCAGCGCCTCGCCCTCCGCGGCGATGATCTTGGCGCGCTTCTCCCGCTCGGCCTCGGCCTGGCGGGCCATCGCCCGCTGCATGGACACCGGCAGCTCGATGTCCTTCAGTTCGACGAGGAGGACATAGACGCCCCATTGCTGGGTGGTGCGGTCGAGGATCTCGCGGATGGCCAGGTTGAGCGTCTGGGTGTCGGTGAGCACCTGGTCGAGCAGCGAGCGGCCGACGATGTTGCGGACCGTGGTCTGGGCGATCTGGCCGACGGCGTCGGAGACGTTCTCGATCTCGACGATCGACTTCACCGCGTCGGAGCGCCGGTAGTACGCGACGGCGGCCACGCCGATCGAGACGTTGTCCTGGGTGATCACCTGCTGGGAGGGCACCGGCATGGTCACCGTACGGAGGCTGACCTTCCACATGCGGTCGGTCAGCGGGATCATGAAATGGATGCCGGGCTTGCAGACCCCGCGCAGGCGGCCCAGCCGGAAGACCACCCCGCGCTCGTACTGCCGCACCACGGCGACTCCCAGATTCGGCATGGCGTTCCGCCTCCTCAGGTCTGCCCTCGCATCCCCCTTCCTCCAGCATCCCTCTCAGACGCGGTCGATGTGGACGCTGGTGGACTTCACCCGGGCGGTGGCCTCGACGCCGACCTCGAGGCCGAGTTCCTCGACGGCCTCCCGGGTGAGCAGCGAGACCAGGCGGTGCGGACCGGCCTGGATCTCGACCTGGGCGGCCACGTCGCCGAGTTTCACGGCGGTGACGATGCCGGGGAAGGAGTTGCGGGCGGTGGTGTACGAGGCGTCGTCGTCCCCGCCCGCGGCCTGGGCCAGTTCGACGGAGAACGCGGCCAGGTCACGGCCGTCGATGAGACGGCGGCCCGCGTCGTCCCGGTGGGTGGCGACGCGGCCGCCGTCCGCCCAGCGGCGGGCGGTGTCGGGGCTGACGCCGAGCAGGCGCGCCGCCTGGCCGATCGTGTAGGACTGCATGCCGCCACGATAGGGCCAGTGATCGGCGGGACCGCGCTCACCCGGCGCCGTGCGCACCGCGAGCCCCTCCCCCGCCGTCCTCGCCGCAGGCGCCCTCCACCGCCCGTCGCGCCGTGTCCATGCCCAGCCACACCGTGTCGCGCAGGAACGGCGTCTCGGTGAAGCGCACCCCGGTCGCGTCGCGCAGGGCGTTGGCGAAGGCGGGGGCGACCGGGTTGAACGGGCTCTCGCTCATCGACTTGGCGCCGAGCGGCCCGATCGCGTCGCTGGTCTCCGTGAAGTGCACCTCGGTCCGCGGGACGTCGGCGTAGGCGGGCAGCCGGTACGCGCGGAAGGCGGCCGTGGTCACCTTGCCGTGGTCGTCGACCCGTACCGTCTCGAACAGGGTCGCGCCGAGTGCCTGGGCGACGCCGCCCTCGACCTGGCCGCGGCACTGCATCGGGTTCATCACCTTGCCCGCGTCGGCCCCGTGGACGCTGCGCAGGATCCTGGTCTCCCCGGTGTCCGGGTCGACGGCGACCCGGAACCACTGGGAGTTGAAGGCCACCGAGCGCGGCGAGCCGCCCCAGTGCCCGTCCGCCGTGAGTACGGTCCCGGCGCCGCTCGCGGCCTCGAAGAGCTCCTTGAGGGAGACGAGCCGCCCCTCGCACTCGACGGCGTCGGCGGTGAGCCGCAGCAGGCTGCGCGGGGTGCGGGCGTACTCGGCGGCGAAGGACAGGATCCGCTCGGCCAGCGCGTTCGCCGCCTTCATCACGGCCTTGCCCGCCACGACGGTGCCCGCCGAGCCGAAGGCGCCGGTGTCGTGTCCCACCACGTCGGTGTCGGACTGCCGGATCGCGATCCGGTCCACGGTGGTGCCCAGCGCGCCCGCGGTGATCTGCTGATGGACGGTGGTGGTGCCGTTGCCGAACTCCGCGGTGCCGACGGCGACGTCGTAGCTGCCGTCCTCCAGCAGGGTGACGGTGGCGTCGGCGAAGTGGCCGCCGGGCGGCCCGGTGGCGATGGCCGACATCGCGAAGCCCTGCCCGACCAGCCAGCCCTCGGGCGCCAGTTCGGCGCTGCGGTCGCCGGCCAGCGCGTCACGCACCACCTGGAGGCACTGGTCGAGGCCGTAGCTGGCGATGTGCAGGTCCTCCTCCTCGCCGCAGGGGCCCTCCATGTGGTCGCCGGGCCCGATGACGTTCCTCTCGCGCATCACCAGCGGGTCGATGCCCAGCCGCCGGGCGAGTTCGTCCATCGCCGACTCCAGCGCGAAGGTGACCTGGCCGAGCCCGTAGCCGCGGAACGCCCCGGCGGGCACACCGTTGGTGTAGACGGAGTACGCCTCCACCTTCTTGTGGGGCGCCTTGTACACGCCCATCGACTCGCCCACGCTGTGGAACATCACCGCGGGTCCGTGGTTGCCGTACGCGCCGGTGTTGGCGACCACCCGGAACTGCACCGCGGTCAGCGTGCCGTCGCGCCGGGCGCCGATCTTCACCGTGACCTTGAACGGGTGCCGGGTGGTGGCGCCGAAGAACTGCTCGGCGCGGGTGAACTCCAGCTTGACCGGCCGGTGCAGCCGCAGCGCCGCCAGGACGGCGATGTCCTCGGTGAGCATCTCCTGCTTGCCGCCGAACCCGCCGCCGACCCGGCCCGCGACCACCCGGACCTTCTCCCTCGGCAGGTCGTACAGGTCGCACAGGGCGCGCCGGGTCAGGAACGGCACCTGAGTGCTGGAGCGCACCACGATCCGCTCCCCGCCGCCCTCGCCGTCCTCCCCCGGTTCGACGTCCTCGAAGTAGGCGACGCAGCCGTGCGTCTCCAGGCTGGCGTGCTGGACGCGCTGCGTCCGGAAGGTCTCCTCGTAGACGACGTCGGCCTCGGCGAAGCCCTGCTCCACGCTCCCCATCTCGCCGTGCACCTCGCCGCAGACGTTGTTCTCGGCGCGGACGATGCGCGACTCGGGGCCCTTGCGGTGGATCACCGGTGCGCCCGGCAGCATCGCCAGCTCCGGGTCGAGGACGTACGGCAGCACCTCGTAGTCCACCTCGATCAGCCGGCAGCCCTCCTCGGCGGCCCCCTCGGTGTCGGCGACGACGGCCGCCACGCGCTGGCCGACGAAGCGGACCACGTCGTCGAGCACCCGGGTGTCGTCCGGGTCCTCGGTGGGGTGCTCGTGGCGGGCCGAGGAGTACAGCTTGCCGGGGGCGTCGTGGTGGGTGAACACCGCGTGGACACCGGGCACGCGCAGCGCACGCGAGGTGTCGATGGAGCGGATGCGGGCGTGCGGGTGCGGGGAGCGCAGCAGCTTCATGTGCAGCAGTCCCTCGACGGCGACGTCGAAGGTGTAGCGGGCAGTGCCGGTGACCACCAGCGGTCCCGCGGGCGCGCCGGGACTGCGCCCGACGGCCTGCCCGGCGCCGGGTTCCTCGGCGTGCTTGACCCCGCGCACGGCGTCCTCGATCGCCCGGTAGCCGGTGCACCGGCACAGGTTGCCCTTGAGCGCGCGCGGCAGGTCGGCGAGCTTGTCCTCGTCGAGCGCGGCGGTCGTCATCAGGAATCCGGCGGTGCAGAAGCCGCACTGGAACCCCTGCGCGTCGAGGAAGCGCTGCTGTACGGGGTGCAGCCGGCCGTCGGTCCCGGCCAGTCCCTCGACGGTGGTGACGGCCCGGCCGTCCGCGCGGAACGCCGGGTACAGACAGCTGTGCACGGCCTCGCCGTCGACATGCACGGTGCACGCCCCGCAGTCCCCCGCGTCGCAGCCCTTCTTCACCCCGAACCAGCCCTGGTCCCGCAGGTACGTGCGCAGGCACTGGCCCGGCCGCGGCTCCGCGTCGAAGCTCTCGTCGTTGACGCTGACCCGGAAGCTCATCGCCCGGCCTCCCCTGTGTCGCGGCCGAGTTCGCGGCGGATCTCCTCGGCGAAGGTGTACGTCATGTGCCGCCGCCAGACGGGCAGTCCGTGGATGTCGTCGAAGTACGACGCCTCGCCCGCGGCCTCGTCGAGCGCCGCGCTCAGCCTGCGGGCGTCGGGCAGCAGCGGGAACCACAGCCGGATCGGGCGTACGGTCGCGGCGGTCACGGTCAGCGCGAAGGAGCCGTCGGCCGGGTCCAGCGTCCCGATCAGCAGCGCCCCGGAGCGGCCGAGACCGTAGAGCGACGCCTGCCGGAAGGCGGTACGCCGGGCCAGGGCGGCGGCGGGCAGCCGTACCGAGCGCAGCAGTTCGCCGGTCTCCAGCACATTGCGGCCCGCGCCCGTGACGAAGTCCGCCACCGGCAGGGTGCGGACCGCGCCGGTCTGGGCGCGCAGGGTGCACACACCGTCCAGGGCCGCGGTCAGGGAGATCATCGGACCGGCGGGCAGCGCGTTGCAGAGGTTGCCGCCGACGGTGGCCATGTTCCAGATCTTCCACGAGGCGAGGAAGGCCCGGCAGCACTGCTCGAACAGCGGCCCGGCAGCCCAGCGGCACTTCCCCGGGAACCGGGACAACTCGGCGATCGTGCACGTGGCGGCGATCTCCAGATCGCCTTCGGCGGTCACCCGCAGCGGCTGCCAGCCGGTACGGCTCAGATCGACCAGCCGTCTGATGTGCGGCTGCGGCTCGGAGAAGAGGTAGGTGCCGCCGCCGAGCCAGGCGTCACCCGGCCGCCAGGTCTCCCGGCTGCGTGCGTCGCAGACTTCCACCACCGTGTTCTGATCCACGCTGTCCCACCGTCCTCGGCTGCTCGACCCGCCGATTGAAGCAACCGGCGGCGGGCCGGGACGACTGGTGTGGCACACGGTTTTCCACCAGCCGGGACGATCCCGGCTGGAGGATCCTCCAGTCGGGATATGCCAGGGAAAGGCTTGCATCTACGGTGTGACTACTCGTACTCACCTCGCGGGTGTGAGAAGGACCGGGGAGAAGGACCAAGGGAGCGGCACGTGCGCGTCGGAGAACTGCTCGGCCTCGAGGCCCTCGATCTGCGGTTGCTCAGCGGCGACGCCGGGCAGCTCGCCCGGGAGATCACCGGGGTGACCGCGACCGACCTCGAGGACCCCAGCCGGTTCCTGCAGCGCGGCGAACTGGTCCTCAGCGGGCTGGTCTGGTGGAGCGCCGAGGAGGGCCACCGCAAGGTGGACCGGTTCGTCGAGGCGCTGCGCACGACGGGTGCGGCGGCGCTGCTGGCCGGGGAGGAGACCCACGGCGAGGTGCCGGGCCAGCTCGTCGGCGCGTGCCGCACCCACCGGATCGCCCTGCTGTCGGTGCCCGCGCACATCACCTTCCGCACCATCACCGACGCCGTCTATCTGCGCCGGTGGGGCGATCTGAACCGGCAGCCCGACAGCACCCGGGCGCTGCCGGACAACGTCCGCGGCCAGCTCTCCGCCCTGCTCGCCCGGCAGGCGTCCGTCACCGAGCTGCTGGCCTGCGCCTTCTCCCATCTGGGCGGGGCCGCGGCGTATGTGGTGACCGCCTCCGGGCGCACGCTGGCCGCCACGCCGGACGCCCCGGCGCCGGAGCCGTCGGCGGTCCGCGCCGCGGCGGCCCGCACACCGGCCGCGATGGTGCCGCTGGACCCGTCGGCGTCGCCTTACGACGCTCCCTCGCTCTTCCTGCCCGACCCGGGTATGGCGCCGCCGCGGGTCCTGCACGAGATCGCCGACGTCCTCGCGCAGCGGCTCGCCTCGGCCCGGATCGGCGCCGCGGCACGGCGGCAGGCGGGAGGACGGCTCGCCGCGCTCGTGGCCAGGACCGCGGCCGAACCCGCCGCGGTGGCCGCCGCCCTCGCCGCCTGCGGGCTGCCTACGGACGGGCCCGCGCTGGTGGTGACCGCGCGTGTCGCGGCGCCCGCGGCCCCGGCGGGCCAGTCGGCCGTGGGGGAACGCGACGAGTGGGCCGCGGCGGCGCTGCGCGAGGCCCTGCACAGCGTGGGCGCCGGGCAGTTCGCGGTGGGTGTGGTGGGGGCCGCGGGCGCGGCCGGCGGTGAGGAGGCGGTCGCCGTCGTGGCGGGCGAGTCCTCGGCCGATCCGGCCGGACTCACGGACCGGCTGCGGGAGATCTGGCCGGTGCTGGGCGCGCTCGCCCCGCGGACACCGCTGCACGGCGGCGCCGGCCTCGCGGCCACCGCGGACCCGCAGGCCCTGCGCGCCGGTCTGACGACGGCACGCTACGCGCGGACCTCCGAGGCGTCGGCGCACCCCGACCGCTCCGGTCTGCGCACGGCCGACGACCTCGGCACCCTCGGCGACCTGCTCGACGGCATACCCGCCGAGGTGCGCGCCGCCTTCCACGAACGGGTGCTGGGCGCGCTCACCGCGCAGGACAGCAAGACCCACGGGACGCTCATCACGACGCTGGAGACCTTCCTCGCCCACGACGGGTCCTGGTCGCGCTCGGCAGAGGTGCTGCACGTCCATGTGAACACCGTCCACTACCGCCTGCAGCGGATCGAACAGCTCACCGGGCGGGACCTTTCGCGGCTGGCCGACCGGCTCGATCTGCGGACGGCGCTGCTGTGCCGCCCGGACGCGCGGGAGCGGCCGCTACCGGGGCCGGTCGATATGAACGTTCGTCGACTTCACGCGGGCCGTCGCCTCGACGCCCACCACGAGCCCGAGGTCCTCGACCGCCTCCCGCGTCACCAGTGAGACCAGCCGGTGCGGGCCGGCCTGGATCTCCACCTGCGCCGCGACCTCGTCCATCCGCACGGCGGTGACGATGCCGCGAAACGAGTTGCGCACCGAGGTCTGCGGCTCCGCCCCCTCGTCCCGCCCGGCGGCCCCCCGCGCGCCGCGCGAGGCGGCGAGTCCGGCCAGACTCGCCCCGTCGATCACCCGGTTGCCCGTGCCGTCCCGCTCGGTCAGCAGCCGTCCCGCGTCGGCCCACCGCCGCACCGTCTCACCGCTGACGCCGAGGACACGCGCGGCCTGTCCGATGCTGTACGAGGGCATGCCCGCACTCTAACGACCCGGCCACGGCCCCCTCCCGGGGCGGCGCCGCGCCGCGTCCGCCGCTCCCCGGCCGACCGTGTGCCCGCGCCCGACCGGACCGATCGACCGGCGGTTTCGTGCGACTCTCTAATCGCACATGTATTCGAACATGTGCCAGAATCCCTGCATGCCCCACACCTTCCCCTCCGACCTCGTCCAGGCTCAGCGCGACTGGTACACCGCCTACCGGCAGCTCGCGGACGCCGACGGCACGCAGACGACGGTGCTGCGCCGACGGCTCGTACGGCTCTCGGTCCAGGTGACGGCGCACCCGTACTGGGCCACCATCCCGGCGACCGCCCCCGCGGCCCGTATGGAGCTCAAGGAACTCGCCTGGGCCGACCCGGCGCCCCACCACGACACCCCACCAGGACGGACCGACATGACGGCCTGACCCGACCGCCTCAGCTGACCGCCTGACCCGACCGCCTGACACGCACACGAAAGGCCCGGCCCCCGGCGTGTTCGCCGGGGGCCGGGCCGCCGCGCCGGGCACTACCCGGCGTGGAACTCCGCGTGCAGGCGGCGCGTGTGGTCCACCACGCGCGCCGGGCCGGTGAGCGTCACCGCCGCCACCAGCCGCGGGTCGGTGCTGGACGCGCTCAGCCGCAGCTCCAGCGCCCCGGGCTCGACGATCCTGCGGCCGTCGCGGCCGGTGAAGGACGCCAGGTCGGCCGGGACCGTGCAGCGGACCCGCCGCGACTCGCCCGGCGCCAGCGGCAGCCGCAGATAGCCGACCAGCCGCCGTACCGGCTGCACGACCGAGGCGACCGGGTCGTGCAGATAGAGCTGGACCACCTCCACCCCCTCGCGCTCCCCGGTGTTGCGGACCGTGAAGGCCAGCGCCACCTCGCCGTCCGTCGGCACCGCCGGGTCGTCCACGGTCAGGTCCGACCACGCGAAGGTGGTGTACGTCAGACCGTGGCCGAAGCCGAAGGCCGCGGTGGGGTCGATGTTCGACACCTCGGTCGGCCCGCCGAGCCGGGCGGCGAGATACGTCGACGGCTGCGCCCCCGGTCGCCGCGGCACGCTCACCGGCAGCCGGCCCGAGGGATTGACCCGGCCGCTGATGACGCCCGCGAGCGCCGTCGTGCCCTCCTCGCCGGGGAAGAAGGACTGCACGATCGCCGCCGCCTCGGTCAGCGCCCGGCCCAGTGCGTACGGCCGCCCCGCCAGCAGGGTGACGATCACGGGCGTGCCGGTGTCGAGCAGTGCGTCGAGCAACTCCTGCTGGTTTCCCGGCAGTCGCAGCGACTCCGCGTCGCACCCCTCGCCACTGGTGCCGCGGCCGAAGAGCCCGGCCCGGTCGCCGAGGGCGACCACGACGACCTCCGCGGCGCGCGCCGCCTCGACCGCCGCGGCGATACCGGAGGTGTCACCGCCGTCGATGCCGGTGCCCGCGGCCACGTCGATCCGGCTGGCGGGGAACTCCGCCGCCAACGCCTCCCGCAGGGTGGGCAGTTCGATGCCGGCCGGTGTCTCGGGGTGCTGCTCCCCCACGTGCACGGGGAAGGCGTAGCAGCCCAGTACCGCCTTGGGGGTGTCGGCGTTGGGGCCGACCAGCGCGATCCGGGCGGGGGGCGCCAGCGGCAGGACGCCGTCGTTGGCCAGCAGCACGACGGCCTGCTGGGCGACCCGGCGGGCGATCCGCCGGTTGGCCTCGGTGTCGAGGTCGACGCTGCCGCGCAGCGCGGCGGGGTCGCTCAGGTCGGCGCCGGACAGCGCCCGGGGCAGCGGGTCCCAGTCGGGGTCCAGCAGCCCCAGTTCGGCCTTCTGCACCAGCACGCGCCGTACCGCCCGGTCGACCAGCGCCTCGGGCACCTCACCCGCGGCGACCGCGTCGCGCAGCGGCTGTCCGAAGGTCCGCACCGTGGGCAGCTCCACGTCGACCCCGGCGGCCAGGGCGGCGCCCGCCGCCTCGGCCCAGGTGTCGGCCACGCCGTGCAGGGTCTTGAGGAAGGCGACACCGAAGTAGTCGGCGACCACTGTGCCGGTGAAGCCCCAGGTGTCGCGGAGCAGCCCGGTGAGCAGCCATTCGTCGGCCGCCGAGGGCACCCCGTCGGTGTCGGTGTAGGCGTGCATCACCGAGCGCACACCGCTCTCCCGGACCGCCATCTCGAAGGGCGCCAGCATCACGTCGGCCCGCTCGCGCGCGCCCATGGGCACGGGCGCGAGGTTGCGGCCCGCCCGGGAGGCGGAGTAGCCCGCGAAGTGCTTGAGGGTGGCGACGATCCCGGCGGACTCCAGGCCCTGGATGTACGCGGTGCCGATGGTCCCGACCAGGTACGGGTCCTCGCCGATGGTCTCCTCGACCCGGCCCCAGCGGGCGTCGCGTACGACGTCGAGGACGGGCGCCAGTCCCTGGTGGATGCCGAGCGCGCGCATGTCGCGGCCGATCGCCCGGGACATCGTCCTGATCAGTTCGGGGTCGAAGGTGGCGCCCCACGACAGCGGTACCGGATAGGCGGTGGCGCCCCAGGTGGCGAAGCCCGCCAGGCACTCCTCGTGGGCGACGGCGGGGATGCCGAAGCGGTTGGCGGCGGCGATCGCGGCCTGGGTGCGGGTCAGCGACAGCGCGCCGAGCGCGGGGTCGACCGGTGCGGTGCCGAACGGCCGGGTGAGCTGGCCGAGTCCGTGCGGCAGCAGCGCGTCGAGGTCGACCGGCTCCTCCATCTCGTGCTGGTAGGGGGCGACTTCGCCGCCTCCGTCGGACGCGGCGACCCAGACGCCGAAGAGCTGGGCGATCTTCTCCTCGACGGTCATCGCGGCGATCAGGGCGTCGGCGCGGGTCTGCGCGCCGAGGGCGGGGTCACTCCACACGGGGGTGACGGGATCTGTCCCGGTGACGGGATCTGTCTCTACGGCCACGGTGGCGGTCACTTTCCTCCGACGCCCATGAGCCCCTGGACCAGGGTGCGCCGGGCGAACAGGTAGACGATGAAGATGGGCAGCATCGACAGCACCACCGCGGCCAGCAGGCCGGGGATGTCGATGCCGTGCTCGGTCTGGAAGTTGAACAGGCCGAGGGTGATGACCTTCGACGAGTCGGACTGGGTCAGCACGAGCGGGAAGAGGAAGCCGTTCCACGCCTGGAGCGCGGAGAAGACCACGACGGTGGACAGGCCGCCCTTGGACAGCGGCAGCACCAGTTGGAAGAAGACCCGCGTCGGCGACGCCCCGTCCATCGCCATCGCCTCGTAGAGGTCGGAGGTGATGTCCCGCATCACACCGGTCAGCACCAGGGCGCACACCGGGAGCGAGAAGGCCGCGGTCGGCAGGATCACGCCGATGAGGTTGTCGTAGAGCCCGGCCTTGCTGATGACGTAGAACATCGGCACGATCACGGCCTGCGCCGGGATCGCCAGGCCCAGCAGGAAGAGCCGCAGGACGCCGGTGGTGATCCGGCCGCTGCTGCGCACGATGGCGTACGACAGCGGCGGCACCACCAGCAGCACGATCGCGACGACCGCGAGGGTGACCAGGAGGGTGTTCAGGAAGAAGTGGCCGAAGCCGTTGGAGAAGTCCTGCGTGTAGTTGTGCAGCGTGAGGTGTTTCGGGAAGGCCAGCGGGCCGTTCGCCGCGTAGTCGGAGCGGTTCTGGAGGGTCGCCGCGAGCATCACGTACAGCGGCAGGCCGATCAGGAACAGCCAGACCAGGGACCCGAGTCCGGCGAGGTAGTTGGGACGGCGCTTCATCACAGGCCCTCCGACGAGCTGCGCATCTTGTCGTAGCCGGAGACCTTGACCACGACGAGCGAGATGACCGTGGCGACGAGCACCAGGACCAGGGCGATGGCCGAACCGCCGCCGAAGTCGAAGCTCTTGAACGCCTGCTCGTACATGTAGTAGGCGCTGATGGTGGTGTCGGTGCCCGGGCCGCCCTGGGTCAGGATCAGCACGGTGTCGAACGTGGTCAGGCCGCCCACCACCATGAGGATCATCGAGGTGATCATGGTGTTGCGCAGCTGCGGCAGGGTGATGTGCCAGAACTGCCGTACGGTGCCGGCGCCGTCGATCTCGGCCGCCTGGTAGAGCACCTGCGGGATGGCGCGGGCCGCGCCCTGGTAGATGAGGGTGTGGAACGGCGTGTACTGCCAGGCGCCCACGAAGACCAGCACGCCGATGGCGCTGGCCTGCCTGCCGAACAGGTTGCCGTCCCCGAACAGCCATCTGGCCTGCGCCGGGACACCGAAGTTCGGGTCGAGCAGGGCCCGCCAGAGAATGGACACCGCGGTCGCCGACAGCAGCAGGGGTACGAAGTAGACCGCGGACAGGACGGCGCGGTTGCGCTGGTGGCCGGCCGCCCACACGCCGAGCAGGATGCTCAGCGGGGTCTGGACGGCGACGCCGAGAACGGTGATGAGCACGCTGAGCCACAGGCTCTGGATCATCGTGTGGTCGTGGATCAGCGCCTTCCAGTTGTCCAGGCCGGCGTACTGGGGCGCGCCCAGGCCGTCCCAGCTGGTGAAGGAGAGCACCGCGACCAGGATCAGCGGGACGACGGCGAAGAGCAGGAAGAACAAGGTGGCGGGCGCCGCCCAGACGAAGCCTGGGCGGGCCACGGCGGCGCCGGACCGGCGTGCGGACCGGCGCCTTTCCACCCTGGGGTCAGCAGAGGTGGTCATGTGGGGTTCCCGGTTCAGGACGTGGGCAGGGCCTGCATGGCCTTGATGAATCCGTCGGCGTCGAGCTTGCCGTCGAAGAACTCCTGCACCGCGGTGTGCATGGCCTCACTGGCCTTCTGCGGGTAGGCCTGGTCCCACGAGAGCTGGAACGAGGGCGCCGCCTTGACCAGGTCGTACTGGAACTTCGAGTACACCGGGCTGGCCGCGGTGTCCAGGAAGTTCTGGGTGTTGGTCGTGGTGGGCAGGTTGCCGATGGCCATCTGCGCCTTGACGAACTCGTCGGAGTACTGGAGCTTCAGGAACTGGGCCACCGCGTCCGGGTACTTGGTCTTCTTCAGCACCGAGTAGAAGTTGTTGGTGTTGCCCACGACGTCGTTCGGGTCGCCCTTGCCGCCGCTGACGGTCGGGAAGGAGCTGAAGGCGAGGCCGGTCTTGGCGAAGTCGGGGTTGTCCTGCTGCTGCTGGGAGTAGTACCAGGAGCCCATCAGCTCGAAGCCGGCCTTGCCCTGCGCGACGAGCGCGACCGAACCGCCGTCGGTGTACTTCACCGAGTCGAAGTTGCTGCCGAAGGCGCCCGCGTCGATCAGTTCCTTGAGCTGCGCGAGGGCCTTGCGGCTGTCGGGGCTGTCCCAGGCGGACTTGTCGCCGCCCATGGCCTTCTCGAACAGGCCGGGGCCCGCGATGCGGTCGTACATGTACTCGTACCACATCAGGGTCGGCCACTGGTCGCCGCCGCCGAGCGCGATCGGTGTGATGTGCTTGGCCTTGAGGGCCTTGACCGCGTTGAGCAGGTCGTCCCAGGTCTTGGGCGCGGTGACGCCCGCCTCGGAGAGGACCTTCTGGTTGTTGAAGAGCAGCACGGGCTGGGTGCCGCGCATCGGTATGCCGTAGGACTTGCCGTCCAGGACCGCGCTGTTGAACACGGACGGCAGGAAGCTGGACTTCAGGCTGGGGTTCTTCGCGATGAAGTCGTCCAGCGGGAGCAGGAGTCCGGCCTTGACGAAGGGCGCGATGCTGCCGCCGCCCCAGTTGAAGAAGACGTCCGGGGCCTGCTTGGTGTTGATGATCGTCTGCAGCTTCGTCTGGTAGTCCGCACCGGGGATGGTCTGGAGTACCGCCTTGACCTTCGACGTCTTGTTGAACGTGTCGACGATCTGCTTCTCGACCTTGTTGCTCGCGTCACCGTAGACGAGAACCTTGAAGGTGCCGGAGCCGCTGCCTCCGGAGCTGCTGCCGCCGCAGGCGGCCAGGGACAGACCGAGTGCGAGCGTCACGCCGCCAGCCGCGGCGCGGGAGAGCCATGCGCGCTTCTTCATCGTCCAGCCTTTCGAAAGGTTTCGGCATCTTCGCCGAAATTTGCTGCGCGAGGTGACGCTAGGCTGGGGTGAATGGGAGGGTCAACCCTCGATCATCGGGTTATCAAAGCGTTACGGGCACACATACGTGCAGGGGTGGGCACATCGAAACCAGCGGCGACTGCGCTTCGACAGTTTCGGAGAGGTGAGCGCGTGCGGGATGCTCAGGAGGTTGCGGCGGGCGCCGTGGCCCGAGCGAGCACATGGGTCGCGGCGAGGGCGCGCCAGGGGCGCCAGGCCGTGGCGGTGCGCTCGGCCGAGTCGTGCGCGGCGAGGGGGAAGGCGTCGCGGTGGCCCAAGCGCAGGGCGATGTGGTGGGCGGCGGTGGTTCCGGTGCCGGGGAGGGCGGTGAGGGACGCCACCAGATCGGCGAGCGGGGCGCCGCCGTCGAGGACGACCCGTCCGTCGGCCACCGCGGCGGCGAGGTCCCGGACGGCGGCGGCCGCTTCCGCGGGCAGCGCGGTGCGGTCGGCGGCGGCCAGGACCGCGGCCGAGGGGAAGAGGTGGGTGAGGCCGGGGTCGAGGCCGGGGACGGTCTGGCCGAGGTCGCGTACGAGCGCGGCCATGGTCCGGCGGGTGGCGGCGGGGTCGAGCCACTGGGCGACGACGGCGTGCACGGCCACCTCGAAGGCTCCCCAGGCCCCGGGAGCGCGCAGCCCCGGCCGGGCGGTGACCAGCGGGTCGCCCGCGAGGTGCGCCACGGCCGGCGCGGTGTCCACATCGGTGCCGACCATCCGGGCGGCCCGCTCCACGACGTGGATCAGCCCTTCCCAGTACGGCAGATGGGCCCGCAGCAGCAGATGGTCGGCGCCGCCGAGCCGCACCTCGAGCACGCCCGCGGCGCCGTCGAGGCTGATCGTGCGGCGGTAGACGCCGTCCTCGACGGACTCCACCCCGGGCACCGCCCGCTCGCCGAGGAAGGCGAGCACACCGTCCCAGTCGTAGGGCGCGACGAAGGGCATCCGCATGGTCAGGCCGCCGTCGGCGGTGAGCCGGTCGCCGCGCCGGCGGCGGTCGCGCAGTTCACGGGGCGAGGCGCGGAAGACCGCGCGCATGTCGCGGTTGAACTGCCGCAGGCTGCCGAACCCGGACGCGAACGCCACGTCGGCGACGGTGAGTTCGGAGTCGTCCAGCAGCCGCCGGGCGAAGTGGGCGCGGCGTGAGCGGGCGAGCTGGTCGGGGGTCACGCCCAGGTGGTCGTGGAAGAGCCGGCGCAGATGGCGGGGCGAGACCGCGAGCCGCGCCCCGAGCGCGGCCTCCGTACCCTCGTCCAGCGTGCCGTCGATGATCAGCTGCACCGCCTGGCAGACCAGCTCCGGCGGATCGGCCGCGACCGGCCCCGCGACCCGGTACGGGCGGCAGCGCAGGCAGGCGCGGAACCCCTCCGCCTCCGCCGCGGCGGCCAGTGCGAAGGTGCGGACGTTCTCGGCGAGCGGCTTCGCGCCGCAGCCCGGCCTGCAGTAGATGCCGGTCGTCACCACCGCCGAGTACGTCGTCATCCCTCAGGTATAGAAGATCGGCGGGCGGCGTTCCAGCCACATCCGGACACGTCGCAACCGGCGTTCTGACCGTTTCGGACCGTTGGGGAGGCGCCGGGAGCGGCCGCACACCGTGACGTCCGAATCTGGCCAGACGTGCCGTGCGGCGGCGGCGAGGCTGGGTGCGTGCCGCGGCGCAGGGCCGCGGCACGACCGTCCGACCAGGAGGATCTCCCGTGCTCACCAAGGTGTTTCCCATCAAGCTCAAGCCCGGCATGCAGGCGGAGGCCGAGGCGCTCGTCGAGGAGTTCGCGCCCAAGGGCCCGGGGCAAGGAGCCGGGAACCCTGTCGTTCCGCGTCTACCGGCACCCCGCCAACCCCGACTACCTGCTCTTCGTCGAGCACTTCGCCGACCAGGCGGCGT
Organism: Streptomyces sp. NPDC051976; assembly: GCF_040680795.1. Taxonomy (NCBI): domain Bacteria; kingdom Bacillati; phylum Actinomycetota; class Actinomycetes; order Kitasatosporales; family Streptomycetaceae; genus Streptomyces; species Streptomyces sp. NPDC051976. Next base: position 54,980 of record NZ_JBFAXL010000024.1, read on the forward strand.
ACGACGCCCACACGGGTTCCGCCGTCTACGCGGAGATGATCGCCGGGCGGTTCGCCGGGATGGTCACGGACTTCGTGGAGCTCGACCACGAACTGCTCGTCGCCCTCTGACCGTTCGGGCGCCAGGGCATCCGGGCGTCATGAGGTTCGGCGCCGCGCCCGGCATGGCGCCGGGCGCGGCGTCGCGCTTCCCCGTACACAACTACCGCACCGGCACCGGCGTACAGAAGTGCCGGGACGTACGAAGAAAGGCTGACGAGATGGTGGAGACGGTCCAGCGGGACAGGGCGGCCCGGTTGCGCGCCCTGCACGCGAGCGGCGTACTGGTGCTGCCGAACGCGTGGGACGCGGGCAGCGCGGTGCTGGTCGCCCACGCGGGCGCGCGGGCGATCGCCACGACCAGCGGCGGCGTGTCCTGGTCGGCGGGCCGGCCGGACGGGCACGGGCTCACCCGCGCCGAGATGGCCGAGCGGGTCCGGTGGATCACGGCGGCGGTGGACGTGCCGGTGACGGCCGATGTCGAGGGCGGTTACGGTCCCGGGGCCGAGGACGTGGCCGACACCGTGGCGGCGGTGGTCGCGGCGGGCGCGGTCGGGGTGAACCTGGAGGACTCGCGGGCGCCCGGCGGCCCGCTCTTCGACGCCACCGACCAGGGGGCGCGGCTGCGGGCGGCCAGGTCCGCGGCGACGGCGGCGGGACTGCCCGATCTGGTGGTCAACGCGCGCACCGACGTCTTCCTCTTCGGCATCGGCGCGCCGGAGGGACGCGCGGCCGACGTGCTGGCGCGCGCCCGGGTCTACGCCGAGGCGGGCGCCGACTGCCTGTTCGTGCCCGGCCTGGTCGACCTCGACGTGGTGGCCGCACTCGTGAAGGACTGCCCGCTGCCGGTCAATGTGATGGCGGGGCCGGGCGCGCCGAGCGTCGAGCGGTTCGCGGCGGCGGGTGTCCGCCGGATCAGCGTCGGCACCGGACTCGCCCAGGCCGCCTACAGCGCCGCCCACCGCGCGGCGAAGGAACTGCTGACCACCGGTACGTACGAGGAACTGGACGGGGCCCTCGACTTCGGGACGGTCAACGCGCTGTTCCCGACCGCCGCGCGTACTCCTCCGCGGTGATCGCGTAGACCCGGACCAGCCGTCCCCTGGCGGGGTCCACCAGCTCGCGGTCGGGGCGCATCCCCAGTTTCACCATGACGCGCTCCGATGCGGCGTTCCCCACCTGGACGAGGCTGATGACGCGTGCGAGACCGCGGTCGGCGATCCCGTAGCGCAGAGCGGCCTCGGCCGCCTCCGTGGCGATCCCGCGGCCCCAGAAGGACCGGCCGAGGCGCCAGCCGATCTCGACGGCGGGCATCACCGCGGGCAGGAAGTGCGGCACCGACAGGCCGGTGAACCCGGCGAGTTCACCGGTCTCACGGATCTCGACCGCGAACAGGCCGAACCGCTCGGCCTCCCACAGCGCTTCCATCGTCGCGATGGCGGCGCGCGTCTGCTCCTCGTCGCGGACCGAGCCGTCGCCTATCCAGCGCATCACCTCGGGGTCCGCGTTGATCGCCGCGAACGGCGCCAGGTCGTCGTCGCGCCAGCGGCGCAGGAGCAGCCGGGGGGTCTCGATCGTGATCATCCGTCCATGGTGCCCGGGGTCTCGCGGGTACGGGTCCAGGTCAGCAGTTCCTCCGCGGTCCAGGTGTTGATGATGCGGTCGGCGGCGATGCCGCCCTGCTCGGCGCGGGCGCAGCCGTAGATCTGCCAGTCGAGCTGGCCCGGGGCGTGGGCGTCGCTGTCGACGGCGAAGAGGGTGCCCGCCTCCAGGGCCAGTGCGAGGAGACGGCGGGGCGGGTCGAGCCGCTTGGGGCTGCTGTTGATCTCGACGGCGGTCCCGGCGGCGGCGCAGGCGGCGAAGACGGTCTCGGCGTCGAAGGTGGACTCGGGCCGCTTCTTGTCACCGATGAGGCGGCCCGTGCAGTGGCCGAGCACGTCGACCAGCGGGTTGGAGACGGCGGCGACCAGCCGGCGGGTGAAGGCGGGGGCGGGCATCCGCAGCTCGGAGTGCGAGGAGGCCACCACGACGTCGAGGCGCTCCAGCAGCTCGTCCTCCTGGTCGAGGGAACCGTCAGGCAGGATGTCGCACTCGATACCGGTGAGCAGGCGGAACGGCGCCAGCCGGGTGTTGAGTTCGGCGACCACGTCGAGCTGCCCGCGCAGCCGCTCCGCGGTGAGCCCGCGGGCGATCCTCAGCCGGGGCGAGTGGTCGGTGAGCACCGCCCACTGGTGCCCGGCGGCGCGGGCGGCCAGCGCCATCGCCTCGATCGGGCTGCCACCGTCCGACCAGTCCGAGTGCAGATGGCAGTCCCCGCGCAACGCCGCCCTGAGCCGCTCGCCGCCCTCGGCCAGCGGTGAGGGCGGCGCCTCCTCCAGCGCGGTCAAATACTCGGGCGCGCGTCCGGCGCAGACCCGGGCGAGGACCTTGCCCGTGGTGCTGCCGATGCCGGGCAGATCGGTGAAGCGGCCGGTGCGCGTACGCCGCTCCCGCTCCTCCTCGGGCAGCGCCGTCAGCACGTCGGCGGCGTGCCGGAACGCCCGGATGCGGTACGTGGGCGCGTCCGCCCGCTCCAGGAGGAACGCGATCCGCTCCAGCGCCTCGACAGGTTCCATGGTCACCGCCGTTCCCGCTCGCCGCCGCGCTCATGCCGCGCTCGCCCGGATGGCTCCGGGCGAGCGGGGTACGGCCGGGTACGGCCGCGACCGGCCACGACGGTCAGTCCGAGCCGACGGGCCCGACGCCGTACGTCAGATACGCGAACTGCCCGACCTGCTCGACGGCGGTGAGCGTCAGCCGGGACGAGGTGATCCGCCGCGGCAGCAGCGGCGCGCCCGCGCCGAGGGTGACGGGGGCGACGCCGAGCACGATCTCGTCGAGCAGCCCCTCGTCGGCGAAGGCGCCGACGAGTGCACCGCCGCCCGCCAGCCAGATGTTGCGGCCACCCGCGGCCTCGGTCATCGCCTGGTGGACCGGGCGGACGTCGCCGCGCACGAAGGTGATCGCCGCGCCGGGCAGCACCGGCAGCTCCCGGTGGGTGAAGACCCAGGCGGGCGTGGCGCCGTACCACTCCTGCCATTTCCCCGGCTGCTCGACGAGCTTCTCGTGCGCCACGATCCACTCGTACGTGGTGGCGCCCATCGCCATCGCGCCGACCTGGGCGAAGAACGGGGCGAACCGGTCCTCGGGGCCCGACTCGACCGCGAACAGCCACTCCAGGCTGTTGTCCTCGTCGGCGATGAAGCCATCGAGCGTGGTGGCGGTGTAGTACTGGCTTCTGGTCGTCATTCCTTCAGCGTGCCACCGGGGTACGACAGCGGCCCCTCAGCGCGCGCCGAGGCTCGATCCGCGCACCACGAGTTCGGGCTGCAGCACCACCTGCCGGTGCTGGTGCCCGCCGGAGTCGCCGTCCGCGCCGCGCCCGCCGGTCTCGTCCATCAGCATCTCCGCCGCCAGCCGCCCCATGGCCGCGGCGGGCTGGCGTACCGAGGTCAGCGGTACGGCGGCGGCCGCGGCGAACTCGATGTCGTCGTAGCCGACGATCGCCATGTCGTCGGGGACGGCGACCCGGGCGGCGAAGACGGCCTGGAGCACGCCCAGGGCCAGCAGGTCGTTGGCGCAGAACACGGCGGTGGGGCGGGGGGCGAGGCCGAGCAGCCGGGCCCCGGCGTCGCGCCCGGCGGGGACGTCCAGCCGGTCGGCGGAGACCTCGGTCAGCGCCTGCGGAGGCAGCCCCGCCTCGGCCAGTGCGGCGAGCGCCCCGGCCCGCCGGTCGCGCACCTGCGGCAGTTCCGGCGGGCCGCCGACGTAGACGATCGAGCGGTGCCCCGCGGCGATCAGGTGCTGTGCGGCGAGTCTGCCGCCGACCACGTCGTCGACCGAGACCGAGCAGACCTCGGGGTCGGCCGAGACCCGGTCCACCAGGACGAAGGGGATGCCCTGGCGGCGCAGCGCGTCGAGCGAGCGGCCGGTCGGGTCGGCGGGGGTGACCAGCACGCCGCGCACCCGCTGCTCGGCGAAGAGCGACAGGTACTCGACCTCCTCGCTGGTGCTCTGCGCGCTGTTGCAGACCATCACCCCCAGGCCCGCCTTCCTGGCCGCGCGCTCGGCGCCGCTGGCCACGTCGACGAAGAACGGGTTGCCCATGTCGAGGACGAGGAGCGCCACGATACGGCTGGCGCCGGCCCGCAGCTGGCGGGCGGACTCGCTGCGGATGTAGCCGAGCCGGGCGATCACCGACTGGACGCGGGTCCTGGTCTCCTCGGACACCAGGTCGGGCCGGTTGATGACGTTGGAGACCGTACCGACCGAGACGCCGGCCTGCCGTGCCACGTCCTTGATGCCCACCATGGACCCCACCGCTCCGTCCCGCCCGCCGCCGGCCGGGCCTCTCCACGCAGTGAACCTATTCAATCACCGCGCGTCCGGCGCGGAACCGGACTCAGAAGTCGAACTGGCCGATATTGGACTTGTCGAACACCGTGGGCTTGCCGAGCACCACCACACTGTCCGCACCGATGGTGAAGGTGCCCAGGTCACCGGCGGTGTAGGTCTGCCCGGGAGCGCCGCTGATCTGGCCGGACGCGAGCGCCACGGCGGTGTACCCGGCGAGCGCGCCGAGCTTGGCCGGGTCCCACAGCTCGAACGCCTTGACCGTGCCGTTGGTGACGTAGGCGCGCATGTCGTTGGGCGTGCCGAGGCCGGTGAGCTGGACCTTGCCCTTGTACTTGGAGCCGGACAGGTACTGGGCGGCGGCCTTGATGCCGACGGTGGTCGGGGAGATGATCCCCTTCAGGTTCGGGTACTGCTGGAGCAGACCTTGTGTCTGCTGGAACGACGTCTGCGCGTCGTCGTTGCCGTAGGCGACCTTCACCAGCTGGATGTCCTTGTACTGCGGCTTCTTGAGCTCGTCCTTCATGAAGCCGATCCAGGTGTTCTGGTTGGTGGCGGTCTGGGCCGCCGACAGGATCGCGATCTGGCCCTTGCCGCCGATCTGCTGGGCCATCAGCTGCACCTCGGTACGGCCGAGGTCCTCGGAGCTGGCCTGGGAGACGAAGACGTCACGGCAGCCGGCGTTGGTGTCGGAGTCGTACGTGACGACCTTGACGCCGCCTCGGCGGGCCTGGTTGAGCGCGGTGCACATCGCGCCGGGGTCCTGCGCGGAGACCGCGATGGCGTTGACCCGCTGCTGGGTGAGAGTGTTGACGTAGGAGACCTGGCCCGCGGTGTCGGTACCGCTGCTGGTGCCGACCTCCTTGTACTTCTCCCCCAGCGCCTCGACGGCCTTCTTGCCGCCGGTGTCGGAGATGGTGAAGTACGGGTTGTTGACCTGCTTGGGCAGGTAGGCGACGGTGAGGCCCTTCTTGGTGGGCGCGCCGGGGTTCGCGGACGCCGACGGCTTGGGCCCGCCGCCGCTTCCGGCGTTGTCGGTGGAGTTCTTGGTGGTCCCGCCGCAGGCTGCGGCGCCGAGCGCGACAAGGCCGGCGACGGCGACCGCGGCCACGACGCGGTGGGCGGGGGCGGTTCTCACGGACATGAGGGTTCCTCTCAGAGGGTGGCGAGGGCCGCGGGCGGCGGGGCGTCGGCCGCCGCGCGGCGCGCTCTGGCCCGGCTGATCTGCCGGGCCACCCGGGGGGCGAGTACGGAGATCACCAGCAGGACGCCGGTGACCACGGTCTGGGACTGGGCGGAGACGTTGACCAGGCTCATGACGTTCTGCAGGGCGCCGAGCAGGAAGACCCCGGCGAGCGCGCCGCCGAGGGTGCCCCTGCCGCCGTCGAAGTCGATGCCGCCGAGCAGCACCGCGGCGATGACGGACAGCTCCAGGCCGGTGGCGTTGTCGTAGCGGGCGCTGGCGTAGTGCAGGGTCCAGAAGACCCCGGTGAGCGCCGAGACCGTGCCGGTCGCCACGAACATCGACAGCTTCAGGCGCTTGGTCCGGATCCCGGCGAAGCGCGCGGCCTCCTGCGAGGCGCCGACGGCGAAGAGCGACCGGCCCACCGGGGTGGCGTGCAGCACGATCACGGCGATCAGCGCCAGCACCGCCCAGGGGACGGCGGCCTGCGGGACGAAGGTGTTCCCGATCCGGCCGGAGCCGAAGTCGAGGTACTGCTGCGGGAAGTCGGTGACCGAGTCGGAGCCGAGCACGATCTGCGCGATGCCCCGGTAGGCGGCGAGCGTGCCGATGGTGACGGCGAGCGAGGGCAGTCCGAGGCGGGTGACGAGCAGGCCGTTGACCAGTCCGCAGACCACGCCGAGCAGGACGCACAGCGGGATGATCGTCTCGATCGCCATGCCGCCGTTCCAGAGCCTGCCCATCACGGCGCCCGCCAGGCCGGCGGTGGAGCCGACGGACAGGTCGATCTCGCCGGAGACGACCAGCAGGGTCATCGGCAGCGCGATCAGGGCGATCGGCAGGGTGTTGCCGATCAGGAAGGACAGGTTCAGCGCGTTGCCGAAGTTGTCCACCAGGGAGAAGGAGCACACCAGCAGCACGACGAGCAGCGCGCCGACGACGGTGTCCCAGCGCAGGGCGTCCCGCAGCAGTGTGGCCGAACGGGCGGAGGTGTCAGTCATGGTGGGCGCTCCTTGTCTGTGCGGCCCGCCTGCGCAGCAGCGCGGCGACCCGCAGCGCCACCACCCGGTCCACCGCGATGGCGAGCAGCAGCAGGACACCGTCGATGGCCTGCACCCATACGGAGCTGACGCCGATGGAGGGCAGCACGCTGTTGATCGAGGTGAGCAGCAGTGCGCCGAGCGCGGCGCCGTAGAGGCTGCCGGAACCGCCGGTGAAGGCGACGCCGCCGACCACCACGGCGCTGACGACGGTGAGTTCGTAGCCGGAGCCGGTGCCGGAGTCGACGTTGCCGAACCGGGCGAGGTACAGCGCTCCGGCGAGGCCCGCGAGCGCGCCGCAGGTGACGTACGCGGCCAGGATCCGCTTGCGGACCGGGATTCCGGCCAGCCGGGCGGCCTCAGGGCTGGAGCCGAGCGCGTACAGGTCCCGACCGCTGCGGTAGCTGCGCAGGCAGTAGGCGGCGCAGACCAGCACCGCGGCGGTGAGCAGGGCGAGATACGGGACGGCGCCGAGGCCGTCATGGCCGAAGGTGGTGAAGCCGGACGGCAGGTCGGCCGCGGTGATCTGGCGCGACCCGGTCCACAGCGAGTCCACGCCGCGGATGATGTAGAGGGTGCCGAGGGTGACGACCAGCGCGGGCACCTGGCCGAGGCTGACGAGCAGTCCGTTGACGATGCCGAGGCCCGCGCCGAGGGCGACCGCGAGCAGCACCGCGACCAGCGCGTTGCCGCCGCCCTGGAGGTAGTCGCCGGCGGCGAAGGCGGTGATGCCGAGGACCGAGCCGACCGACAGGTCGACATTGCGGGTGATCACCACCATCGCCTGGCCGCAGGCGACCAGGACCAGGATGGTGGCGTTGAGCAGCAGGTCCTTGATGCCCTGCTCCGACAGGAAGGCGCTGTTGTCGAGCTGGGTGGCGGTCAGCATGGCCACCAGCACGGCGGCGATGGCCAGTTCACGGACCTTCAGCACCCGGTCGAGGAACCCGGCGGTCGGGGGTGCCTGCGGGACGGCGGCGGGCGCGGGTTTGGCGGTCATCGTCATGCCGCGCTCCGCCCGCGGCCGGTGGCGGCGGCCATCACCGCTTCCTCGGTGGCCTCCTCGCGGGGGATGTCCGCGGCCAGCCGCCCTTCGTGCATCACCAGGACGCGGTCGGCCATGCCGAGGATCTCCGGCAGGTCGGAGGAGATCATCAGCACCGCGAGGCCGTCGGCGGCGAGTTGGGAGAGCAGCCGGTGGACCTCGGCCTTGGTGCCGACGTCGATCCCGCGGGTCGGTTCGTCCACGATCAGCACCCGGGGGTCGGTGGCCAGCCACTTGGCGAGCACCACCTTCTGCTGGTTGCCGCCGGACAGGGTGGAGACGAGGTCGCCGAGCCGGGCGTACTTCACCTGGAGGCGCACCGCCCAGTCGACGGCGCGGCTGCGTTCCGCGGCGCGGTCCATCAGCCCGGCCCTGGTGGTCGCGCGCAGCCCGGTGAGGTTGATGTTGCGCTCCACCGACATCTCCATCACCAGGCCCTGCGCGCGCCGGTCCTCGGGGACGAGGGCGAGTCCCGCGGCCATCGCCACGCTGGGCGCGCCGGGGCGCAGCGGGCGCCCGTCCACCTCGACCTCGCCCGCGTCCCAGCGGTCGACGCCGAAGACGGCACGGGCGACCTCGCTGCGTCCCGCGCCGACGAGCCCGGCGAGCCCCACGATCTCGCCGTGCCTGACGTCGAACGAGACGTCGGTGAAGACGCCTTCGCGGGTCAGCCGCCGGACGCTGAGGGCGATGTCGCCGGTCGCCGCGTCCTGCTTGGGGTACAGCTCGCCGAGGTCGCGGCCGACCATCCGGCGCACCAGGTCGTCCTCGGTCAGCCCGGCGACCGGCTCACTGGCGATCCAGGCGCCGTCCCGCAGGGTGGTGACGCGCTGGCAGAGGGCGAAGACCTCCTCCAGCCGGTGCGAGATGAACAGCACCGCGGCGCCGTCCTCACGCAGCGCGCGCACCACGCCGAACAGCCGTGCGACCTCGCTGCCGGTCAGCGCCGCGGTGGGCTCGTCCATGATGAGCACCCGGGCGTCGAAGGAGAGCGCCTTGGCGATCTCCACCAACTGCTGGTCGGCGATGGACAGTCCGCGGGCGGGCTGGTCGGGGTCGAGGTCGACGCCGAGCCGGCGGAAGAGCGCGGCGGTGGCCTGCCGTACGGCCTTGTGGTCCACCCGGCCGAGCGAGCGGCGCGGCTGGCGGCCCACGTAGATGTTCTCGGCGACCGAGAGGTCGGGGAAGAGCGTCGGCTCCTGGTAGATGACGGCCACTCCCGCGTCGCGGGCGTCGGCCGGGCCGTGGAACACCACGGGGGCGCCGTCGAGCAGGACGGTGCCGCTGTCCGGCCGGTGCACTCCGGCGAGCGCCTTGATCAGCGTCGACTTCCCGGCGCCGTTCTCACCCGCCAGGGCATGGGCCTCGCCCGCGTACAGCCTCAGGCTCACATCGCGCAGCGCCCGTACCGCGCCGAAGGACTTGCTCACCCCCTCCAGCGCGAGGACCGGAGTCCGTTCCGGTGCGGGGTCGGTCATGGTGTCTCCTGGGTTTCCCGGTCGTGTGCCATGGGTCGTGTGCCAGGGATGGCGAGCGAACGGTCACCTCGGTGCCGTCGATCGGTGAATTGTTTCAATCGAGTTGCCGGGACCGTAGCCCCGGTCCATTCAGGGCGTCAAGACTTCACCGCCCGACCTTTGGCGGAACCTTTCCCCGCTCAGGAGTCATTGACACAGGTCAGCGCCACCCCTAGGGTGACCGCTAAATGAAACGATTCACAGAGGTTGCCATGACAGACCGGTCGGCCGCGGTGAAGGCGGCGCTGAAGTCCCAGCGGATCGAGACGCCGTCGTGGGCGTACGGCAACTCGGGCACCCGTTTCAAGGTGTTCCGGCAGCAGGGTGTGCCCCGTGACCCGTACGAGAAGCTGGACGACGCGGCCCGGGTGCACGCGGCGACCGGTGTCGCGCCCGTGGTGTCGCTGCACATCCCGTGGGACCGGGTCGGCGACTACGCGGCGCTGGCGAAGTACGCGCGGGACCGCGGTCTGGCGCTGGGGGCCATCAACGCCAACGTCTTCCAGGACGACGACTACAAGCTCGGGTCGGTCACCCACGCCGACAGCGCGGTACGCCGCAAGGCGGTCGGCCATCTGCTGGAGTGCGTCGACATCATGGACGCCACCGGCTCGCGCGACCTGAAGCTGTGGTTCGCCGACGGCACCAACTACCCGGGCCAGGACGACATCACCGCCCGCCAGGACCGGCTGGCGCAGGCGCTGGCCGAGGTCTACGAGCGGCTCGGCGACGACCAGCGGATGCTGCTGGAGTACAAGCTCTTCGAACCGGCCTTCTACACCACCGACGTGCCGGACTGGGGCACCTCCTACGCCCACTGCCTGAAACTCGGACCGAAGGCGCGGGTGGTGGTCGACACCGGGCACCACGCGCCCGGCACCAACATCGAGTTCATCGTCGCCTTCCTGCTGCGCGAGGGAAAGCTCGGCGGGTTCGACTTCAACTCCCGCTTCTACGCCGACGACGACCTGATGGTCGGCTCCGCGGACCCGTTCCAGCTCTTCCGGATCATGCACGAGGTCGTCAAGAACGGCGGCCTGGCACCGGAGACGGGCGTGGCCTTCATGCTCGACCAGTGCCACAACATCGAGGCGAAGATCCCCGCGATCATCCGCTCGGTGATGAACGTGCAGGAGGCCACCGCCAAGGCGCTGCTCGTCGACGCCGCCGCGCTGACCGCCGCCCAGCGCTCCGGCGACGTACTCGGCGCCAACGGTGTGCTGATGGACGCCTACAACACCGACGTCCGCCCGCTGCTCGCCGAGATCCGCCAGGAGATGGGCCTGCACCCCGACCCCATGGCCGCCTACCGGGCCACCGGGCACGCCGAGCGGATCGCCGCGGAGCGGGTGGGTGGCACCCAGGCGGGCTGGGGCGCCTAGGCCGCACCCGCTTCCGCTGCCGTCCCACCTGTCCGCGCCCGTTCGTCCGCGCCCTCCGTCCGCGCCCGTCCGATCGTCCGTGCCCGCCGCCGTACCGCAAAGGACCCGCACTCATGGCTTCCGTCCCCCGCCCCGACGCCGAGACGGTCGGCGCGCTGCTGGAGCGCTCGCACCGGCTCGGTTCCGACCCCCGCAACACCAACTACGCGGGCGGCAACACCTCCGCGAAGGGCGTCGCCACCGACCCGGTCACCGGCGCCGGCACCGAGCTGATGTGGGTGAAGGGCTCGGGCGGCGACCTGGGCACCCTCACCGGGCCCGGGCTCGCCGTGCTGCGGCTCGACCGGCTGCGGGCGCTCGCCGAGGTGTATCCGGGGGTCGCGCGGGAGGACGAGATGGTCGCCGCGTTCGACTACTGCCTGCACGGCAGGGGCGGCGCGGCCCCGTCCATCGACACCGCGATGCACGGCCTGGTCGACGCCGCGCACGTCGACCATCTGCACCCGGACTCCGGTATCGCGCTGGCCTGCGCCGCCGACGGCGAGGCGCTCACCAAGGAGTGCTTCGGCGACCGGGTCGTCTGGGTGCCGTGGCGCCGCCCCGGCTTCCAGCTCGGCCTGGACATCGCCGCCGCCAAGCGCGCCAACCCGCGTGCGGTGGGGTGCGTGCTCGGCGGGCACGGCATCACGGCGTGGGGCGACACCTCCGAGGAGTGCGAGCGCAACTCGCTCTACGTCATCCGCACCGCCGAGACCTTCCTGCGGCAGCGCGGCAAGGCCGACCCGTTCGGCGCGGCGCTGCCGGGCCGCGAGCCGCTGCCCGAGGAGCTGCGCCGCGAGCGCGCCGCCGCGCTCGCCCCGGTGCTGCGCGCCCTCGCCTCCCAGGACCGGCCCCAGGTGGGCCACTTCACCGACTCACCCGCCGTCCTGGACTTCCTCTCCCGCGCCGAGCACCCGCGGCTGGTCGCGCTCGGCACCTCGTGTCCCGACCACTTCCTGCGCACCAAGGTGCGCCCGATGCTGCTCGACCTGCCCGCCGACGTGCCGCTGGAACAGGCGGTGGCGCGGCTGCGGGAACTGCACACCGCCTACCGCGCGGAGTACGCCGCCTACTACGAACGGCACGCCACGCCCGGCTCCCCCGCCATGCGCGGCGCCGATCCGGCGGTCGTCCTCGTCCCGGGCGTCGGGATGTTCAGCTACGGCAGGGACAAGCAGACCGCCCGGGTCGCCGGGGAGTTCTACGTCAACGCGATCAACGTGATGCGCGGCGCCGAGGCGGTCTCGTCGTACCGGCCGATCGAGGAAGCCGAGAAGTTCCGGATCGAGTACTGGGAGCTCGAGGAGGCCAAGCTGCGGCGGATGCCGCCGCCCAGGCCGCTGGCGACCCGGATCGCGCTGGTCACCGGCGCCGCCTCCGGTATCGGGAAGGCCATCGCGCACCGGCTGGCGGCGGCGGGCGCCTGCGTGGTGGTGGCCGACCGGGACGTGCCCGCAGCCGAGGGCGTCGCCCGTGAACTGGGCGGCCCCGACACGGCGGTTGCCGTCGGCGTCGACGTCACCTCCGAGCGGCAGATCGCCGCGGCCTTCGACGCGGCGCTGCTGGCTTTCGGCGGCGTCGACCTGGTGGTGAACAACGCGGGCATCTCGCTGTCGCGGCCGCTGCTGGAGACCACCGCCGATGACTGGGACCTGCAGCACTCCGTGATGGCCCGCGGCTCCTTCCTGGTCTCCCGGGAGGCGGCCCGCGTCATGACCGCGCAGGGCCTCGGCGGCGACATCGTCTACATCGCCTCCAAGAACGCGGTCTTCGCCGGGCCGAACAATGTCGCCTACTCCGCGACCAAAGCCGACCAGGCACACCAAGTGCGGCTGCTCGCCGCCGAGTTGGGCGAGCACCAGATCCGCGTCAACGGCGTCAACCCCGACGGGGTCGTACGCGGCTCCGGCATCTTCGCCGGCGGCTGGGGCGCGCAGCGCGCGGCGACGTACGGCATCGAGGAGGAGCGGCTCGGAGAGTTCTACGCTGCGCGCACGCTTCTCAAACGGGAGGTGCTCCCCGAACACGTCGCTGCCGCCGTCTTCGCCCTCACCGGCGGCGACCTCACCCACACCACCGGGCTCCTCATCCCCGTCGACGCGGGCGTCGCGGCCGCCTTCCTGCGCTGAAGCGCGCTGCGCTTGCGGAAGAGGTCGAGCCCCGAAGGGGCGCGGGGAACTGCGCGACCAGCCGTCGCGCTCCTGCAGGTCACCACCGGCCCCAATGGGGCAGACGCGTTGTTTCCCGACCACCGGTCGGTGGGGGCTGAGCGCGCAGTTCCCCGCGCCCCTAACGGGGCACGTCCGGTGCCTGGATCACCGCAAGCGCAGCCCGCGTCCCCGCGCCCCTAACGGGGCACGTCCGGTGCCTGGAGAAGGAGACGTATGAACGGCAACTCGCCGAAGCCGCACAGTGCGGCGTTTGCCGCTGTCGATCTCGGGGCGACGAGTGGGCGCGTGATCGTGGGGCGGGTGGGTCGGGGGGAGATGGAGCTCAGGGAGGTGAACCGGTTCGGGAACGGGCCGGTGCGGCTGCCGAGCGGGCTGCACTGGGACCTGCCCGCGCTCGTCCGGGGCGTCATGGAGGGCTTGCGGGCGGCGGGGCGGGCGGGCGGGGTGGCCTCGGTGGGAATCGACAGCTGGGCGGTGGACTACGGCCTGCTCGACGCCGACGGCGCGCTGCTGGGGCTGCCGTACCACTACCGGGACGCGCGGACGGCGGGCGTCGCCGAGCGGGTGCGGGACGAGATCGGCGCCCGGGAGCTGTATGCGCTCAACGGCCTGCAGCATCTGCCGTTCAACACCGTCTTCCAGCTCGCCGCCGCCCGCGGCAGCGCCCAACTGGCCGCCGCCCGCACGCTGTTGCTCATGCCCGACCTGCTCGGACACCGGCTGACCGGCGAGATCGGGGCCGAGGTCACCAACGCCTCCACCACCGGGCTGCTCGACGCGCGGACCGGCGCCTGGTCGCGGGAGCTGGCCGGGCGGATCGGCCTCGATCCCGGGCTGCTGCCGCCGCTGCGGGAGCCGGGCTCCCGGGTGGGCACGCTGCTGCCGCGGATCGCCGCCGCCACCGGCCTCGCGCCCGGCACGCCGGTCACCGCCGTCGCCTCGCACGACACCGCGTCCGCGGTGGCCGCCGTGCCCGCGACCGCGCCGGGCGCCGCGTACATCTCGTGCGGCACCTGGTCGCTCGCCGGTCTGGAACTGGACGCGCCCGTGCTCGGCGAGGCGTCGCGCGCCGCGAACTTCACCAACGAGCGCGGTGTCGACGGCACCGTCCGCTACCTGCGCAACATCATGGGCATGTGGCTGCTGGAGGAGTGCCGCCGAGCCTGGGCCGCGCAGGGGCAGCCGACGGAGCTGGCGGCGCTGCTGGACGAAGCGGCGGACGCCGAGCCGTTCGCCGCGCTGGTGGACGCGGAGGCGCCGGAGTTCCTGGCGCCCGCCGACATGCCCGCCGCGATCCGCGCCTTCTGCGTCCGTACCGGGCAGCGGCCGCCCGCCGACCGGGGCGCGGTGGTGCGCTGCGTGCTGGAGAGCCTCGCGCTGGCCCACCGCCGGGTGCTGCGCCGGGCCGCCGAGCTGGCCGACCGCGACGTCACGCACATCCACCTCGTCGGCGGCGGCAGCCGCAACGCGCTGCTGTGCCGCTTCACCGCGGAGGCCACCGGGCTGCCGGTGATCGCGGGCCCGGCCGAGGCGACGGCCCTGGGCAACATCCTGGTCCAGGCCCGCGCGCACGGCCTCGTCGGCGATCTGCCCGCCATGCGGCGGCTGGTGGCCGCTACCCAGCGGCTGCGCCGCTACGAGCCGGGCGGCGGCACCGCCCGCTGGGCCGCGGCGGCGGACCGTCTCCCGCGGGACTGAGCCGCCCGCCGCGGCGTAGGTGCCTACACTGCTGTGACCAGCGGCCGGACCTGCGGCCGAGCGGGGTGACAGTGAGGTGCGAGAGGCGCGTGAACGGCATCGGCGACAGTGCGCGGGACGGCGTCGGCGGCACGGCGGGCGGCGGGTCAGGCACGGGGACACGGCGCCGGCGCGGCGCGTCCATGGCGGATGTCGCACAGCTGGCCGGCGTCTCGTCGCAGACCGTCTCCCGGGTCTCCAACGGCTTCCCCGGGGTCGTCGACGCGACCCGGCAGCAGGTGCTGGCCGCCATGAAGGAGCTGGGCTACCGGCCCAACAGCGCGGCGCGCGCCCTCAAGAGCGGGGAGTTCCGCACCCTCGGCGTCGTACTGTTCAACCTCTCCACGACGGGCAACATGCGCACGCTGGAGGCCGTCGCCTCGTCGGCGGCGCACGAGGGGTACGCGACGACCCTGCTCCCGGTGGCCGTCCCCACCCAGGACGGCGTGCGCGGCGCCTTCACCCGGCTGGGAGAGCTGGCCGTGGACGGCATCATCGTGATCATGGAGGTGCACCTGCTGGACGCGGCGACGGTCTCGCTGCCGCCGCACGCCCAGGTGGTCGTGGTGGACTCCAACGCCGGTGACCGCTACTGCGTGGTCGACACCGACCAGAGCGGCGGCTCGCGAGCGGCCGTACAGCACCTGCTGGACCTCGGGCACCGGACGGTGTGGCACGTGGCGGGGCCCGAGGAGTCGTTCGCCGCCGAGCGGCGGGTGGACTCCTGGCGGTCGACGCTGGAGGCGGCGGGGTGCGAGGTGCCGGAACTGCTGCGCGGCGACTGGTCGGCGGAGTCCGGCTACCGCGCGGGACGGCGCCTCGCCGCCGACCCGGGGTGCACGGCGGTCTTCGTCGCCAACGACCAGATGGCGATCGGCGTGCTGCGCGCGCTGCACGAGCGCGGCAGGTCCGTTCCGGGCGATGTCAGCGTGGTGGGCTTCGACGACCTGGCCGAGTCGGCCTCGCTGGTGCCGCCGCTGACGACCGTACGGCAGGACTTCGCCGAGGTCGGCCGCCGGTGCGTGGACAGTGTGCTGCGGCAGATCCGCAGCGACGAGCCGGAGCGCGGCACCACCCTGGTCCCCACCCGGCTGGTGGTGCGGGAGAGCACGGCGCCGCCGCCGCAGTAGGGCGCGGGACGGGCGGCCGCGGTCGTGACCGCACGCGGTGGTGCGGTCACGTCCACGGCCGGCGCCGCTCAGTCGCAGCTGATCAGCAGCGAGGTGAGCACCGTGCAGGTACGGGTGGCACGGTCGTTGGCGGAGTTGAGGTCGACCGGCGCACTGGCGGTACGGGTCGCGGTGACGGTGTAGGGCAGGTTGAGGCTGAGCAGGCCGACGGGGACGCTGAAGTGGCGTGCCGCGTGGGCACCGTCGGCCAGCGGGCCGACGGTGCAGGTCACGCTGTTCGCGCCGACCGCGCAGTCACTGGAGGTGGCGCGCAGCGGGGAGGACAGCGGGATGGTGACGGTGGCCGAGGTCAGGGCGGAGGGGCCGTGGTCGGTGACGGTCACGGTGTAGTCGATACGGCCGCCGAGCAGTCCGGAGGCGGGGGTGGCCTTCAACGTCACGCCCGCGTCGGCGGCGGCGTAGCTGAAGCGGTCGGCGGCGCCGGTCGCGCTGGTGCCGCCGGCGGTGGTGACCTGGACGTCCACGGTGCCGACCGTGCCCGCCGGGGAGTGCGCGGTGCACGAGGTGTCCGAGCAGTCGACGCCGGTGGCGCTGTTCCCGGCGCCGAAGGTGACGTCGGTGGCCCCTGACAGGTGGCTGCCGGAGATGGTGACGGTGGTGCCGCCCGCGGGCGGACCCGTCGCGGGGCTGACCGCGGTCACCACGGGTACGGGCACCGGCGGCACCGGTGCGACGGAAACGGCCACGCCCGAGGGGCTGTTGCCGACGGGCATGGTCGCGCTCACCGTGGAGGTGGCGGTGTCGACCACCGACACGGTCCCGGAGTGCAGGTTGGTGACGTACAGCCGGCCGCCGTCGGGTGTGACGGCCAGCCCCTGCGGGCCGCTGCCCACCGCGATGCCGTCCGAGACGGTGCCGGAGGAGGTGTTCAGCACCGACACCGCGTTGGCGGTGGAGTCGGCGAGGTAGACATGGGCGCCGTCCGGGCTGACGGCCAGCGCGTAGGGGGATGTCGTCGTGGGGATGGTGGCGGTGACGGTGTCGCTCGCGGTGGCGATCACCGAGACACTGCTGTCGACCAGGTTGGCGACGTAGGCGTGCGCGCCGTCCGGGCTGACGGCCACGGCGATCGGGAACGCGCCCGCGGTGAGCGTCGCCGAGACGGTGTCGGTGGCGGTGTCGATCACCGAGACGCTGCCGCCCGCGCCGCTGTTGGTGACGTAGGCCCGCGTGCCGTCGGGAGTGACGGCCACCGCGTCGGGACCCGGTCCCACGGCGATGGTGGAGACGACCGCGTCGGTCGCGGTGTCGATCACGGACACCGAGTTGGAGCCCAGGTTCACCACGTAGAGGCGGGAGTTGTCGGGGCTGACGGCGACGGCGGTCGGGCTGGCTCCGACGTGCGTGGTGGCCGCGACGGTGTTGCCGTCGGTGTCGATCACCGAGACGTTGTTGGAGCCGATGTTCGGGACGTACACGCGGGTGCCGTCGGCGGAGGCCGCGGCGCCCTGCGGGCCGAAGCCGACGGGGACGGTGGCGGTGACGCTCCCGGTGGCGACGTCGACCACGGAGACCGTGTTGTCGCCCGCGTTGGCCACGTAGGCGGAGGTGGTGCCCGGCGCGTTGGCGTGCGCCGCGGGAGCGGTGGCCGCGGCCAGGCCCGTGAGGCCCAGTGCGGCGGTGGTGGCCAGCGCCGTGAGGCGCCGGCGCGGTCTGGGACGTGGCGTTCCGACATGATGGTGCGTGGTCATGGGCACTCCCCCTCGTTCCGACCCGCGGCGGCGGGGCGCCGGAGGGGCCCCTGGAACCAGCGCGGCGCGGCACTTCATGACGGGCGGGACACCGCTTAAGAGCCCGCCCGCAGGGCGTACGGGCCCGCGGGCCCACTCGTCCCCCCGGACGCGTACCGGGCCTGGCGCGGCGCGACACGCGCGTTCACCAAGGGGGTTCGCCCGCACACACTACGTCGTGAGGACGTCTCGCGTGGCCCCAATGCGCGCATCCCATGAGACCGGTTTCCCCGCTGTCGCCGCCCCTCCGGAACGGGGCGCTCCGGCGGCGCGGGCGGCTCGATCAGACGCTCGAATCCGCTGGTCGCATCCCGTGGGCCCCTCCGCGGTCCGCGTCAGGCGCTGGGTTCCGCGGCCTCGATCGGTGGCATGCCCATGGGGTTGGGGAACGGCAGACCGCCGCCGTCGACGATGCGGCGGGCGAGCGGGCGCAGCAGGTCCGCCAGCCGCCGGGTGCCGTCGTCGCCGAGCGCGGCGAGGCCGGGGCGGGCCAGCCGCTCGGTGGTGGCCTCGACGGCGTCCCGTGCGGCGCGGCCCTCGGCGGTCGGCGTGCCGTCCGCGGCGAGCCAGCCGCGGGTACGCAGCCGGTCGGTCGCCGCGGCCCACTCGTCGGTGGTCCAGCCGCGGTACTCCCGCTGTTCGTCGGTCGCCATGCCGAGCTGGACGGTGAGCACATTGGCCTCGCAGCCGTCGATCCCGGCGGTCAGGAGGGCGGCGGCATGGCCGTCCCCGCGGAACTCGCGCAGGGCGGTGGCCGCCCACCACAGCGCCGCCGGCGGCTCGTCGGGCGTCGGCACCGCCGCCTGCGCGGCGAACAGCGCGCGTCCCGCGACCGGGGCGCCGTCCACGGCCCGCCGTGCCAGCGCCGCGGCCTCGGCCACCGCGGCGTCGTCCGCCAGGTCGCCGAGCAGCCGCCGCAGCGCCTGCCGCGCCACACCCAGCCGTGCGTCGAGCACCTCACCGGGCGTCGCGAGGCTCCAGCAGTCCGGCACCGCGCGGTGCACCCGTGCCGCGGCGAAGTTGTAGAAGGCGGCGGTGACCACCGGAGCCGGGACCACCCCCAACGCCGCGGACCGCGAGGCGAAGTACCCCATCCAGTAGCCCTTGAGCCCGTCACCGACGCCGCTGTACGCCGCGTGCGCCTCGGGTGCGAAGTAGACCGGCGCGTGCACGCACTCCAGGAACCGCCACACCTCATCCATACCGCGAAAGGCTACGAGACGGCGGCCCGCCGGGAGGCATGATCTAGAGTGTCGCCGACCCGGCGCAATGCCGCGTCCGCCCGGCGGAGGGAAGTGGTGAACGGTGCAGCGTTTCGCGTCGGTTATCCGGCTGCGGCCCGAGAAGGAGGCCGAGTACCGCGCGTTGCACGCGGAAGTGTGGCCCGGTGTGCTGGCGGCGCTGAAGAAGGCGCACATCGGCAACTACTCGATCTTCCTGCGTGACGGCCTGCTGTTCAGCTACCTGGAGTACTCCGGGGACGACTACGCGGCCGACACCGCGGGCATCGCGGAGGACCCGGTCACCCGCGAGTGGTGGACGGTGACCGACCCGTGCCAGCAGCCGGTGGAGAGCGCCGCGGAGGGTGAGTGGTGGGCTCCGGCCGAGGAGGTCTTCCACCTCGACTGAGCCGGAGCCGGGGCCCACGGCCACCCTCGCCCTGCCGCGGCGCGCCCCGCGTCACCCCTTCAACGAGCCGTTGAGCATGCCGCGTTCGAAGAGCCGCTGCAGCAGCAGGTAGACCAGCACGCTGGGCACCATCAGCATCAGCGACGCGGCCATCCGTACGCCCTCGGACTGTTCCTGACTGGTCGACAGGCCGGTGACCACGAGCGTCATGGTGTACATGTGCGGGCTCTGCGCGACCAGCAGCGGCAGCAGGTACTGGTCCCAGATCATCAGGAAGCCGAAGACCGCGCAGGTGCCGAGCGCCGGGCGGCACAGCGGCAGGATGATCTGGAAGAAGATCCGCAGGTCCTTGGCGCCGTCGACGCGTGCGGCCTCCTCCAGTTCGAGCGGGATGGTCTTCATGAAGCCGGTGAGTACGTAGATCGGCAGCGCCCAGCCGACGACGGGCAGGATCAGCCCGGAGTACGAGTCCAGCAGGTCGCCGCCGCCGAGCGGGTCGGGGACCTTGCCGAGCACCAGGTACAGCGGGATGGCGATGACCTCCTCCGGCATCATCATCGTGGCGAGCACGGCGAGCATGACCAGTGCCCGGCCGCGGAACTTCTTGCGGGCCAGCGCGTAGGCGGCGAAGGCGCTGACGGTGACCTGGAGGAACAGCCCGACCCCGGTGACGATCACGGAGTTCAGCAGGCCGCGGCCGACGCCGTACCGGAAGGCGGCCCTGAGGTTGCCCAGGGTGAACTGGTGCGGCACGACCGATACTTGGCCGAGCTTGAGCGGGACCCCGCTGAAGACGGTGGCGACCATCGTCCACAGCGGCATCGCGAACACGAACAGGACCAGGGCGTACAGCAGGACGCGTACGCCGATCCGCAGGGCGCCGCTGCGGGGCATCCGCAGCCCCAGTGCGCTGGTGGGTACGCTCATCACGCCTCCCTCCGCCCGCGCCACCACAGGGTGAGGCAGGTCAGCAGGACGGTCACCAGGAACAGCAGGGTGGAGACGGCGGAGGCCATGCCCAACTGGTTGTTCTGGATGCCTTGTTTGTAGGTGTAGGTGACGATGGTCTCGGTGGAGCCCGCGGGGCCGCCGCCGGTGAGGACGTAGATCTCGGTGAAGACCCGCAGGCCGCGGATGATGCCCAGGGTCAGCACGATGGTGGTCACCGGGCGCAGCGAGGGCAGGGTGACGTGCCGCAGCCGGTGCCAGGCGCCGGCGCCGTCGATGGCGGCGGCCTCGTACAACTGCCGGTCGATCCCGGCCAGACCCGCCACGAAGATCACCATGTCGTAGGGGGCGCTCTTCCAGACCTGGATGAGCATCACCGACGCCAGCGAGGAGTGGGGGTCGGACAGGAACGGCTGCGGGCCGATCCCGAGGTGGCCCAGCAGCGAGTTGAGGCTGCCGTAACTGCCCGGGAAGAGCAGGGTGTTCCACAGTTCGGCGACCGCGACCATGGCGGTGACCACCGGCAGGAACGCCACGGTCCGCAGGATCCGCAGGTGCCGGGCCGGGCCTTCGAGCAGCAGCGCGAGACCGAAGCCGAGCAGCGCGGAGGCCGCCACGGTGACGAGGGCGTCGATGACGGTGTGCTCGACGGCGGAGCGCAGCAGCGGATCGTGCAGCGCGGTGGTGAAGTTGTCCCAGCCGACCCACTTGTTGCCGAGGTAGGGGCGTACCTGGAAGAAGCTGAGGTACATCCCCCACACCGTCGGCCAGAACTTGAAGACGCCGAAGAGGGCCAGGACGGGTGCGAGGAAGAGCCACGGGGTGGCGGTCCTGCCGATCGCCGACCGCCGCCAGGCGCTGCCGCGCGGCGCCCGTCCGGTGCCGCCCGCGGTGCCCGCCGCCTTCCGCGGGCCCGCGCCGTGCCGGGCCTGCCCCGGGCGGGACTCGGGGGTTGTTCTGGTCAGTGCTGCCATGTCGTCGTCTCCGCGCCCGTCCCCTCCCCCGCCCTACTTCTTCAGCAGCGAGCTGAACTGGCCGTTCAGCGACGACAGCGCCTGCTGGGAGTCGCCGCAGCCGGACAGCAGCTTGTTGAGCGTCTCGGCCGCGTCGTTGCGGTACGTCTGCCAGTCCGGCGCGCTGACCGGTTCGTACCTGCCGCTGTCGTTGTAGACCTGCTGGGCGAGCTGCCAGCGCGGGTCGCCGCCGTGCGCCTTCGCCGGGTCCACGGTGGTGTTGATCGGCAGCCGGACGATGGTGGCGGTCGGGACGCCGGTCATCCCGGTCGTCTGGGCCTGCGGGGAGACCATGTACGAGGCGAACTTGGTGAAGTCGTCGGACCGCTGGGAGCCCGCCATGGCGTAGATCGTGGTGCCCTCGGCGAGGCTGCCGGAGCCCTTGGGCCCGGCGGGCGGCGCGATGGCGGTGTACTTGCCCTTGACCGCGGTGGCGTCGGTGGTGGCGTAGGCGTACGGCCCGGTGAGGTACATACCGGCGACGCCGGTCTGGAACGCCTTGTTGGTGTCGGTGGTGACGTTGTTGAGCGCGCCGGGCTGGACGACCTTGTCGGTGCAGTACAGCTTCTTGAGGAAGTCGGCGGCGGTGACGGCCTCGGGCGAGCCGATGGCGGAGGTGAAGCCGCCGGAGCCGGACGGCTGGAGGAAGCTGCCGCCCGCCTGGTAGAGGAAGTTCGACCAGTACCAGGACAGATAGCCGCGCTGGGTGGAGCCGGGGACGTCCAAGCCGTAGGTGTCGTTCTTGCCGTTGCCGTCCGGGTCCTGGGTGGTGAACGCCTTGGCGACCTTCTCCAGGTCGTCCCAGGTCTTCGGCGGCTGCATGCCGACCTTCTTCAGCCAGTCGGTGCGCACCAGCAGGACGTTGGCCTGGGCGGAGTACGGCACGCCGTAGGTCTTGCCCTCGTTGTCGGTGACGGACTTCCAGGCGGCCGCGCTCACCTGGGCGTTGCCGCCGACCTTGGACTTGTCGACCTCGGTGATGATGCCCTGGTTCTTGAACGTGCCGAGCTGCGCCCCGTCGTCGATCACCACGTCGGGCAGCTTGTGGGCAGCGGCGGCGGCGTTGAGCTTGGTCTCGAAGTCGGTGTTGGTCATGAAGAGTTCGACCTTGATCCCGGTCTGCTTCGTGAAGCCGTCGAAGACCTTGCCGTAGGCCTTCCCCGAGTCGCCCGCGCCGCGGACCCACACCTTGAGCGGCCCCGTCGCCGAGCCGCCTCCCGAATCACCTCCGCCGCACGCGGTCAGCCCGGTGGACGCGGCGGCGAGCGTGACCGCCAGTGCGGTCAGGGGAAGCATGCGTCGGTGGCTTCTGGGCTTGCTCATCGCCACACTCTCCGTTCACAAGTAGGAACAGCGTCTACATCCTGGAAAACGCGACGCTAGAACTCCCCTTGCTCCGGGGTCAAGTGGTTGAACGGATCTTCCGCCGCCACGGCATGACAAAGCCGCGGTCGGCACCCTGGTGTCAGGAGACCGGACCGCGGCTTCGGTTCAGGAGTATGAATGTGTGGAGCGATGTACCCGGCGTTGCGAAGGTACGGGTTCAGCCCTTGCTGCTGCCGAGCGAGAGACCGGCGATGAACTGCTTCTGGAGCAGGATGTAGACGACCAGCGTGGGGATCGCGGCGATCATCGCGGCGGCCGCGATGAGGTTCTGGTTGCTCACGAACTGGCCCTGGAGATTGGCCAGCGCGGAGGTGACCGGCCGCTTGTCGCCGCTGGACATCAGGGTGATGGCCCAGAAGAAGTCGTTGTAGATCCAGGTGGTCAGCAGCGTCGCCAGCGCCGCGAGCGCCGGACGGCACAGCGGGATGGTGAGCTTCCAGAACCGGGTCCACAGCGTCGCGCCGTCCACCAGCGCGGCCTCGTACATCTCGCCCGGGATCGACTTCATGTAGTTGCTCAGCACGAAGACGCAGAAGCCGAGCTGGAAGGCCACGTTGATGGTGACGAGACCGAAGATCGAGTTGTACATCAGGCCGCTGCTGCTCAGGAAGTGCGGCAGCGTGATCTTGAGGTAGATCCGGTACAGCGGGGTGATGATGACCTGCTGCGGGAGCAGGTTGCCCGCGGTGAACAGGATCAGCAGCGCGATGTTGAGCCTGCTGTTGACCCGGGTCAGCACGAAGGCCACACCGGAGGCCAGCGCGAGGACGATGATCACCGCGGGCACCGTGATCATCACGGAGTTCCAGAAGAAGTGCAGCATGTCCGACTGCGTCCACGCCTCGCTGAAGTTCTTCAGCGTGAAGCTGTGCGGCATCGAGACATAGCCGTACTTGCGGGTCTCGGAGTACGGGCGCAGGGCCACGTACAGCGCGAACGCGATCGGCAGCAGCCACAGCACCGAGGCGCTGATCAGGAAGACCTGCGAGGCGATCTGGCCCCAGGGCTTCGGTTTGCGCGGGCCACCGGCGGCGGGCTGCTCGGGACGCGACGTTCGCCGGGTCAGGGTGTCGGTGGTCATCGCGATTCCTCACGGCTGAACGTCTGGTACAGGAAGATGGAGATCGGCACCAGGGAGATCATCAGCAGGACGACGCCGAGCGCCGAGCCGAAGCCGACGCGCTGGGTCTCGCCGACGATGTTGGAGGTGACCAGTACCGAGAGCAGTTCGAGGCCGTTGATGCCCTTGTTGGTGATGTAGACCAGGTCGAAGGCGCGCAGCGACTCGATGACGGTCACCACCATGATGACGATGTTGATCGGCCGCATCACGGGGAAGACCACGCGCCAGAAGGTCTGCCAGGCGTTGGCGCCGTCCACCAGGGCCGCCTCGCGCAGGCTGGGGTCGACGGCCTTGAGGCCGGCCAGATAGAGCACCATGACGTATCCGGCTTGCCGCCAGGTGGCCTCGACCAGCACCGCCCACAGGTTCAGATGCGGATTGCCCAGCCAGTCGATGGCGTTGCTGTCGCCGTTGCGGTGGATGACGGTGTTGATCAGCCCGAAGTTCTGCGAGTACATGAACTCCCAGATGATGCCGACCAGGGCCAGCGAGAGCATGACGGGCAGGAACAGGATCGACTGGTACATCCGGCTGCCGCGGATGCCGCGGTCGATGACGACCGCGAAGAGCATGCCGAGCGGGGTGGCGATCACCACGAACACGGCCAGCCAGATCAGGTTGTGCCGTACCGCGGGCCAGAACTCGGGGTAGATCGTGGCGGCCTGGTGGTAGTTCTGCACGCCGTACACACAGCCGTTGTTGAGGATCGACGGCATGTTCGGGACGCAGGATTTGGTGTGCAGGCTGCCCACGCCGTTCCACTTGGTGAACGACAGCAGCACCGTGCCGATCGCCGGGAACCATACGAACGCCAGGTCCAGCAGCAGCGGGATGCCCAGCAGGACGGCGACAACTATGCGGTCGCGGCCGGTCAGTCTGCGCGCGCCCCGGCGGCGGCCGGCCTTGACCACGGGGGTCTTGGCCGGTGCCGCTGCCGGGGTGTGCGTCTGAGAGGTGGAACTCATCAGGAGTAGATCGCCTTCGCCTGGGATTCCGCGGACTTCTGCAGCGTCGCGATGTTGCCCGTGCTGGGGTCGTCGATGAACTTCTGGATGATGGAGATCATGGCGGTCGCCATCGCGGGGTCGGCGTCGCGGTCCATGAACTGCGCCACCGCCTTGCACTTGCCGATCTCCTCGACCGACTTCTTCTGGATCGCGTTGTACGTCGGCACCTGCAGGCCGTTGGCCAGGCCGACGTCCCACTGGTCGGTCTTGAGGTACTCGGCCTCGGCGGCGCCGCTGCCGATGTACTCCAGGATCGCCTTGGCGGCGTCGGGGTTCTTGGCCTTCTTCGACAGCATGAACCCGTCGGTGGGCGCGTCCATGTAGTCCTGGCCCCACTGCGGGTTGATCGCCGGGAAGGTGAAGAAGTCCAGGTCGTCCAGGTTCGCCTTGTCGGTGACGTACTGCGCGGCGACCTGGTTGGTGCCCTGGAACATCATTCCGGCCTGCTTGGTCTCCAGCGCCTTGGCCGCGTCCTGCCACAGCCGGCCGTTCGCGCCGGACTGCAGGTAGGGCATCATCTCGGCCCAGTGCTGGAAGACGGTGTGCACGCCCTGGTCGGTCCAGGGGATCTCGTGCTTCATCAGCTTGACGTGGTAGTCGTAGCCGTTGATGCGCAGGTTGAGGATGTCGAAGGTCCCCAGTGCCGGCCAGCCGTCCTTGTCCGCGAAGGCGATCGGGATGATCCCGTCGGCCTTCATCTTCTTGGCCAGCTTGATGTAGTCGTCCCACGTGGTGGGGACGGTGTAGCCCTTGGCCTTGAAGACCGACTTGTTGTAGAACACCACCCACGGGTAGTTGTAGATCGGCACCAGGTACTGGTGACCGTCGAGACCGGTGGAGAGCTGCTTGGCCGCGGGACCGAAGTTGCCGCCGATCTTCTCCCACACGTCGTCTATCGGCTCGGCCAGGCCCTGGGCGGCGAAGTACTGCATGCGGTACCCGGCGAACCAGGTGAACAGGTCGTCCGGGGTGCCCTGCAGATAGCTGGTGATGTTCTGCTGGAACGTGTTGTGGTCAACGGTGTTGACCTTGATCTGGGCCTTGGTCGATGCCGTCGCCGCCGACGTCAGTGCCGCGAACGCCGACTTCGCGGCCGGGTCGGAGTAGTTGGACCCGAAGGTCACCGTGCCCCCGACCTTGCCGCCTGACGAACTACTGGGCTTGCTCGACTTCTTGTCGTCGCTGCAGGCCGTCAGCAGACCGCCGGACACTACGGCGAGACCGGCTGCCCCGGCCGCGCCCCTGAGCAGATTCCTACGAGTCGGCGACATCCCGATCTCAGTGCTGCCCGACGAGTCGACATCCGACATGGTGCCTCCATGTGTGTGTGGTCGTTCCGCGGCGTAGACGGAACGCTGGTCCGTGGGTGTCTTCCGGAGGCTTGTTGGCCCAACCGATTCCAACAGAAGTCACCAAGATGAAACGCCCACTCAACCGCAGGGGTAGTTCTACGCCAGATAAGAGGGGTCGTCAACGTCCTATTACGGATGCGTTGCCGGACCGTGATCTGCGAGTGAAGGCGTCCTTTGGCTCGAAGATGTCCCCTTTGTCCTTGGGGAACGTCCGGACCACGGCAGGAGGGACGGCCGCCGACCAGCCACCGGATGGCGGAATCAGGAGAGAACACGTTGCCACAACATGCACCAGTGGACCACCACGCCTCACGGGCGGCGCGCGGCGGCAGCACCGATCACCAGCGACGGGACGGGCGCAGCCGGCGCCCGGAGCCGCCCCTGGCGTGCCGCCCAGGCGGCCACTGAGGGGCCGATTGCGCCGGTCCGAGCGGTCGCACGGCGTTCCTCACGCGCCCCGTGCGTCTCGCGCCGCACAGGGCGCCCGAGGGTCCGCGACACGGCCGCCGGGCGGCTGGATCGCGCCGGTGCCGCGAACCCCGCGCGACGGCCCGCCCTCGGCACCCCTGCGGAATCCAGGTCACCGAGCCTGTTGACTTGCTTAGTTTAATGTTCGTAAGTGTTGGTTCCCGTTGGATCCATGCCCCTTGATGGGGGATCGGGCTCCGGCGGCCGGGCCCGAGTGCCCCCTCCCGTCATAGGGGTTGACGCACGTAAACGATGACGGCATTTTTGACGCGAACCTGTAAGGAAACTTTCCTATCAGAGGGAGCCCCCCATGCGCCGTCGCCTGATCGTCGCGCTCCTCGCCACCGCGGCGTTACCCCTCGCTGCCGCCAACCCCGCCCTCGCCAGCGCCCACAGCGGCGCGAAACCGCACACCGCCCAGGAAGGCTCGGTGAGCGCCGCCGCGCTGCTGGCCAAGGTCACCGGCTGCTCGCAGATCTCCAACGGCAAGTACAAGACCGACGACGAGACGTCGGCGACCGTCCCCGTCTGCGGCAAGAACGGCGCGGTCTTCTGGAAGGCCGACATGGACATCGACTGCGACGGCCAGGTCACCACGCAGTGCAACAACAACACCGACCCGTGGTTCCAGGACGACACCGCTTTCCACCAGTCCAACGGCCAGCCGCTGAACTCCGCCAAGCTCCCGTACGTCGTGGTGCCGAGCACCAGCAGCATCTGGAAGTACACCTCGTACGGCATCAAGGGCGGCGGCATCGTCGCGGTCATCTACAACAACAAGGTGGAGTACGCGGTCGTCGGCGACACCGGCCCGACGAAGATCATCGGTGAGGCGTCGTACAGCACCGCCCAGGCGCTCGGTATCGACCCCGACCCCGAGTTCGGCGGCGCGGACTCCGGTGTCACCTACATCCTGTTCAAGAACTCGCAGGCCAGCCCGATCGAGAGCCACGCGGACGCGGTCTCGCGCGGCCAGGCGCTGGCCAACCAGTTCATCGCCGCCAACTGACGGCCGGCGGCGCGCCGCGCCCGTACCGTCCGCGCGGTACCGCCGGGCCGCCCCGCCACTCGACGCGGGGCGGCCCGCCCGCGTCCCCGGCGGCTGAGCCCGCGTCCCCGGCGGCTGGGCCGGTACGCGATTCCGGCCGGGCGAACCCATCGGCAGCGGCCCCGCGCGTCGCTACCATGCTGCTGCTCGTGCTCCTGCTCCTGCACCGCTCGCACAGTTCGCCCCAGGTCCATGCCCGTGGGGCCGCCGATGGCCCCATCCGCCACTTCGGAGGTAGACATGCGCAGCAGGCACCACCAGGAAAGGCACCGCTTACCCCGCTCCCGCGCCCTCGGCAGGCTCGCCGCACTGGCCCTGACCGGCGGCGCGGTGGCGCTGTCGACGGCGGGACCGGCCGCGGCGGGCGTCGTCGACCCGGCGCCGATCGCCCCGCACCAGCTGTTCGTCGGGCAGGTCAACGGCGTCACCGTCGGCGCCGTCATCAAGGTCGGCTGCTTCGGCCCGGTGACGCCGGGCGAGACCGGCCACCCGATGGCGGGCCAGACCGTCGACGTCATGCCCGACGTCGCCGTCCCCACACCGGCCGACGCCGGCTACACCGGAGAGCTCGCCGACCACATCAACGTCGGGTTCGGCAACGCGATCTCCGCCGGGCCGGTCGTGGCCCTGCGCTGGTACGCCGTCCGCGTGGCCATCCCCACCTCGCTCAACCTGCCCTGCTACGGCGACGGCAAGGTCTATTTCGTCCCCGCGCCCACCAGCCCCTCGGCCCGCAACGCGACGGTGCCGGTCTCGTATGTCAGTGAGGGCGCCACCCCCGCACCCTGACCGCCCCTTCCACACCCCGGCCCCCGGGCCCGCACCGCTTGTCGCGGCGGTGCGGGCCCGGGGGCCGCGGGGCGGGGGACCGCGGGCCGCCCGGCTCAGGCGAAGAAGGTCATCCGCGGATAGCGGGCCGAGGGGCCGTCGAGCAGTCCGTCGTCGTCCCGGCCGCGCAGCCAGCGGTCGAAGAAGGCGGCGAGGTAGGCGCGGTCGGCGGGGACCGCCTCCGCGGGCGGGATGTCGCCGATGTTGGCGACGACCGTCTCGCGGTCCAGGCCGAGCGGCCCCGCGAGCTGCGGGACGATCACCTCCAGGTCGGTGAAGGAGACGTGCTCCGCGCCGGTCAGCGTCAGCCCCCGGTACCAGCCGTGGCTGTGGCTCAGCAGCGCGTCCCAGGAGGGCACCGTGCCGCGGGTGTTCCCGTCCTTGCCCACGAGCAGGAAGGGGCGGTCCAGGCCGTCGACGGCTACCGACGACAGGTTGCCCGGGTCGGAGTCGTTCTGCACGTACGACACGACGCAGTCGAAGTTGGCGGCCGCGGCGATACGGGGGTCGTCGTGCATGGTCTGCAGCGCGGTGAAGCCGCCCGCCGACTGGCCGAACATACCGATCCGGCGCAGGTCCGCGGCGGCGCGCAGCCGGCCCGGCAGTGCCCTCGGCAGCGCGTCCAGGACGAAGCGGGTGTCGGCGACCCGGATGTCCTCCGTCTTGTGCAGCAGTTCGCCGATCTTCTTCTGGTCGTCCTGGACCTTGAGGAACTCGGCGAGCAGCACGCTCTTCTCGACCCGGTTGCCGGGGAACTCCACGGCGGACGCGTCGTAGGTGTGGTCGACGGTCACCACGACATACCCGCGGGAGGCGAGGTCGTCGCAGAGGGTGGTCCCCAGCGAACGCGGGTCGCCCGCCCCCGGCGAGTAGAGGACGACGGGGTACGGGCCGCCGTGCGCGGCGACGGGCGCGTACTCATGGGCGTGGGTGCGGGTCGCCGCCCAGTCGACCCGCTCCGCGGGCACCTTGTAGAGGCTGTTCAGCTCGACCCAGCCGGCGGCCTCGCCCGGCAGCATGTGCGGCGCGTACGGGTGTCCGCCGACGTCCCGGGCCGGGTAGCGGACGCTGACCATCAGCTCCCGGAACGGCTGGGTGGACACCCACGGATCGGGGCGTGAGCCGTCCACCAGGTGCAGCGGGACGGTCCCCACGGGATACGGCCCGCTGGGCTTCGGCAGCCCGAACCGTACGAGCCCGGCGCCGCCGCTCGCGCGAGGCGTTCCCGCGACCGCCCGGGACGGGACGGCGGCGAGGGCAGCGGCGGCGACGGACGACAGCACGACGGCGCGGCGTGTCGGCATGGGAGATCCTCCTGGACCGGGCGGGGCACGATGACCCCTCCAGGGTTCCGGGTACGGCCCACCGCTCCCATCCAGCAGGCCGGTTGATCGTCAGGGGGGTTATCCCGACCACCCTTTCGGGCCAGGGCGTGTCCGGCGGACGCGACCTGGCCCGGGGATCGCCCGGTGTCAGCCCCGCGCGTCGTCCAGCAGCGACTCCAGCGGTACGTCCGGGTCGGCGAGGGCGCCCGCGTCGATCCGGGCGCCGGAGCGGATCAGCGCCTGTACGGGGCCGGTGACGTCCCAGACGTTGACGTTCATGCCCGCCAGCACGCGGCCGTCGGCGAGCCAGAAGGCGATGAACTCGCGGGCGGCGACGTCGCCGCGGAAGACGACCCGGTCGTAGCCGCCGGAACCGAGGTGGCCGGTGTACTCCATGCCGAGGTCGTACTGGTCGGTGAAGAAGTACGGCAGCCGGTCGTAGCTCACGTCCTGGCCGAGCATCGCCTTCGCCGCGGCCTGCGGCTGGTTGAGGGCGTTGGCCCAGTGCTCGACCCTTACCCGGGTGCCCAGCAGCGGGTGCTCGGCGTTGGCGACGTCGCCCGCGGCGAAGACGTCGGGGGCGGAAGTGCGCAGGGCCGCGTCGGTGACGATGCCGTTGTCCACGGTGAGGCCGGCGGCTTCGGCGAGCGCCGTGTTGGGCGTGATGCCGACCCCGACCACCACGGTGTCCGCGGCGATACGGGTGCCGTCGGCGAAGCGTACGCCGGTGGCGCGGCCCGCGTCGCCGGTGATCTCCGCGACCTGGACACCGCAGCGCAGGTCCACGTCATGGGCGCGGTGCAGCTCGGCGAAGACCTGGGCGGCCTCGCGACCGAGCGGGCCGAGCAGCGGCAGTTCCGCCGACTCCAGTACGGTGACGGCCGCCCCGGCGGTCCTGGCCGCGGCGGCGGCCTCCAGGCCGATCCAGCCCGCGCCGACGACGACCACGGCGGCGCCCGGTCGCAGCGCCTCCTTGAGCCGGTCGCTGTCGCCGACGCGGCGCAGGTAGAGCACGCCCTCCTGGTCGGCGCCGGGCACGGTCAGCCGGCGCGGCGAGGACCCGGTCGCCAGCAGCAGCTTGGCGTAGTCGAGCCGGGTGCCGTCGTCGAGGGTGACCTGGTGCGCCGCCGGGTCGACGGCGGTCACCGTAGTGCCCAGGCGCAGCTCGACGGAGTGCTCCGCGTACCACTCCCGCGGGTGGACGTAGATCTTCTCGCGGGCGTCGTTGCCCATCAGGTAGCCCTTGGACAGCGGCGGACGCTCGTAGGGGTGCTCGCTCTCGTCGCCGATCAGCACGAGCGGGCCGTCGTAGCCCTCCTCCCGCAGGGTCTTCGCGGCCGAGGCCCCGGCCAGGCTCGCTCCGACGATCACAAATGCCGGGCTGCTGCTCATGAGTGGCTCCTTCAGTGGGTGGCGGACGGCGGAAGGACGGAGCGGACGGCGCTCTCGGAACGGCCGATCACGGTCGTGCCGTCCTCCGCGGTGATGATCGGCCGCTGGATCAGCGAGGGGTGCCCGGCGAGCGCGGCGATCCAGCGCTCACGGGCCTCGGCGTCGCGCGGCCAGGTGGTGAGGCCGAGTTCGGCTGCCGCGGGCTCCCCGGTGCGGGTGATGTCCCAGGGCTCCAGGCCGAGCCTGCCCAGTACCTCGGTCAGCTCCGCGGCCGTGGGCGGGTCGTCGAGGTAGCGCCGCACGGTGTACTCGGCTCCCTCGGCGTCGAGCAGGGAGAGCGCCGAACGGCACTTGGAGCAGGCGGGGTTGATCCAGATTTCCACGGTCTCGGTGGGCTTTCTGTGGTGGGCGTGCGGTGGTGGGTCTCCCGCCGCGGTCTCCCGCCGCGGGGATGTCAGGTGGCGACGCCGGACAGCGCCAGGAACTCGGCCCGGGAGCGTGGGTCGTGCCGCAGCGTCCCGAGCAGTGTCGAGGTGATGGTGGTGGAACCGGTGGCCTGCACGCCGCGCAGCGTCATGCAGGTGTGCTCGGCGACCAGGACCACGCCGACGCCCTTGGGCGCGAGCTGCGCCTGCAGCCAGTCCGCTATCTGCTTGGTCAGCCGCTCCTGCACCTGCGGGCGGCAGGAGAAGTGCTCGACCACCCGGGCCAGCTTGGACAGCCCGAGGATCCGCTGCCCCGGCAGATAGCCGACGTGGGCGGTGCCGACGAAGGGCAGCAGGTGGTGTTCGCAGACCGACCGCACGGGGATGGAGCGGGCCAGCACCAGCTCGTCGTACCCCTCGTCGTTGGGGAAGGTGGTGAGGTCGAACGCCCGGGGGGTGAAGAGCTCGGCGTAGGCGCGGGCCATCCGGCCGGGCGTCGCCGCCAGCCCCTCCGTGTCGGTGGGGACGCCGAGCGCGCGCAGGAACGCGCGAGCCGCGTCCTCCGCCGCCGCCATGTCGATGCCGTCGGTCTCATGGACCACGCGCAGCGCGGCGCCGGGACGGGGTGCCATGGCAGACCCTCCTAGAGAATTGATTTCACTAGCGAGTATTGGTCTTATTCCGTGGAGGCGTCAAGCTGGCCGGGTAGCAGCCGTGTCGCTGTCGGTTACGCCCATGACAATAGGCGTTATCCTGGTGTTGTGGCAGTCGATCCGAGTCTTCCAGAAGCCTCCGCGGACGCCGTGCCGGACTCGCCCGCGTCCTCCAGGGCGCACTCTTCCATGGACGCCGTCGCGGTCCTCGCGGACGCGCAGCGGCGGCGGATGTACGGCTTCGCGCGCCGCGCGCGGCGGCCCGTCACCCGCGAGGAGGCCGCGTCCGTCGCCGGGATCTCCGCCAAGCTCGCCGCGTTCCATCTCGACAAGCTCGTGGCGGCCGGGCTGCTGAGGGCCCGCTACGAGAGCCCGGCCGGAACGCGCAAGGTCGGCCGCAAGCCGAAGGTCTACGAGCCGACCGAGGCCGACATCCGGGTCAGCATCCCGGAGCGCAGGCCGGATGTGATCGCCGGAATCCTCATCGACGCCGTCCTCACCGAGGAGCCCGGCGAGGGCGCGCGGGCCGCCGCGCTGCGTGCGGCGCGGCAGCACGGCGAGGAGACCGGCGCGGCCGAGCGGGACCGGATCCGCCCCGGCCGCCTCGGCCCCGAGCGTTCGCTGACCGTCAGCGAGAACATGCTCGCCCGCTACGGTTTCGAGCCGGAGCGCCGGGCCGCCACCGGCGTCCGGCTGCTCAACTGCCCCTTCCACCAACTGGCCGCCCGCTCCCCCGAGTTGGTCTGCGGCCTCAACCACGCCTTCCTCGGCGGCCTGCTGTGCGGCCTGGAGACCACCGGCGTCGAGGCCGTGCTCGCCCCCCACGCGGGCCGCTGCTGCGTGGAGCTTCGCCGGCCCGCGGACGGCGCGGGCCCCGCCGGGGATCCGGCGGCGGGCAACGGCGACCGCGGCGCGGGAACCTCTCAATAGACGTCCCGCACATAGCGTTTGTCGGCGGCGAGCTGCTTGAGATAGGCCGCGGCCTGCTCCGCGTCGAGGCCCCCGTGGATCGAGGCGATCTCGCGCAGTGCCGCGTCGACGTCCTTGGCCATCCGGCCCGCGTCGCCGCAGACGTAGAAGTGGGCGCCGCGCTGGAGCCAGTCCCACAGCCGGGGGCCGTGCTCGCGCATCCGGTCCTGGACGTAGACCTTGTTGCGCTGGTCGCGGGAGAAGGCCAGGTCGAGGCGTTGCAGATCGCCGGTGTGGCGGAAGTCCTCCAGCTCCCGGCGGTAGTAGTGGTCGGTGGCCTGCCGCTGCTCGCCGAAGAACAGCCAGGTGCTGCCGGTGGCGCCGCGTTCCCGGTGCTCCTCCAGGAAGCCGATGAAGGGCGCCACGCCGGTCCCCGGGCCGACCATGATCATCGGTGTGCCGGGATCGGCGGGCGGGCGGAAGTGCGGGGAGCGCTGGACGAAGACGGGTACGGGCCCGTCGTCCGCGCAGTCGGCCAGGAAGGTGGAGCACACTCCCCCGCGGTTCTCGCCGTAGCGGACCACCGACACGGTCAGCCGGACCTCGTCGGGGTGCGCCAGCGGGCTGGAGGAGATCGAGTACAGCCGCGGCTGCAGGCGCCTGAGCACCCCGGCCCACTCACGGGCGGTGGCCCTGACCGGGAACCCGCCGACGACGTCCACGGCCTGGCGGCCCCAACTCCACTTCGCCAGCTCGTCCTTGTTGTCGGGCCGCAGCAGCCGCCGCAGATCCCGGTAGTGGGTACGGTCGGCGACGAAGCGCAGCAGCTCCGGTGTGATCCGCGCGATCTCCAGCCGGGTGCGCAGCGCTTCGCCGAGCGGCGCCTCGCCCATCCCGGGCACCGGCACCGGCTCGTCCGCGTCCAGTCCGGTGACGGCCAGCCAGTCGGCCACCAGAGCGGGCGAGTTGGCGGGCCAGACACCCAGCGCGTCGCCCGCCTCGTAGGACAGGCCGCCGAGTTCACCACCCCGGGTGTCGAAGGCGAACTGCCTGACCTCCTTGGCCGAACCGGGCAGGCTCAGCAGCCGGTTGCCCACCAGCAGCGTGGGGAAGGGCGCGGCCTTGGAGTACGGGGACGCCTCCAGCAGCCGGGGCTGTGCGGAGGCGGGGGCGGGGCCGTCGCCGCGGATCACCGCGCGCGGGAAGGCGATGCCGCCGCCCGGCTGCGGTGGCTTCGCAGCCGGGGGCCCGGATTCCGCCTCGGGCCCGGCCTCTTCGGCGAGCGCGGCGAGCACCGCGTCCAGCCAGCGCTCCGCGGCTTGGTCGTAGTCCGCGTCGCAGTCCACGCGGGGCGCGAGGCGGGTGCCGCCGAGTTCCGCCAGCCGCTGGTCGAGGCGGCGGCCGTGGCCGCAGAAGTCGTCGTAACTGGAGTCGCCCAGCGCCAGCACCGCGAAGCGCACATCCGTCAGCGCGGCGTGGTCGGGTGCGGCGAGCGCGGCCCAGAACGCGGACCCGTTGTCGGGTGCCTCGCCGTCGCCGAAGGTGCTGGTGACCAGCAGCAGCGTCGTACCGGCGGACAGCGGCTCCTCCTTCGTGGAGTCATCCATCCCGGCCAGCCGCGGACGGTGCCCCTCCGCCGCCAGCCGCTCGGCGCAAGTCCGCGCCACCTCCTCGGCGTTGCCGGTCTGCGAGGCCCACAGGACGACGACGTCCGTTCCCGGTGTGCTCGCGGGCACCGCGGGGGCGGCCACGGGCGGGAGCTGCGGCGCCGCCGGCGTGGTCCGCGAGAACATCCCGGCGAGCAGCCCGTCCACCCACAGCGCGTGGTCAGGAGCGAGCGGGGCCGACGCGGGCAGTACCGGCACCGCGCCCGAGGCCGCACCCGCGCTCGCGCCCAGCCCCACCAGGAAGCCCGCCAGATACAGGTGCTCCTCGGCCGCGAACCGCGGCGGCGCCAGGTCCCCGATGCCGAGCAGCGCGCCCAGCGTGGCGGCGTCCACGCCCCGCGGACCGCCCGGATTCCCGGGCCCCCCGACGGCCGGGCTCTCCGCGGACCCGGGCGGCGGCCCCGCCTCCCCGGACGCCGACGGGTCGACTGGCTCCTGCCGCGGTCCCGGAAGCACGACCCTTCCCGGCGCGGGCGCGGGCACCTTCGTCAGCGCCACGGCGCACACCTTGTACTCCGGCTGGAACGACACCGGGTCGACGGCGTCGCTGGTCACCGCGTTGACGCTCAGGTACTCGCCGAACAGGTCGTTCCAGTGGAACGGGGCGAAGCAGTCGCCGGGCCGCACCCGGTCGGTGACCACCACGGGCAGCACCGCACGGCCGCGCCGCGACGCGACCTCGACATGGTCGCCCTCCCCGATCGCCAGCGCCTGGGCGTCGGCGGGATGCAGCTCCACGAAGGGGCCGGGGTTCAGCTTGTTGAGCTTGGCGACCTTCCCGGTCTTGGTCAGGGTGTGCCACTGGTGCTGCAGCCGACCGGTGTTGAGCACGAACGGGTAGTCGTCGTCCGGCAGTTCGGCCGGTGGCAGATGCGGCCGGGCGAAGAAGGCGGCGCGTCCGCTCGCCGTGGGAAAGAGCAGCCGCGGTCGCGCGCCGTCCGCCCGTACCGCCGCGGGGTGTTCGCCGCCGTCGTTGAGGTAGCGGATCGGGTTGCGGTCGCCGCCGGTCGCCGAAGCACTCGGCCACTGCACGGGCGTCTCCCGCAGCCGCTCGTACGTCACGCCCCGCAGGTCGTAACCGGTCCTCGGGTTGTACGCACCCTTGATCTCCTCGAAGATCTCCTCGGCGCTGGTGTACCCGAAGGCGTCCGCGTACCCCATCTCGCAGGCGACGCGCGCGATGAGCTGCCAGTCGGGCAGCGCCTCGCCCGGCGCGTCGGCGGCCTGCCGGAGCAGGGTGACGTTGCGCTCCGAGTTCACCATCACGCCGTCGGTCTCCGCCCACATCGCCGCGGGCAGCACCACATCGGCGTACGCGTTGGTCTCCGTCTCCGCGTACACGTCCTGCGTGACGACGAACTCGGCCGCCTCCAGGCCCGCGATGACCGTCTTGCGGTTGGCGACCGAGGCGACCGGGTTGGTGCAGATGATCCAGCACGCCTTGATGTCGCCCTCCGCCATCCCGGCGAACATCTCGACGGTGCCCTTGCCGCCCTCCGCGCGCAGCGTGCCCGGCGGCAGATCCCACAGCCGCTCGGTGAAGTCGCGCTCCTCCGCCACCAACGCCGAACGCTGGCCCGGCAGTCCGGGACCCATGTACCCCATCTCCCGTCCGCCCATGGCGTTCGGCTGGCCCGTGAGCGAGAACGGGCCGCTGCCGGGGCGGCAGATCGCGCCGGTCGCGAGGTGGAGGTTGCACAGCGCGTTGGTGTTCCAGGTGCCGTGCGTGCTCTGGTTGAGCCCCATGGTCCAGCAGCTCATCCACTCCCCCGCCTCGCCTATCCACCGGGCGGCGCGGCGGATGTCCTCCTCGGGTATGCCGGTGATCTCGGCGACCCGGGCGGGCGGGTAGTCCGCGAGGAACGCGGGCATGGTCTCCCAGCCCTCGGTGAACTCCTCGATGAACGCGTCGTCGGTGTGGCCGTTCTCGACCAGCAGATGCAGCAGGCCGTTGAGCAACGCCAGGTCCGTACCGGGCCTGATCTGCAGGAAGAGGTCGGCCTTGGCGGCGGTGGTGTTGCGCCGCGGGTCGACCACGATCAGCTTCGCGCCCGCCTTGACCCGGTCCATCAGCCGCAGGAAGAGGATGGGGTGGCAGTCGGCCATGTTCGAGCCGATGACGAAGAAGACGTCCGCCCGCTCGAAGTCCTGGTACGAGCCGGGCGGCCCGTCCGCGCCCAGCGACAGCTTGTAGCCGCTGCCCGCACTGGCCATGCACAGCCGCGAGTTGGACTCCACGTGGCTCGTCCGCAGATACCCCTTGGCCAGTTTGTTGGCCAGGTACTGCGCCTCCAGGGTCATCTGGCCCGAGACGTAGAGCGCGAGCGCGTCCGGGCCGTGGGTGTCGACGATCTCGCGCAGCCGGCGGGCCGTGCGGGATATCGCGGCGTCGACGCCGAGGGGTTCGGGCTCGGCGCCGCGGTCGTCGCGGGCGAGGGCGGTGGTGAGGCGGCCTTCGGTGGCGGTGAGGAGGTCGGCGCTGGTGGCGCCCTTGGTGCAGAGTCTTCCGAAGTTCGCGGGGTGTTGTTTGTCGCCGGACGCGCGCACGACGGTGCGCCGCCCGGTGGCGGCGTCGGTGCTGACGTCGAGGACGAGACCACAGCCCACTCCGCAGTACGAACAGACGGTCCTGACGGCTTCGAGCTGGCCGGCAGAGTCCCGTGCATCGGCTTGCGCCACGGACGCACCCTCCCCTTCGG
Source organism: Streptomyces sp. NPDC051976 (assembly GCF_040680795.1). Classification (NCBI taxonomy): domain Bacteria; kingdom Bacillati; phylum Actinomycetota; class Actinomycetes; order Kitasatosporales; family Streptomycetaceae; genus Streptomyces; species Streptomyces sp. NPDC051976. Next base: position 92,316 of record NZ_JBFAXL010000024.1, read on the forward strand.
TGGGTTGAGCGAAACCCACACTCGTCACCGTAGAAAACGGTCGTTGCGCCCAGATCTCGCCCGGCGAACAAGATCGGTTACGGCGGTCGCACAGTCGGGGACGGTGGAGCGTGAGGGCGGGGGCCGCGGGGGCTCCGTGGTGGATCAGGGGATACGGCTGTGAGCTGGTAGTTTTTCGGAACCGAAGCGGGTGGTTCCGGGCGGGATCTTGCCCGGTCTGGGCCGGCGCATGACACTGGTGGGGCGGTAGAAGTCTTCTGCGTCCCTTATGTGTGTGGGTGTGGCGGCGGGCAGGAGCGGGTGATGCGTGCGGAGGAGCGGCAGCATCGGATCCTGGTGCTGGCCCGGCAGGAGGGCCGGGTGGAGGTGGCCAGGACGGCGGACGACCTCGGGGTGGCGCCCGAGACGGTTCGGCGCGATCTGAGCGAGCTGGAGCGCAGGGGCCTGGTGCGGCGGACGCACGGTGGGGCGTATCCGGTGGAGAGCGCGGGCTTCGAGACGAACCTGGCGCAGCGGGTCACGCTGCATGTGGAGAACAAGCGCCGGATCGCGGCGGCGGCGGTGAAGCTGCTGGGGGACGCCGAGACGGTGTTCATCGACGAGGGGTACACACCGCAGATCCTCGCCTCGCTGCTGCCGACCGACCGGACACTGACCGTCGTGACGGCGTCACTGTCGACGGCGGCCGCGATCGCCGACTCCGACAACACCACCGTCCTGCTCCTGGGTGGCCGGGTCCGGGGCCGGACGCTGGCCACCGTCGGGTCCTGGGCGTCGGCGATGCTGACCGGCTTCGTGATCGACCTCGCGTACCTCGGGTCCAACGGCATCTCGCGGGAGTTCGGCCTCACCACCCCCGACCCCGCCGTGGCCGACGTCAAGGCGAGTGCCCTGAAGGTCGCCCGGCGCCGTGTCTACATGGGCGACCACAGCAAGTTCGGCGCCAGCAGCTTCTGCCGCTTCGCGGAGGTGGCGGACTTCGAGGCCATCGTCACCGACACGGGCCTCTCGTCGGCCGAGGCCCACCGGTACACCCTCCTGGGCCCCCAGGTCCTCCGCGTCTGACACCTCAGACCGGGAGCAGGTGGGTGACCCAGCCGTTGCGGATCTCCCAGGTGCCGCCGTCGGCATCGGCGCCGCGCAGGCCGTGCACGGCGGGTGCGCCCGCGAGGCGGACGAGGCGGGTGGTGGCCAGGCTGGCGAATCCGTACGTACGGGCCGGGTCCCAATCCGTGGACTGCCGCAACCGCCGCACCAGACGCCCTACCCCGACCGGAGCCCCCGCCAGCACCCAGGCATCGGGCGCCCCCGCGGTGAGCCGGGTCGCCGCCCGCAGCCAGGAAGCGGCATCCTCGGGCCAGTCGACAACCGCCAGCACATCCCGCCCCCGCGCCTCCCACGCCTCAACGAAGGCCCGCGCGGCGGCACAAGAGGCCGCATCCCGACCGTGTCCCACGGAGACCATCCGGGGAGCGGCCCCCAACTGTGCGAGAAGCGAGCCGAGTTCGGCCTCGGTGTGCGGCACCGGCACCTCACCCGCCGCCCGCGAACGCCCCGCCCGCCACTCCCGGTACCGCGCGGGCAGACACACCGCACACGGCCGGTACCCGGCGGCCACGGCAGCCGACTCGTCGGCGAAGAAGACCCGCTGCCGTGCGTAGTGCGGGCCCCGCGCGAGCGCCCGCAACGCGGAAGGACAGTCCAGACGCCCGTACAACCTCCCCCGCCGATGCCCCCCGAACACCCCCGGAACGGCACTCACATACGGCTCCCCGTCCGCGCCGACCAACCTGTACCCACCCATCAGAGACCCTCCTTCCTCCACCCGCTCGTCCCGACCCGCCCCCGGTTCACGCGGCGTCGTGGAAGACCAGGCCGAGCGTGTGCCGACGCCCGGCCCGCACCGTACTCACCCCGTGCCGCATCGGCGCCGCCGACCACCCCCGCGCCGACCGCACCGGACGGTCACGGGTGGTGAAGACCAGGCCGTGCCCCTGCGGGAGGAGGGTGGCCGAGCCGCGGGACTGGGCCCGCGGGCGCTGCTCGGTCATGAGGAACTCGCCGCCGGTGTAGTCGGTCCCGGGCGCGTCGAGGCCGATCACGACCTGGAGGGGGAAGACGGCGTCGCCGAACAGGTCGCGGTGCAGGGCGTTCCAGTCGCCCGGGCCGTAGCGGAGCAGGATCTGGGCGGAACGGGGCTGGCCGGCGCGGTGGCAGATGGCGAGCCACTTCTCGAGGGTGTCGGGCCACGGCGCGGGGCGCCCGAGCTTGGCGGCCCAGTCGCGGGCGACGGGGAGAAGGTACGGGTAGAAGGCCGCGCGCAGCTCCCGCACGGGGTCGGGCAGCGGCTCGGCGAAGTAGCGGTACTGGCCGGAGCCGAAGCGGTGCCTGGCCATGTCGACGGTCGAGCGGAACCGCGCGGTGTCGCCGTAGAGCGCGGCGAGGTCGCGGCACTCCCGCGGGGAGAGAAGCGGGCGGGCGGTGAGCGCGCTGCCGAACTCGTCGAGTTCGGCGGTGAGTTCGGCCCAGTCGACGGCCGCGACCCGAGCGGCGGGGGCGTCGCGTGGCGCGAGGGTGTCGGTCATGATGCGAAGACCTCCGAAGGTGCGATGTGGGGCACGCCGCCCCGGCGTGAGGAGCCGCGGCCTGTGTTCCGGGCCGCCTCTCCCGCGGCAGCGGGCGCCGCACCTTCGAGCCTGGTCCGCCGGAACCGCCTGTGCTGGCGTGATTCGGACGTCACGCTGGACGTCCCGTCGGGCACCCCGTCGGACGCCCCGCCAGGCACCCCGCCAGGCACCCCGCTCACCGGCCTCCGGGAGAGCACCGGACGGGCCCGACAGCGGCCTTCCCGAGACCGAGGTGTCCGCTTATGATGCGGATCACGGCGCCTGTCCAGGAGACAGTGCCGCCGGCGCCCGGACCTGCACGTCGATGACGATGAAGTGACGACGAAGAAGTCGGGAAGACAATGTCAGAGCATGGTGCACTCCGGCAGCGGCGTACCGTACTGGAACACGAATGGGCGCGCCGTGTACCGCAGTTGAAGACGGCGGCCCGGCATCCGGCCGCGACCGCGCCGCTCCGGCGCGAGGTCACCGAGTCGTGGCGGCGCTGCGTCGGGACGGTGGACCCCGGCCGGGACAGCGCCCCGGTCTCCGAGGACGGCGAGGTCCATCCGCGCTGGTACGACTCGCCGTTGCACCGCCCGGTGACCGATCTCGCCGACGAACTGCACAGCATCGCCGAGGACGCGGGGTTCGTGGCCGCGGTGACCGACGAGTCGGGCACCATCTTGTGGACGTGCGGCGGCAGGGTGATGCGGCGCCGGGCGGAGCAGGTCAACTTCGCTCCCGGCGGCCGCTGGGACGAGCGCGCGATGGGCACCAACGCGCTCTCGCTGGCCCTGCGCAGCGGCCGCCCGAGCACGGTCTTCTCGGCCGAGCACCTCGTGGCGGCGCTGCACGGCTGGGTCTGCTACTGCGCGCCGATCCGCACGCCCGACGGCCGGGTGCTGGGCGTGCTCGACCTGTCTACCACATGGGACCGCTCGCACCCGCTGGCACTGCCGACGGTGCGCAGTCTGGCGTCGGCGATCGAGGCGCGGCTGCGCCCCGGCCCCGGCGTGGACCGAGCAGCGGGGCCGGGCACCGTACGGCTGAACTGCCTGGGCGCCGCGCAGGCGTCGAGCGGCGACCTGCCGCTGCCGCTGCGGCCCCGGCAGCTGGAGATCCTGGCGCTGCTGGCGCTGGAGCCGGGCGGCCTGGCACCCGAGCGGCTGCGCGCCGCGCTGTACGGCGACCGCGCGGTCACCGCCTCCACCGTCAAGGCGGAGGTCTCGCATCTGCGGCGGGCACTGAACGGCGGTGTGGCGGTGCGCAGATACGCGCTGACGGCGCCGGTCGCCTGCGACGCGGTGGAGGTGCTGCGGGCGCTGGAGCGCGGCGACACGGCCACCGCCCTCCAGCTCTACCGCGGTCCGCTGCTGCCGCTGTCCGAGGCGCCGGGTGTGGTGGAGTGGCGTGAGCATCTGGAGGTCGTCGTCCGCGAGGCGGTCCTGGCGAGCGGGCAGCCGGAGCAGGTCCTGCGGTACGGCGAGCACGCCCCGTACGACGCGGAGATCCACCGGCACGCGCTGCGGTTGCTGGCCCCCGACGACGCGCGGCGGGCGATCGCGGCGGGCAGGCTCAGCGCCGCGCTGCGCATCTGACGCCGGCGCCCGGGGACGCCAACCTTTCGCCAACCTCGGGCGCGCAGAGTGGGGCGCAGTGGCGACGGCGCGGGCCGCCGTCGTACCCGCAACCCCACCCAGAGGAGCGCCACCATGGTCTACGCGCAGCCGGGCAGCGAGGGCAGCATCGTCGAATTCGCCGCGCGGTACGACAACTTCATCGGCGGCGACTGGGTCGCGCCGGTCGAAGGCGGCTACTTCGACAACCCGACGCCGGTGACCGGTGAGACCTTCTGCCAGGTCGCCCGGTCGACCGCCCCCGACATCGAACTCGCCCTGGACGCAGCGCACTCCGCGGCCGGTGCCTGGGGCCGTACGTCCGCCACCGAGCGGGCGAACATCCTCAACAAGATCGCGGACCGCATCGAGGGCGACCTGGAGCGGCTCGCGGTCGCCGAGACGTGGGAGAACGGCAAGCCGGTACGCGAGACACTGGCCGCCGATCTGCCGCTGGCGGTGGACCACTTCCGCTACTTCGCCGGTGCGCTGCGCGCCCAGGAGGGCAGCATCTCGGAGATCGACGCCGAGACCGTCGCATACCACTACCACGAGCCGCTGGGTGTGGTCGGGCAGATCATCCCGTGGAACTTCCCGATCCTGATGGCCACGTGGAAGCTGGCGCCCGCGCTGGCCGCGGGGAACTGCGTGGTGATCAAGCCCGCCGAGCAGACCCCGGTCAGCCTGCTGCTGGTGATCGAGCTGATCGCCGACCTGCTGCCGCCGGGTGTGGTGAACGTGGTCAACGGCTTCGGGGTGGAGGCCGGGAAGCCGCTCGCGTCCAGCCCGCGGGTGGCCAAGGTGGCGTTCACCGGTGAGACCACCACGGGGCGGCTGATCATGCAGTACGCCAGCGAGAACATCATCCCGGTGACGCTGGAGCTGGGCGGCAAGAGCCCCAACATCTTCCTGCCCGACGTGATGGCCGCGGACGACGACTTCCTGGACAAGGCGGTCGAGGGTTTCGTGATGTTCGCCCTCAACCAGGGCGAGGTCTGCACCTGCCCGTCGCGGGCGCTGATCCACTCCTCGATCTACGACGAGTTCATGGCCCGCTGTCTGGAGCGCACCCGGGCGATCACCGGCGGCAACCCGCTGGACCCGGCGACGATGCTGGGCGCGCAGGCGAGCAACGACCAGTTCGAGAAGATCCTCTCCTACTTCGACATCGGCAAGCAGGAGGGCGCCGAGGTGCTGACCGGCGGCAGCGCCCGTACCGTGCCCGGCCTGGAGGGCGGCTACTACATCGAGCCGACGATCTTCCGCGGCACCAACGACATGCGGATCTTCCAGGAGGAGATCTTCGGCCCCGTGGTCTCGGTCACCACGTTCGACTCCACCGACGAGGCACTCAAGCTCGCCAACGACACGCTGTACGGCCTCGGCGCGGGCGTGTGGACGCGTGACGGCAGCGCCGCGTACCGCCTCGGCCGGGAGATCAAGGCGGGCCGGGTGTGGACCAACTGCTACCACGCCTACCCGGCGCACGCGGCGTTCGGCGGTTACAAGAACTCCGGTATCGGCCGCGAGAACCACAAGATGATGCTGGAGCACTACCAGCAGACGAAGAACCTCCTCGTCTCGTACTCGCCGAAGAAGCTGGGCTTCTTCTAGAGCGGCACCAAAGGGCGCCTGACCTGGCCATACGTCCGGTCGGGCGCCCTGTCCCGCGCCTACCAGCCGCTCGCGGTCCTGTCGGACCCGACGTTGCCGTTGCCGTTGCCGTTGTCGTTGCCGTTGTTCTGACCGTTCCCATTCCCGTTGCCGCTGCCGTTCCCGTTCCCGTTGCCGCTGTCACCGCCGGGAGCTCGGTCTCCGGTGCGGGTGTTGCCGTTCTCGTTGCCGTTGGTGTTGCCGTTGTTCTGACCGTTCCCGTTCGCGTTGTCACTGCCGTTCCCGTTCCCGTTGCCGACTCCGTCGCGCCCGGCTCCGCTTCCGACGGAGGCTCGCTCCCCCAGGGTGCAGGGTGCGAGGGCTTCCATCGTCTGCCGCTGTCCGCTCGTGTCGAGGAGCGTCACGATGTGCCGGATCGTGGTCAGCCGTTGGTCCCTCAACGGGCCGAGCAACTCCTGCTGGATCGCTCCGGGGTCTTGTCGGCCGTTCGCCGTACTGTTCACGAGCGTCTGGTTGGCGGTGGCCAGCTGAGAGTCCATCACGGCCAGTGAGTCGTCGACCGCCGCCCGCTGTCCCGTCGGGACGTCCGGGATCTCAGCGCGTACGTCCGGGCAGCTGATCACCGACGTCAGCTGCTCACCCTGCTCGCTCTCGGCGTGGATCCGACCCGTTCCACTCGCGTCGGCCTCGGCGGACGCGCGGACCCCCACCAGGGCCACTCCGCCCAGGACCAGTGCGGCGGAGATGCCCGTCAGCCGTCCGGTGAGTGCCCGGTCCCGCCTCGCGGTATGTCGCATGGAATTCCTCCGGTGCCGAGGGAACATGAGATTGCCGTTCTATACGGGCAGGAACGGCCTCGTGTTCAACGCCCGCCTCACTTCGGGGCGGTGAGCCGTTGGCGGTGGGCGGGGACGATCAGCCGTCAGGAGGTGGTGGACGGGCGTTCGGGCGACATCGCTGCGGAGACGTCGGACACCATCAGGGCCAGTTGCATCTCCAACCCGGTCTGGGGAGAGGCGAGATCGGCCCCCAAGAGTTCCTCGAGACGGGTCACCCGGTTGAGCACGGTGTTGCCGTGCACCATGAGATCGGCCCCCACCTCACTCGTGCGTCCACCGTGCTTGAGATACGCCCGCAGTGTTCTCATCAGGTCGGTGCCACGTCGCTCGTCGTACTCACGCACCGCGGCCAGTCTCCGCGACGCGAACTGGAGCAGCGGAGCTGGGTCGGAGCAGCGCAACAGCACGGAGTACAGGCCGAATTCGCCGAGGTCGACAACGCCTCCCCTGGAGGAGGCGAGGGCGGCCAGACGCAGGGTGCTTCGCGCCAACGTGAAGGCCGGAGAAAATTCGGGTGGCCGGTCGCACGGCTCGGTCACGACCACATGCGCTACGGCGGCGGGTGACTGGTGTTCCAAAGCCGAGCGCCATGCCTCGGCGACCGCACTGGGGCTGCGGGGGGACGACGACTCGACGGGCAGCACGATCACGCCGAGTCCCTGCGCGAGGCCGACGAGCGGCTTGGGCGCGATCCCGTCCACCGTGCGCAGCGCCGCCGAGATGATCCGCTGCCCCGCCACATCCGACCCGCAGGGGACCGGTCCCAGTCCGGTGAGCGCGGCAACGATCAACTGGTTCGGCCTGCTCAGATCGTGGCCCAGGTTCCGCGAAAGCTCCAGCAGGTCGTCCGGCTGATGCTCCCCCTCGTCCGTCACCAGTGCGGTCAGGACATCGCGCGCCAGCCGCAGTTCGACCTCGAGGGCGGTGCGCCGCTTCAGCAGTGCCATGGCCATGGCCATCGCGCCCCGTTCGACGGCCTGGGCCTCGATCGGCCCCAGGGCCGCCAGTGGCGCCCTGACCCACAGCCACGCCGTCGGTTCGCCCTCGACCAGCACCGGGCACAGCCAGAACTCCCCGTCCGGGCCCGCTTCATCGCCGTCGGCACGGACACCTGTGACCCGTCGGCGGAAGTGCTGGTTGGCCACGACGGCGCTCACCGGCGCGCGCCGCGCATCAGGCAGCGGCTGAGCGCTCATACCCGAGTGGTCGGCCCGCGCCAGCACGTAGCCCTCGGTGTCCACCAGCGCGAGCGGGGCCTGAAGCGCGTTGGCCATACCGGCTACGATGTCGTCCAGTCCATGCCCGGCCAGCACCGTCCGCATCAGTTGATGGTGAAGCCGCTCGGACTTCTCCAACATTGCCTGGCGGCGCGTCAGATCCTGTTCCTTCTCCTCCAGCTGCACCAGTGTTGACCGAACCGTGGACCGCAGTCGTGCGGTCACGATGGCCGAGGACGCCTGACCGGCAATGGCTTCGAGCACGCTCGCCCGAGAGCCGTCCACGCTGACAGGACCGCGCCCGTAGCAGCACAGCACCCCGGTCGGACTGCCGTCGGCCATCAGCGGCACGGCGATCGACGCGGGGGATTCGGCCCCCACGGTGGGGACTTGCTCCGGTACGGCGTCCGGGTCCGCCGCAAGCCCGGCTTCCGGGATCTCGACGGTGCGCCCTTCCCTGAAGGCACGCAGCGTGGTCCCGGCCGGCAGGCCGCCGTCGACGTCCGCCGGGGAACGCCGTCCGACAGGCTCAAGGACACCGATCTCCCGCCGATCGACCCCGGAAGCAGCCACGCAGTGCAGGCTCCGGGACTCGGGGTCGAGCTGCAGAACGACGCAGCAGTCGTAGCCGGACAGCTGGGTGGTGCGCTCGGCTATGAGATCGAGGACATGATCCGCGTCGTCGCCACTGCCCACCCTGCCGATCTCCGCAACGGCATGCGCCCAGCGTGTCCACCGATCGCCGTCGGCACTCTCACCTCGCATGACATCTCCGTCTGTGGTTGCTCACACGCCTCGACCGCAAAGTCTGGGGGCCCACATATAGGCCATAGCGGCACATAGCGTCATTCTTTCACCAAGGACGCCAAAGCATCCACGACGGTGACCGCACCTTCGTCGACCGCACCACCAGCGGTCCGAGCGGGACACCTCATGACGAGGAGGCAGCCATGCATCGCCTGCACGATCGCGACGTAACCGAGAGAGAGTGCGGTCACACGCTCCGTATGCGACTCGTGGACGAGTTCAGACCGACCGCGCGGGCACGCGATGCCGCTTCCGCTTTCCTGAAGTACGTCGCCTGTTCCGAGGGCACCGATCCCATGCCGTGTCCGCTGATCGAGGGCGGGATCCTGGCGGTTTCCGAGCTGGTCACCAACGCCTGGCGCCACGGGGGTGGCGCGGTGGAGATGCGACTCGGCTGGGGTGAATGCGGCTTCCGCGTCGAGGTGGACGACCTGAGCAGCATCCCGCCGACGATCGTCCCGGAGGGGAGCAGGGGCTCGGACGGCGGGTACGGGCTGGCACTGATCGACCAGTTGGCAGAGTCATGGGGCACCACCTCTCGGCCCTTCGGCAAGACGGTGCACGCTCAATTGGTGCGCGGGAGCGGGAGCGGGCCGAATTCCAGCGCCACCGCACACCGCTCTGAACTGGATACTTCCCCGACGGAAAGTTCCCGCCCTTGAGGGTAACCACCCCTGAGGGATTACGGTCACGCGCACCCGACCGCTTCCGCGCGTCCGACCGGCCGCAAGCGTGAAGCCAACCCTGGAGGTCCCATGCCCGTCGTCATCGCCACACTCATGACCAAGCCCGGCCGACGGGACGAGGTCCTGGAGGCTTTCGAGCACCACAGTCCGGCCGTGCACGCCGAACACGGTTGCCTGCTGTACGTCGTACACGCCGGGCCGCATCGCGTCACGGTGGTGGAGAAGTGGGCCGACCAGGCAAGCCTGGACGCGCACCGCGACGGGCCGGTGATCAGCACCATCATCGCCGCGACGGCGGACGCGCTCGCGGCGCCACTCGACATCGCCGTCCTGGACGCCTTCCCGACCGGGGTCGGCCGCAAGGGCGTTCTGTGACCGCCGTCCCCCCGGGGCCGGCCGGCGGGGTCGCTCAGCCACTCCCCCGGCCGGGGGACCGCACCTGCCCCGGCTCGACACCCAGGGCCTCGGCGCCCTCCGGCCGGCTCTCGACCAGCCCCAGGGGCGTGCGGCGCAGCAGTGCGGCGAACTCCCTTGCCAGACCCTGGGGTTCGCCGCGCAGATAGCACGTGAGCTCCCGGAAGAGACGGGGCCGCGCGGGCCGGACGTCCGCGTCCAGCCCCGCCGGGAGCGCGTTGTCCGGCAGAAGGGCGGGGCCGACTCCCGCCGCCGCCAGCCGGGCCGCCGCATCGACCTGCCAGGTGCGCACGGCCGGGACCGGCTGGAATCCCTCCTTCGCACAGGCGGCGCGGACCAGATCGTCGAGACCGTGTTCCTGACCGAACATGACCCAGGGACGATCGGCGAGATCCAGCAGGGAGACTCCGTCGGCGTGGTGAGCCGATCCGGCGCCCGGTGGCAGCACCACGACGAATTCCTCGTGCCCGAGGGAGAGCACCGGACCGTCCCACGCGAGCGGGCGGGGTCCCACGGCAAGGTCACCGAGACCCTCACGCACCTGCTGTTCGAGCAGGCTCCGATGGTGGAACTCGTGGAGCCGGACGGCACTGTCCGCCAACTCCCCGTGCCACCTGCGCAGCACCGGGGGCAGGATGCCGGACGCGATCGAGGAGACGGTCGCGATCTCGACCTCTCCGGCCTCTCCCGCGGCCACCGCCCGCGACACGGCATAGGCGCGCTCGGCGGCCCGCACCGCGGCGCGGGCGTGCGGCAGGAAGGCCCGCCCCGCCGGGGTCAGCCGCATGCCCCGGGACAGCCGCTCGAACAGCGGGCCGCCGGCTCGCCGCTCCAACGCTCTGAGCTGCTGGGACAGAGAGGGTTGTGCGATGTGCAGCTTGGCCGCGGCGTGGCTGAGGGAACCCTCGTCCGCGATGGCGAGGAAGTACTCGAGCTGGCGCAGGCTCACGCCGTAGAGCATAGGCATAGCCATCTCCTATGTGAACCCTCAGTGAACAAGTCTTGGACTCAGGGTCTAGGAGGAGCGCACTCTTCCGTCACGAGCAACCACGAACAGGTCATCCCCACCCAGGAGGAACGGGCGGCGGCCCGGGACAACCGGTCGGTGGGGACCAGCCTGCTGTTCGAGAACGAGTCGGTACGCGTCTGGGAGGTGCGGCTCGCCCCCGGTGAACGTGCCCCCCTGCACTGCCATGCGCTCGACTACTTCTGGACCTGCGTCGAGGCCGGAACCGCACGCCAGCTCACGTTGAACGGCGACGCAGGGCAGTGGGCCCGCGTGGACTACGCGCCCGGGGACACCCGGTTCTTCCGGCACCAGGACACGCAGACCATCCACGACCTGCACAACATCGGGGACACCGCCTTGCGGTTCATCACGGTCGAGCTCCTGCACCCCACACCGACACCACTCGGGACGACCTCATGAGACAAGGAACATCGCCATGAGCATGCTGCTTTCGATGCACAACTGGATGCGGCCGGAACCCCTGGAGCAGACCGTCTCCCGGCTCGCCAGGCATGGATACGACGCCATCGAGATCTCGTCGGACCCGCGGAACACGGATGTCCCCGCCGTGCGCCGGCTGCTCGGCGACCACGGCATCGCCTGCTCGGGCACTCTTGCCCTGTTCATGGGCGGGCGGGATCTCGTCCACGAGGACGCCTACATCCGCGAGGCCGGGCTGACGTACCTCCTGGACACCATCCGGTTGACGGAGGAACTCGGCGGCAGGTTCGTCACGGTTCCGTGCACCGTCGGCAAGGTGGTCCCGATGGCCGACGCCGAGACCGAGTGGGCCTGGTACGTGGAGGCCCTGCGGCTCGCGCAGCGCCGGGCCTCGGACTGCGGGATCAGGCTCGCCATCGAACCGCTCACACGGTACGAGACCTATCTGATCAACCGCGCCGACCAGGCCCTGCTCCTCGCCGAGGAGGTCGGCGCCGACTGCGGAATCTGCCTCGACATCTTCCACATGAGCATCGAGGAGGCCGACTGGAAGACCGCGATCCGCACCTGCGCCCCTCGCCTCGTCAACTTCCACGTGGCCGAGAACAACCGGCTGGCCCCAGGTGCGGGGGCCGTCGACTGGGCGGCACTGATCGAGGAACTGGGGAGGGCCGGATACAACGGCCATCTCTCCGTGGAGTTCATGCCCGCCGTCGACCGTACGCCGCTCTCCGAGCGCCGGATACTCGACGCCGACGAGGCCGTCCTGGGGCACGCAATGGCGCAGTGGCTGCGTGACCACGCCTCGGGCGTCCTCCCCGAGGACCTTTACGACGCTTACACCGCCCAGTCGGCCCAGACCCTCCGCCACCACCTGGCGAAGGCATCCGCCGGACTCTGACCGAGCCACACACCCTCGCGCGCGATCCGTCCGCCGCTGCCCGCAACCCTCCCCGTTCCCCCCGGAGCCGCAGCATGCCCAGATCCACCCCGTTCCCGTCCGCTTCCGTATCCATGTCGGACCTGTCCCCGTCCGACGTGCGACGCCTCTTCGCCGGCAGTTGTGCGGCTCTGGCCGCAACCGGGATGACCTTCTCCGTCCGCGGCGACATCATGAGCGCGCTCGGGCAGCAGTTCTCGCTCGACCATTTCCAACTCGGCCTCATCGCGGGGGCCGCCTTCTACGGCTATGTCGCCGCCATCCTGGGCGGTGGTCTGCTGGTCGATGTGCTCGGTGCGGGACGTATCCTCCAGGCGGCGTTCGTCGCACAGGTGCTGGGACTCCTGCTGACCATCGCCTCGCCGGGGTTCGCGCTGCTGTTCGTCGGCACCCTGGTAGTGGGCCTGGGTAACGGGTTCGTGGAAGCCGCCGCCAATCCTTTGGTCGCCACTCTCTACCCGCGGCGCAAGAGCCAGCGCCTGAACGCCTTCCACGCCTGGTTCGCCGGGGGCCTGATCACCGGTGGGCTGGTCGGTTACGGCTTCACCCGGGCCGGGCTCGGCTGGCAGGCCAAGCTGGCGGCGATCATCGTGGCCGTGGCCGGTTACGGAGCCGTCCTGTTCCGGATGCGTTTCCCGCGCATGGAGCGGGTGACCGCCGCGGTGTCCGACCGGGACATGTTCCGGACGGCGGCACGTCCCGTCTTTCTGGTCTTCCTCGGCTGCATGTTCCTCACCGCGTCGACCGAACTGGGGCCCAATCAGTGGATCCCCGACACTCTCGGGCGCACCGCCGGCGCCTCCGGGATCCTGGTGCTCGTCTTCATCAACGGCATCATGTTCGCCTCGCGCACCCTCGGCTCCCGCCTGACCGACAAGGTCAGCCCGGTGGCCGTGCTCGCCGTCTCCAGCGTCCTGGCGGCCGCGGGGCTCCAGATGCTCTCCCACGCCCGCGCTCCACTGGCCGCGTACGGAGCGGCGGCGGTCTTCGCTCTCGGCATCGGGAGGATGTGGCCGACCATGCTGGGAGTGGTGGCCGAGCGCTGCCCCAGTGGCGGGTCCTTCGTGCTGGCGCTGATGGGATCCGGCGGGATGCTCGCCACCGCGGTCACCCTGCCGTGGATGGGGCACCTCATCGACAGTCAGGGGGTGGCAGGCACCTTCGCCACGGTGAGTGTCCTGCCGATGCTGTGCGCCGTGGTGTTCCTGGCGGTGTGGCTGCGTGACCGCGCGCTCGGCGGACACCGGGCCCAGACGCTGGACCTCGCGGCCGCACAGCCGCAGCGCTCAGGCAGCGCCGGGAAAGCGGTCGATGTTCTGCTCGACCCAGGTGCGCAGGTGGGCGAGAGGTACACATGAGTCCCTGCCCAGCGGTGTGAGGCTGTACTCGACGCGCGGCGGGACCTCGGCATAGATCTCACGGCTGACCAGGCCGTGATCCTCGAGTCGGCGCAGCGTCTGGGTGAGCACCTTGGGACTGACCCCCTGCAGCTGGGCGCGCAGCGCTCCGAAGCGCCGCGGGCCGTCCTCCAGGGCTCCCAGGGCCAGCGCGCTCCACTTGTTCGCGAGCAGGTCGAGCATGTCACGGCAGGGACAAGCGGCGAGGTAGACACTCTTGGGGTCCTCACAGGAGCCCGAGTGACTCGGAATGGGGTTCATTCACCAATGGTACCCAAAGGGAAGCAGTAACCCTTGCGGGTAACCACTACCCGTCGCATACCGTCTCTGACGTGCCCGGGATGACATTCTGTCCGATATGTGGCGATGTCCTGTAGTGCACCCGTCACCGAGGGGAAGGGGAAACCTCATGAACAGCCCGCTCGTCCTGGGCGCCATCGCCCTCTCCTTCCACCGGGCCGTGGCCGCCGTGACCCAACACGTCCTCGAGGCGTACGGCCACCGCGTAACCGCCGTGGAAGCCCCGCACGAGGAGCTGTTCCGTCGTCAGGCCGCCGGAGAGGTCGATGTGCTGGTCTCCGCCTGGCTGCCCACCAGCCACGGCACCTACCTGGCCGCCTACCGCGAACAGGTACACGTCCTCTCTCCCCACTACGACCCCTACTGCATCTGGGCCGTGCCACCCTATGTCCCCGCCGGGGAGGTCGGCGAGGTCGCCGACCTCGCCCGGCCGACGGTGGCGGCACGCATGACACGCACCATCGACGGCATCAACGCGGGAGCGGGCATCAGCCGCTTCTCGGCGCGGATGGTGTCCGCATACGGCCTCGACCGGGTCGGCTACCGATTCGTGCCCGGCACCGAGTCCGGATTCATCGCGGGCGTCGAACGCGGCCTCGCCCGCCGCGACTGGTTCGTCGTCCCGCTCTGGCGACCGCAGTACCTCAACCGCCTGTACGGGCTGCGGCCGCTGGCCGAACCCAAGGGCCTGCTGGGCCCGGTCGACGCGGCGGGCAGTGTCGTCCGCCGTGCGGCGCTGGAACGCATCCACCCGGATGCGCTCACCCGTCTCGACGGCCTGCGCCTCGGCAACGACGGCGTCGAAGAACTCGACGCACTCATCAACCACGGCGGCCTCACCCCCCTGATGGCGGCCGAGCGATACCTCGCCCGCCACCCCGAACACCTGCCGTAGTCCCCGCGCTCGGCACACCCCGGTCACCGTCACCGTCATCTACGCGAAGAGAAGGCCATGAACAACCTCCCCACGACCATGCGCGCCGTCGGCTACCGCAAGAGCCTGCCCGTCTCCGACCCCGAGAGCCTGGTCGACACCGAGGTGCCCGTGCCGGCCCCCGGCCCCCGCGACCTGCTGGTCCGGGTCGAGGCCATCGCACTCAACCCGGTCGACTACAAGATTCGTCAGAACGTCGACCCGGGCGGCGAGACCAAGATCCTCGGCTGGGACGCGGCCGGTACGGTCGTGGCCGTGGGGACCGACGTGGAGCTGTTCTCGGTCGGCGACGAGGTCTACTACGCGGGCGCGTTGGACCGGCCCGGCGCCAACTCCCGCCACCACGCCGTGGACGAGCGCATCGTGGCGCGCAAGCCCGCGACGCTCTCCTTCGCCGAGGCCGCCGCGCTGCCGCTGACCGCGCTCACCGCCTGGGAGGGCCTCTTCGAACGCCTCGGCCTGCGCACCGGCGCCCTGGAACAGACCGGTGCGCTGCTCGTCACCGCCGCCTCAGGAGGTGTCGGTTCCATGGTGGCCCAGCTCGCCCGCGCGCTGACCAGCCTCACCGTCATCGGCACCGCCTCCCGGCAGGAGAGCGCCGACTTCGCCCGGCGGATGGGTGCCGCGCACATCGTCAACCACCACCAGCCGCTCGCACCGCAACTGTCCGAAGTGGCGCCCGGCGGTCTCGACTTCGTGTTCAGCACCGCGGGCACCGACCGCAACCTCGCTGCCTACGCCGACTCCCTCCGGCCTTTCGGCCGGATCGTCGCCATCGACGATTTCGACGCGCTGCCGATCGGGGTGCTCAAGGCGAAGAGCATTTCCTTCCACTGGGAGTTCATGTACACCCGGTCGATGTTCCAGACGCCCGACCAGGCCCAGCAGCATCACATCCTCACCCAGATCGCCCGTCTGGTCGACCAGGGCACCCTCACCACCACAGCCACCCGCGACCTCGGCCCGGTGAACGCCGCCAACCTCCGCGAGGCCCACCGTCTGCAGGAGTCGGGCACCGCCATCGGCAAGACCACGCTCACCGGCTTCGAGGACTGACAGCCGTGCCCGGTCGGCGGCCCCGCGGGCCCCGCACCCCGCGGGGCCGCGCGGCCGGCCGTACGCCCCGCCGGGCGCCCTGGTCCGCGCCTCAGCGCCTATGGTGATAGGAGGGCCGGAATGGCCGTCCCGGCCTCGTACGACGCGGGGGCCGGGGAACGACGACGTCGCCCCACCGCTGAGAGGTCGCGGCTGACTATGACGGAGCGATTCCTGCCGTCCGTCGGGGTGGCGATGGTCGCCGTCTATGTGGTGGACGACGAGGCGCACGAACTGCGGCTGACCGAGACGGTCGGGGAGGGTTCCGGCGCCGCGTACGGGCTGTCGCCCCGATACGCCCTGTCCGGGGGTTCGTTCATCGCCGAGGCGTTCCGCGTCAGCCGCGCGCTGTGGCTGACTCCGGCGGAGGCGGCGGCTCCGGGCAGCGGCACGGGGATGCGCGTGGCCGGCGTCTCGCTGGGGGCGCTGCCGCTCCGGGCCGACGGCAGGCACCTGGGCTGCCTGGTCGTGGTGAACCGCACGGGCGACGGCTTCGGCGCCGAGCAGCGCGGCCGCCTGGAGCTGTGCGCGGGCCGGATCGCCGCGCGGCTCGAAGCAGGTGGCCCGGCGAGCAGCGGACTCGAACCCGGACCCGGACCCGACGGTGAGGCGGGCGGCCGCACCGGGTCCTTCACGCTGTTCCTGAGCACGGGGCGGATCGAGGCGGACGCACCGCTGCTCGAACTGATCGGCGTCGCCCCGGATGACTTCGACGGGCGGGTGGAGACGCTGCTGGCGCACACGGTCCCGGAGGATCTGCCCGCGCTCATGTCGGTGTTCGAGGCGGGGCACGCGACGCCGGACAACCGGGAACTGGAGTTCCGGATCCGCGGGCCCACGGGCGAGTTGCGATGGCTGCGGCTGCGCTGTCGTGCGCTGCTGGACCCCTCGGGCCGGCCGGACCGGCTGGCGGGTGTGCTCGTCGACGCCTCGCACCTGCGGTCGAGTACGGACGAGGTCTCCCGGGTGCAGCGGCTGTCCGCCCTGCTCGCGAACGCGATGACCGTACGGGACGTGGGCCGGGGCCTGGTGACCGCGCTGCGCGAACCACTGGGGGCCGACCGGATGGCCCTGTCGGAATTGCACGGCGGCCGGCTGGTGGCCACCACGCTGGCCCCGCCGGAACCCGCGGCGTGGCCGGAGGGCTGGCGCATCGACTGGCGGTCGGAGCTGCCCGACACACCGACCGGTGCGCTGCCCACACTGGCGGCCACGCTGCGTGAGGGCGCCCCGGGCCTGTGGACGACCAGTACCGGCCTGGAACCCGGCCTCGCCGATCTCGGCCGCGGCGGTCTCGCCGTACTGCCGCTGCCGGCCGACGGCAGGGTGGTCGGCCTGTGCCTGCTGGGCTGGGACGAGCCGCACCCGTTCGGCCCGGAGGAGCGCTCGCTGCTGACCGCCACCGCCGGTCTGGTGGGGCAGGCGCTGGCACGGGTGCGGGCGGTCGACGCCGAGCACGAACTCGCCGCGATGCTCCAGCGCAGTCTGCTGCCCCGCAAGCTCCCGTCGCTGCCCGGTTGCGGGACCGTCGCGCGCTATCTGCCGGCGACCGCGGGCCTCGAAGTGGGCGGTGACTGGTACGACGTCGTCCCGCTCTCGGACCGGTTCGTCGCGTTCGTCATCGGCGACGTACAGGGGCACAGCGCCGAGGCGGCCACGGTGATGGGCCAGATCCGCACCGCGATCCGCGCCTACGCCGTCGAGGGCCACCCGCCCGACGTGGTCGTCTCGCACACCAACCGCCTGCTCGCCGGTATGGAGACCGACGTCTTCGCCACCTGCTGCTACGCCGCCCTGGACACGGAGGACGGCGACGCCTGGTTCGTACGGGCCGGGCACATGCTGCCGATCGTGCGCGAGCCGGACGGCACGACCCGGGAGGTGGAGACCGAGGGCGGGCCCCCGCTCGGGGTGCTCCCGGACGCGGAGTTCCCCCTGAGCGCGGTCCCGCTGCCCCCCGGGTCGGTGCTCGCCCTGCTCACCGACGGCCTGGTCGAGTCCTCCAAGCTACGGCTGGAGGACGGTGTCCAGCGGATCTGCGAGAAGCTCTCGGCGGCGGATCCGTCGGACCTGGACCGGATGGCCGACGAGCTGATCCGCGGCGCCGAGACCCGCGACGACGACGTGGCGCTGCTGCTCGTGCGCTACGACGGACTGGCCGCGCGCCCGCTGCGGAGTGCCTGGACGGTCTGGCGGCTGCCCGACGCGGTCATGCACGCACGCCGTTTCACCGCGCGCACCCTGCGTGCCTGGCAGGTGACCGAGGAGACCGACACCATCCTGCTCGTCGTCTCCGAGCTGGTCACCAATGCCGTGGCGCACACCCAGGGCGAGGTACGCCTCGACCTCACCCTCGCGGGCAACCGGCTTCGGGTGGCGGTGAGCGACTCCTCGCCGCGCACGCCCGTCAAGCCGACCAGCATCGACTGGGAGGCGACCGGCGGCAGGGGGCTGCTGCTCGTGGAGGCGTTGTCGGCGGCGTGGGGCTCGGTGCCGCTGAGCGGCGGCAAGCAGGTGTGGGGGGAGATCCTCCTCCCGTCACGTGAGGTGTGAGGCGCGGCGACGCGGCAGGCTGCGGCGCCCCTCACGACGGACGACGGGCGACGGAGTATCGTCGGATGGGATGTCCTGCAAGTTCGCTTTTGTCCTCCGGGCGACCGACACGGGGCGCCGAGACGAGAGGGTACGACGTGCTGTCGGGCGTGCCGTCATCGGCGCCGCGGCGGCGTCTCTTGTCGCGGGCCTGGCGGCCTGCGGCACACCGCGACCGGCCGCGGCGCCGAGCGCGAGCACTTCGGGCGCGGGGGGTTTCACCATCGGCCTGCTGCTCCCCGACACCCACACCGCGCGCTGGGCCGGCTCCGACCGGCCGCTGATCCAGGCGAAGGTCAAAGAGCTGTGTCCCGCGTGCACGGTCAAGTACGCCAACGCCTCCGCGGATGTGGCCACCCAGCAGCAGCAGATGGATTCCATGATCGCCAACGGTGTGCGGGTCATGATTCTCGACCCGGTCGACTACAAGGCACTGCGCCCCTCGATCACCCGGGCGCACGACGCGGGGATCCCGGTGGTCTCGTACGACCGCCTCGCGCAGGGGCCCATCTCGGCCTACTCCAGCTACGACTCGGAGCAGATCGGGAGGCTCCAGGCCGAGGCGCTGCTCAAGGCGATGGGGCACATGACGCACGAACCGCGGATCGTGATGGTGAACGGCGATCCCGTCGACCCGAACACCGCCGCGCTGCAGAAGGGCGCGCGCGCCGTCTTCCAGGGCAGAGCGAAGATCGTCAAGTCGTCCTACACCGCCGGATGGATACCGCAGAACGCCTTCGCCAACATGTCCGCCGCGATCGCCGCGACGGGCCCGGGCCGTATCGACGGTGTCTACTCGGCCAACGACGGCCTCGCCTTCGGCATCCTCACCGCCCTCAAGGCCGAAGGCGTCAGGCCGCTGCCGCCCATCACGGGCCAGGACGCCAACCTCGGGGCCGTGCGGCGCATCGTCGCGGGCGAGCAGTACGTCACCGTCTACAAGTCCTTTGTCTCCGAGGCCGACGCCGCCGCCGAGATGGCGGTCGCCCTGGGCCGCGGCGCGTCCATCGACGGCATCGCGAAGGACCGGGTCAGCAACGACACCAGCAAGGAGATTCCGGCCGTCCTGGGCACCCTGACGCCCGTGACCGTCGGCACGATCAAGGACACCCTCGTCAAGGACGGTGTGTACACGATCGATCAGATCTGCACCCCGGCCCTCCGGGCGGCCTGCCAGAAGGCGGGACTCACGCCCTGACCACTCCCGGCCCCAGCGAAGGAGGTTGTCCCCGTGACCACCACACCGCTGCTGGCGCTGCACGGGATCTGCAAACGGTTCGGCGCCCTCAACGCGCTCACGGACGTGGAGCTGGAGATCCACACCGGGGAAGTCGTCGCCCTGGTGGGCGACAACGGAGCGGGCAAGACCACCCTCGTCAAGGTGATCACCGGTGCCGGCCCGGCCGACGACGGTGTGATCGAGTGGAACGGCCGGCCCGTGCGGATCACCCGGCCCCATGACGCCCAGTCGCTGGCCATCGCGAGCGTCTACCAGGAACTGGCCCTGTGCGAGAGCCTCGACGTGGTCGGCAATCTCTTCCTGGGGCACGAGATCTGCCGGGCGGGCGTGCTCGACGAGGTGGCGATGGAGCGCCGGGCGAAGGAACTCGACCTGCTGGACATGCTGTCCGTCCGCATCCCCAGGACGAGGGCGCCGGTCGCCTCGCTCTCCGCGGGGCAGCGGCAGGCGGTGGCGATCGCCCGGGCGATGCTGAGCGAGCCCAGGCTCCTCGTCCTCGACGAGCCCACCGCCGGGCTGGGCGTGGGGCAGACCGCCCACTTCCTCGATCTGATCGAGCTGTTGCGCGACCGCGGCCTCGGCGTCCTGCTGGTCAGCCACAACCTCGGTGACATCAAGGCCGTCGCGGACCAGGTCGCGGTGTTGCGCCTCGGCCGCAACAACGGGTTCTTCGACGTGCTGACCACGTCGCAGGAGCAGATCATCTCGTCCATCACCGGGGCCACGGACAACGCCGTGACCCACCGGACGACCCGGCCGTGGGAGGCGACACTGTGACCAGCACCGCAGCCTCGGGCAGGACCGACCGCAACGGCGCCGGGACCGTCACCGGCCGCACCGAACCCGGCGGCGCCCGCGATCCGAGGGTCGGGCACCGCCCACCGGGCCTGCGAGGCTATGCGTGGGACTTCGCCCTCAGGCTGCGCAACGGTGAACTGGGTTCGGTCCCCGGCCTGTTCGCGCTGGTGGTGATCTGGACGACCTTCCAGCTCCTGGACCACCACTTCCTGTCCCCGCGCAACCTGTCCAACCTCAGTGTGGACATCGCCGGCACCGGGCTGATCGCGGTCGGGCTCGTCTTCGTCATGATGCTCGGCGAGATCGACCTGTCGGTGGGCGCGGTCAGCGGCCTCGCGGCGGCGGTGTTCGCCGTGCTGAACGTCAACAGCGGAATGCCCGAGTGGATGGCGATCATCGCGGCCGGGCTCGTCGGGGCCGCGATCGGTGCGCTGCAGGGGTTCTTCTTCGCCAGGATCGGTGTCCCCGCCTTCGTCGTCACCCTGGCCGGACTGCTGGCCTGGAACGGCCTGACGCTCTACGTCCTGGGCTCCAACGGCACCATCAACCTGCACGACAAGGGTCTGGTCCCGGCCCTGACCAGCCACTACTTCCACAGTGACGCCGTCGCGTACGGGCTCGCGGCGGTCGGCGCGGCCGCGTACTTCCTGGTCTCGTACCACGGCGAGCGACGGCGCCGGGCGGCCCAGGTCTCGTTCCGCTCGCGCGGCGCGATCGCCCTGCACACCGGTGGGGTGGCGGTGATCGGATTCGCGGCGGCCTATGTGCTGAACCAGTTCGAGGGCATGCCCTTCGCCCTGCTGGTCTTCCTGGCCTTCGTCGTCGGCCTGGACTTCGTCCTGCGGCGCACCAGGTACGGGCGGAAGATCTTCTCGATCGGCGGCGGCGCCGAGGCGGCCCGGCTCGCCGGGATCAACGTGGTGTGGATCCGCGTCTCGGCGTTCGCGGTCTCCGGGACGCTGGCCGCCTTCGGCGGGCTGTTCCTTGCCTCGCGGGTGGCCTCGGTGGGACAGACCTCCGGCTCCACCAGCCTGCTGATCAACGCCATCGCGGCGGCCGTCATCGGCGGCGTCAGCCTCTTCGGCGGCCGCGGCCGGCCCTGGTCCGCGCTGCTCGGCGTCCTCGTCATCCAGTCGATCGCCTCGGGGATGCTGCTCATGGGCATCCAGACGTCCGTGCAGTCGATGATCACCGGCGGCGTGCTGCTCGCCGCGGTGGTCCTCGACTCGCTCTCCCGCCGCTCCCAGAAGGCGCACGGAGTGGCGCTCTAGCGGAGGTCCAACTCGTGGCAGCGGCTGTACGGTGAGGGCTGGACGGTCCTCTCCACCAGTGGAGGTCTGATGAGCACTCCCGTAGAAGCGGCCGGTACGTCCATGCTTCCCGCCCGGGTGGAGCTGACGGCGGCGGCCGAGGCGATGGTCGACCAACTGGCTTTGAGGCACGGGCCGCTGATGTTCCATCAGTCCGGCGGCTGCTGCGACGGCAGCTCCCCGATGTGCTACCCGCGCGGGGAGTTCCGGGTGGGCGCGGCGGACGTGCTGCTCGGCCGGGTCGCCGGGGACACCCCGTTCTGGATGAGCGCGAGCCAGTTCGCTTACTGGCGGCACACCCGGCTGACCGTCGACGTGGTGCCCGGCCGGGGCAGCGGGTTCTCACTGGAGGCCCCGGAGGGCGTCCGCTTCCTGCTGCGCTCCCGGCTGTTCACCGACGACGAGGCCGCTCTCCTGGACGCCGGCCCGCCACCGCTCACGGGCGAGGCGGGATGATCAGGCAGGAGCTGGTGGCGTGGGCGAGCAACCGGTCGTCGGCGTCGTACAGTTCGGCCTCGGCGAGGGCGGTACGGCGGCCGCGGTGGCGTACGGTGCCGATCGCGCGGATCTTGCCCGTCTCCGTGGTCACCGCCCGCAGGTACTTGATCGACAGATCGAGGGTGGTGTACCCGGTGCCCAGTTCGAGGGTGGACTGCACGGCACAGCCCGCCGCGGAGTCGAGCAGGGTGGCCAGTACGCCGCCGTGCACGCTGCCGATCGGGTTGTAGTGCTCCTCGCCCGGGACCAGGGAGAACACCGCGTGGCCCGGCTCGACCTCTTCCAGCACGGTCTCCATCGCCGCGCCGACCGGCGGCCCGGGCAGCCGTCCGTCGCGGAAGGCGCGCAGGAAGTCGATCCCGGACATCGACTGCGCCGCCTCCGCGAGCACCGCAGGATCTTCCCACGAGTAGGTCCGTGACCTGCCCATTTCCGCTCCCCGATCATCATGACGGCCCTCGGCCGTCCGCTGCTGGCTTCTCCTGCCGAAGCTAGGGGGTGCGACAGCTGGCTGTCAACCGTGAAGCCAGCTCGCTAGGCTGGTGCCGTGGAGACCGTGAAGACGCAGTGGCTTGATGTGGACACCGAGAACTGCTCGGTGCGGCGGACGCTCGACCTGGTCGGCGACCGGTGGTCGATGCAGATCCTGCGGGACGCGATGAACGGCGTGCGCCGCTTCGACGCGTTCCAGCGGCACGTCGGGCTGTCCGCCGCGGTGCTGGCCGACCGGCTGCGCAAGCTGGTGGCGGCCGGGGTCCTGGAGACCCGGGCGTACCGGGAGCCGGGTTCCCGCACCCGCTCGGAGTACCGGCTCACCGAGAAGGGCTGGGATCTGTGGCCGGTGATGGTCGCGCTGATGCAGTGGGGCGACAAGTACGCCGCCGACCCGGAGGGGCCGCTGCTGGAGGTCCGGCACGCGGAGTGCGGCGCCGAGGTGCGGGCCGTGGTGGAGTGCCCCGAGGACCACACCGTGCTGACCCCGCGGGAGGTCGCGGTCCGGCTGGGGCCCGCGGCCAGGTTCGTACGCTGAGCCCTGCCCCAACTCCTTTACCCGGCACGAGGTTTACCCGGTGCGTGCGGCGTTCTGGTCGCCCGCGCGGTCTCGACCGGGCGATCACGGCTCCCTAGGATGAGCGGCGTCACAACCGCCGGATCTGCGATCGACGAACACCGTGAGGACCCGATGGACCAGCCGGACACGCCCCTTTCCGACAAGATCGACGTGACGGTGCCCAGCGTGGCCCGCATGTACGACTTCCTCCTGGACGGCAAGGACAACTACCCCGCCGATCGCGAGGCCACGGAGCAGTTACTGCAACAGGTCCCGAGCACCAAGGTCCTCGCCCTGAACAACCGTCAGTTCCTGCGCCGGGTGGTGCGCAGGCTCGCCGAGGAGTACGGCATCCGGCAGTTCGTCGACCACGGCTCCGGTCTGCCGACCCAGGACAACGTGCACGAGGTCGCCCAGCGCGTCGACCCCGACTCCCGTGTGGTGTACGTCGACAACGACCCCATAGTGCTGGCCCACGGGCGGGCGCTGCTGGAGCAGAACGAGAACACCGCGGTGATCCAGGCGGACTTCCGCGACACCGAGAGCATCTGGGACAGCCCCGAGGTGCACCGGCTGATAAACCGCGACGAGCCGGTCGCGGCGCTGTTCGTCTCGGTGCTGCACTGCATCCGCGACAAGGACGACCCGGCCGGTGTGGTCCGCCGGGTGGCCGAGAAGCTGGCGCCGGGAAGCTTCCTGGTGGTCTGTCAGCTCGTCAGCGAGGACGCGGAGACCCGGCGCTTCGTCACCGACTTCATGGACCAGGCCACCGGCGGCCAGTGGGGCGAGGTGCGGCAGCAGAGCGATGTCGCGCGCTTCCTCGACGGGATGGAGATCCTGGAGCCGGGTCTGGTGGAGGTCTCCACCTGGCGCCCGGACAACGAACTGGCGCCCGTGCAGCCCACCCAGGAGTGGATCGAGTTCGGCGGCGTGGCCCGGCTCGCGTAGCCGCACGGCGACGGCCTTCGGCGGACCGCGGTGAGCGGAACGCCTCCGGCGTCGGTACCGGCGGCAGGCGCGCTACCGGTACCGGCGCAGGGCCTCTTCGAGGATGACGCGGCTCGCGGCCGGTGTCGCCGCCAGCGCGCTGAGTTCGTCCAGCGCCGCACGGTACTTGTCCAGATCCTCGAGCCGGTCGAGGTAGACGGCGCTCGTCATGTGCTCCAGGTAGACCACGTCGGGCAGAAAGCCCTGGGCGAACCGGAGATAGGTGACCGGGGCACCAGGGGTCGCCGCGGCGCTCGCGTCGTACGAGGCGATCTGCAGCCGCACTCCGGGCTGGCGCAGCACCATGAGCAGGTATTCGAGCTGCTCGCGCATCACCGCGGCGCCGCCCACCGGCCGGTGCAGCACACCTTCGTCGATCAGCGCCCACAGCACCGGGGCGCCCGGTTCCGCCATCCGCCGCTGCCGCTCCAGGCGCAGCTCCACCCGGCGTTCGACCTCCTGCGGGGAGGCCAGCCGGTGGCCGCTGTAGACCACGGCCTGGGCGTACGACGGGGTCTGGAGCAGTCCGGGCACGAACTGCGTCTCATAGGTGCGGATCACATGGGCGTCGCGCTCCAGGCCGATCAGCTGCTGCAGCCAGTCGGGCACGACCTCGCCGTACGGCTGCCACCACTCGGGCCTGGCCGAGCGCTGCACCAGGAAGGCTATCTCCGCCCGTTCCTGCTCACCGACGCCGTACAGCGCCAGCAGGTCGTCGACGTCACGTAACTTCAGCGAGACGTGCGCGGTCTCCATGCGGCTGATCTTGGAGGCGTGCGCACGGATCACCTCACCGGCCTTCGCCGGGCTGATCCCGCCGGCCTCCCGCAGCGCGCGCAGGTAGTTGCCCAGCACCCGCCCCAACGCCTTGGCGCCCATATCCGGTCGGCGCTCAATGAGTTGTAGCGGCGAGACGAGTTGCGGCTGCGCGGACATGCGGGCTCCCGGGATAAACTGGACGCACGCCAGTATTGCACCGCAGAGCCCGCTACCGCGCCCCTACCGGAGCTGTGTGTTCCAGCTCCTCACGCCGTCAGCGCGTCGAAGTCCCCGTCCTTGGCACCGCCGATGAAGGCCGCGATCTCGTCCCGTGTGTAGACGAGTGCGGGACCGTGCGGATCGCGGGAGTTACGCACAGCGACGCTCCCGTCGGGCAGCTTGGCCACCTCGACGCAGTTGCCGCTCTGATTGCTGCGCTCGCTCTTGAACCATGTGACGTCGGAAATCGCGCTGGCCTGCATCCCGTTGTCGAACTGCTGCACGTAGCACCACTCCTGTGTGAGTTGCCTTGCCGACCACCCGCGGCCACGCCGGTACCGCTCCACCACGATCCGTACACGCGAACACGACGCGCAGTTGCGGATGCAATTCCGGATGCAATTGCAACCGGAACCCTCACCTCATAGTACTGACCCATGCGTACGATCTCGACCCTCCCGCAACTCCCTTCGCACGTAAGGCAGATCACGTTTGCCGACCCGCGCCGGGGCGCCTCCGACGGGAAATCCGGTTGAACGCGGTGCCGCCCGGCTGCTGTACTCCTGACGACGGACTGCCAATCGGCACATCGACGGAGGAGACGGTTATGCGGGGAGCTTTCGTGCCCATCCAGACGGGAAATTCCACCGATCTAGAGGACATGAAGCTTCTTGCGTACGTTGAACCTGGGCATTCTGGCGCATGTCGACGCCGGTAAGACGAGCCTGACCGAGCGGCTGCTGTACGCCGCGGGAGTCATCGACGAGATCGGCAGCGTCGACGACGGCAGTACCCGCACCGACTCCCTGGCGCTGGAGCGGCAGCGCGGCATCACCATCAAGTCCGCCGTCGTGTCGTTCGTCGTCGGCGACGTCGCGGTCAATCTGATCGACACCCCCGGCCACCCGGACTTCATCGCCGAGGTGGAGCGGGTGCTGAGCGTGCTCGACGGCGCGGTGCTCGTGGTCTCCGCGGTCGAGGGCGTGCAGCCGCAGACCCGCGTGCTGATGCGCACCCTGCGCCGGCTGTCCATTCCGACCCTGGTCTTCGTCAACAAGATCGACCGCCGCGGAGCGCACGACGACGAGGTGCTCGCCGCCGTCACGGCGAAGCTGACACCGGGCGCGGTCGCCATGGGCTCGGTGCGCCAACTGGGCGGCCCTGCCGCGGCGTTCACGCCCTACGGCGCCGACGACCCCGCCTTCGGCTCCCGGCTGGTGGATCTGCTCGCCGCGCACGACGACGCGCTGCTCGCGGCGTTCGTCGCCGACGAGACCCGGATCTCCTACCCGCGGCTGCGGGAGTCCCTGGCGGCGCAGACCCGGCGGGCCCGGGTCCATCCGGTGTACTTCGGCTCGGCCATCACCGGCGCGGGCACCGGGGAACTGATGGCGGGAATCACCGAGTTGCTGCCCGCGGCGGAGGGCGACACGCAGGCGCCGCTCTCCGGCACCGTCTTCAAGATCGAGCGCGGCGCCGCCGGGGAGAAGATCGCCTACGCGCGACTGTTCTCAGGAGCGGTGCGGACCCGCGAGCGGCTGCGGTTCGGCCGCGCCGGAGCGGCCGCCGCCCGCGATACGGGTGACGGCGGCACGCAGGAGGGCGAAGCGGCCGAGGTCTCCGAGGTCTCCGAGGTCTCCGAGGGGAAGGTCACCGCCATCAGCGTGTTCGACCGCGGCGCCGCCGTCCGTTCCTCCGCCGTCGGCGCCGGGCAGATCGGCATGCTCTGGGGTCTCGGCGACATCCGGGTCGGCGACGCGCTGGGCGCACCGCGCGCCAACGGGCCGGACGGGCCCGGCGGGCAGCACTTCTCGCCGCCGACGCTGGAGACGGTGGTGGTCCCCCGCCGCCCCGACGACCGGGGCGCACTGCATCTGGCGCTGACCCAACTGGCCGAGCAGGACCCGCTGATCGGGCTGCGCCAGGACGAGCGGCGGCAGGAGCTGTCGGTCTCGCTCTACGGCGAGGTCCAGAAGGAGGTCATCCAGGCCACGCTGGCCGACGAGTTCGGGGTCGACGTCACCTTCCGCGAGACGACCACCCTCTGCGTCGAGCGGCCGGTCGGTACCGGGGCGGCCGTCGAGGTGATCGACAAGGACGCCAACCCGTTCCTGGCCACCGTCGGCCTGCGGATCCAACCGGCGCCGGCCGGCTCGGGGGTGGAGTTCCGCCGCGAGGTCGAACTCGGCTCCATGCCGTACTCGTTCATGAAGGCCGTCGAGGAGACCGTGCACGAGACGCTGCGGCAGGGCGTCCACGGCTGGCAGGTCATCGACTGCGTGGTCACCCTGACGCACTCCGGCTACTGGGCCCGGCAGAGCCACGCGCACGCCGTGTTCGACAAGTCCATGTCGAGCACGTCGGGCGACTTCCGCCACCTGACGCCGCTGGTGCTGATGACCGCGCTGCTGCGGGCGGGCACGGTGGTGCACGAGCCGATGCACCACTTCCGTCTGGACATCCCGGCCGACACCTTCGGCACGCTGCTGCCCGTACTGGCCAGGCTGCGGGCGATCCCGCGGACGCCTCGCCCCGAGGGCGGCGCGTATGTGCTGGAAGGCGTCGTCCCGGCCGCCCGGGTGCACGAGCTGGAGATGTCGCTGCCGACGCTGACCCATGGCGAGGGCGTCCTGGAGACCGCGTTCGACCACTACGAGCCGGTCGTCGGGGCGGTGCCGGAGCGGCCGCGCACCGACCACAACCCGCTGCACCGCAAGGAGTACCTGGTGCGGGTGCAGCGGCGGGTCGGTGTCGGCCGGGCGGACTGAGCCGTGCCGCTACATGTGGACGCGCGGCAGCACGCGGTCCAGGCGCCGCGGGAACCACCAGTTCGCCCTGCCCATGAGGAACATCGTGGACGGCACGAGGAGGAGCCGTACGACGGTCGCGTCCAGGACCACGCTGACGGCCAGACCCAGGGCCAGCATCTTCACCACGACCGTGGGCGAGGCGGTGAAGGACAGGAAGACCGCGGTCATGATGAAGGCGGCGCTGGAGATGACCCGTCCGGTGGTGGACAGTCCCGCGCCGACCGAGCGGGTGTTGTCCTGCGTCTTGTTCCAGCTCTCGGAGATCCGCGAGATGAGGAAGATCTCGTAGTCCATGGACAGGCCGAAGACGATCGCGAACATCATCATGGGCACGTACGACTCGATCGGCACCTTCTGCGAGATGCCGAGCACACTGCTGCCCCAGCCCCACTGGAAGACGGCGACGAGAATGCCGTACGACGCCCCGGTGGTCAGCAGGTTGAGGATGACCGCCTTGACCGGGATGACGATGCTGCGGAAGACCGTCATGAGCAGCAGGAACGCGGCGGCCAGCACGATGGCGATGATGATCGGCAGCCGGTCCTTGATGGTGTCGCGGAAGTCGAACTGGCTCGCGGTGGTACCGGTGACATAGCTGGGTGCTCCGGTGCCCTTCAGCGCGTCGGGGAGTGTGCGGCCGGTCAGCGCGTTGAACACACCGCCGGTGGAGGCGGCCTGGGGCACGTCGGCCGGATACACCGTGGAGAGCAGCAGCTTTCCGTCCTGGGTCGGCTTGACGGCGGTGAAGCGGGCGATGTCGGGGGTGTTCTGGAGTCCCTTGGTCACGTCGTCGCTGACCTGGCTCGTCGAGGCGCTGGCGTGCTGGACGTTGACCACGACGGTCATGGGGCCGTTGGCTCCCGGGCCGAATCCTGGGCCCTGGGCCTGCGAGATCCAGTCGAAGGCGATACGGCTGGTGTTGTCCGGTGGGCTCGCGCCGTCGTCGACATGACCCAGGCGCATGGAGAACAGCGGGATGGCGAACACCACGAGCAGCGTGACACCCGCGGTGAGGAAGGTGATGGGGTGGCGGGAGATGAGCTCCGCGTACTTGTGCCAGTCGTCGCTGTCGCCGGAGGACTCGGCCACGGGGTGGCGGCGCACCGTGTACCGGTCGATGTGGTTGCCGACCAGGCCCAGGGCCGCGGGCACCAGCGTGATCGAGGCCGTCCCGGTGATGACCACCGCGATGGTCGCGGCCAGGCCGAGCTTGCCGACGAAGGACAGCCCGCTGGCGTAGAGGCCGAGCAGCGCCACGGCGACCGTGGTGGCCGCGAACAGCACGGCGTGTCCGCTCTTCGCGGTGGTACGGGAGACGGCCTCCACCGGTGGATGGCCGTCCATGAGTTCCTGGCGGAAGCGGGTGGTGAGGAACAGGGCGTAGTCGATGCCGACGCCGAGTCCGAGCATGGTGGACAGGGTCGGCGCCGCGGTGGCGAACGTCAGCGTGCCCGCCACGATGCCGACCACACCGATGCCCACCCCGACGCTGACCAGCGCGCAGACCAGCGGCATCACGGCGGCCAGCACGCTGCCGAAGACCAGGAGCAGGATCACCAGCGCGACGCCGACGCCGACGAGTTCGCTCGCGAGGTCGTTCGCCTTGGGTGTGGTGATCTGGTCGAAGGTGCCGCCGTAGGCCACACCGAGACCGGCGGAGCGGGCGGGAGCGGTCGCCTTGTCGAGCTGGTCGGTGTAGTCGTTGCCGAGGGTCTTGAGCTGTACGTCGAACGAGACGGTGGTGTAGGCCGTCTGGCCGTTCGAGGACGTCACAGGGGTGGACACGGCGGTGACGTGCGGCAGCCCCTTGAGGTCGGTCAGGGTCGAGTCGACCGCCGACTGCTTGTCGGCGACCGTGCCGGACCCGGTGTGGAAGACGACCAGCCCGTTGGGCGCGGCGGCGGTCGGGTCGGAGGCGGTGAGCAGGTCGGCGCCCGTGGCGGACTGACTGCCCGACAGGGTGATCTGGTTGCTGAACGTGGGGTCCACGATGTGGCGTCCGGCGAGCGCGCCCACCAGCAGGACCAGCCAGACGACGATCACCCACACCGAGTGGCGGGCGCAGAAGGCGCCGAGCCGCCCGAGTTTGCCGGTGGTGGGGGTGGGTGCGGGCGCGGAAGCAGACACGTCGACTCCAGGGCTCCGGGGAAACTGTCAGGACTGACACGACCAATCCCGCTCCGCACCGTAGCCCAAAATGACAGGACTGCCAATTGACACGCCCGACACATTGATTAGGCTGCTGCCATGCCACCCGAGCCCGAAGAGACCGGTCTGCGCGCACGCAAGAAGGAGCAGACCCGCCGCACCCTGAGGGAGTGCGGTGCCCGGCTGTTCGCGGCCAACGGCTTCGCCGGGACGACCATCGCCGACATCGCCGCCTGCGCGAACGTCTCGGAGCGGACGTTCTTCCGGTACTTCGACAGCAAAGAGGCGCTGCTGCTGCCGGACACCGTCGAGTTGTTCACCTTCATAGAGGAAGCACTCGCGCGGCGGCCCGCGGACGAGGAACCGATGCGGGCGGTCTGCGAAGCGCTGCTGGCCGCCGCCGAACCGTTCACCAGCTCCAGCCTGAGCGCCCTGACCCATCCTCTGGAGGGCACCGAGGGGCTGGTCACCGCCCGGGTCGTCCAGGCGTTCACCGACTTCGAGGAGCGGCTCACGCTGCTGGTACGCAGACGGCTGCCCGCCACGGAACCGGACGCCGACCTGCACGCGGCCGTCATCGCCTGCGCCGCGCTGTCGGCCGCCCGGGCGGTGCTGCGCACCCAGCGCGGCCGCCGCGCCGCGGGCACCGCCGTCACCGCGGACGTACGCCTGCTCCCCCTCGCCTTCGACTTCCTGGCCCGGATCGGAACCAGCACATCGTGAGACTGCGCCGCACTCCCCTGCTCGTCACGGCCGTCGTGACCACCTCCGTCCTCGCCGTGGCGGCGCTCGTCGACCTCGGGGTCGAACACACCGCCCAGCAGCGAGTCGTCAAGGCGGCCGCCTGCCGTCTGGAGACCTCGGGTCCGGTCTCGGCCGAACTCACCGGCACCCTCGCCGGGCTGCGGGTGGTCACCGGCAACCTCGGCAGCGTGCACATCGACGCCGGCCACGTCCGGCGCTACGGCACCGACATGGACATCGCCGCCGATCTGCACGACCTCTCCACGGACGGCACCATCAGCGGCGGCACGGCCACCGCCACCATCGGGTACGACCAGCTCCAGGAGCGGCTGGCGGGCGCGCAGACCGCGGCCAAGGGCATGACGGTCGGCGGCGACGGCAGCGGGCTCACCCTCACCGGGAAGGTCGGCACGCTGGGCATCCCGGTGACGGTGCACACCCGGCTGAGCACCGGCGCGGACAGCCTCACGGTGACGCCGAGCAGCATCACCGTGCTCGGCCAGGACATCGCCGTCGCCCGGCTGAGCACCCTGCCCGGCGCGGGCAACCTCGCCCGGCAGCTCACCCCGCACACCGTGGAGCTGCCCGACCTGCCCGACGGCGTCCGGCTGGTGTCGGCCCGCCCCGACACCAAGGGCCTCACCCTGGCGCTCGACCTCTCGCGGCAGACCGCGGGCGCGGCGGGCCCGAAATGCACCTGAGCGGCACGGCGAACCACGCTACGGTTCCTGCCATGTCTGACACCGCCGCGCACAAGCCTGCCCCGGTCACCGCCGACGATCTCGACGAGGCCGTCCGGCTCGCCGTCGACCTGCTCCGCAAGGCGCCCGCCTCGGCGTGGGAGGGCAAGGCGGGCTCGCTGGAGTGGGACTGCTGGGAGACCGTCGAGCACCTGAGCGACGACCTGTTCGCGTACGCCGCCCAGATGGGCCCCCGCACCCCGCCGCTCGCCGGCGACGTGCCGTTCCACTGGGAGAGCCGTAGGCCCGGCGGGCCCGCGAACGCGATCCACGCCGACCGCTCGGCGGGCAGCGAGGGACTGCTGCAGGTGCTGGAGGCGAGCGGCGCGCTGCTGGTCGCCATGGTGCGCACCACGCCGCCGCACGTCCGCGCCTACCACGGCTTCGGGGTCTCCGACCCGGAGGGATTCGCCGCGATGGGCATCGTGGAGACCCTGGTGCACACCCACGACCTGGCCGCCGGCCTCGACCTCGTGTGGTCGCCGCCCGCGGACCTGTGCGCCCGGGTGCTGGCCCGGCTGTTCCCGCACATCCCGGTCTCCCCCGACCCCTGGTCCACCCTGCTGTGGGCCACCGGCCGGGCCGATCTGCCCGATCACCCGCGGGTCACCAGCTGGCGCTGGTACGGCACCCCTCAGCCCTGACGGCGGCCCAACTTCTGCCTCACCCTAGATTCCGACATAAGGTGCATTCTGGTACATCTGCCATTCCCAGGAGGCCCTCATGTCCGAACTCATCGTGATCGGCTACGACAACCCGGCGACCGCCAACACCGCGTACGTGGCCGTGCAGGACCTGCAGAAGGACTTCGTGGTCAACCTGTCCGGCCTCGCCGTCGTCTCGGTGGACGACGAGGGCAAGACCCATGTCGACACGCCGAGCAAGATCGTCGGCGTCTCGGCCGCCTCGGGCGCCCTCTGGGGCATGGTCTTCGGCATCCTCTTCCTCGTCCCCGGCCTCGGCCTCCTCGCGGGCGCCGCGATGGGCGGCCTCTTCGGCAAGCTCGGCAAGTCCGGCATCAACGACCAGTTCCGCTCCCAGGTCCAGGAAATGCTCAAGCCCGGCACCGCCGCCGTCGTGATCATGGCCGCCAAGATCACCGAGGACAAGTTCGCCGTCGCCATGGCCCCCTACGGCGGCACCATCCTCAAGACCTCCCTCTCCGACGAGGACGAGAAGGAGCTCTCCGAGCACCTCGCAGGTTCCCAGAGCTGAACCCCTCCGGGCCGCACGTCACCACCGGCCCGGAGGGGGCCGAGCGCGCAGTTCCCCGCGCCCCTCAAACACCCAGTCCTCCCCGCCCACGGACGAGCCCCGAAGGGGCGCGAGGAACTGCGCGACCAGCCCTCGACTGGCTGCACGTCACCACCGGCTCCAGAGGGGCAGATCGGTTGTCTCCCGACCACCGGCCCGGAATCAAGCACCTGGACCTCCGGGCCGTGCCCCAAAGGGGCGCGAGGAACTGCGCGACCAGCCGTCGACGTCCTGCACGTCACCACCGGCCGCAATGGGGCAGACGCGTGGTTTCGGACCACCGGCCCGGAGGCGCTAAAGCGCGAGGTCCTCGCGGAGGCGGATGACGGCGGCGGTCGTGTGGCGGGTGTCGCCGTGGCGGACCTCGGCGGGCAAGGGCGCGACCAGCGGGCGGTAGTCGACGTCGTCGACCGAGGCGCGGCCGGTGGTGGCGGCCTCGCCGAGTTGGCGACGAAGGAGGGGCGCGAGGCGGGCGGAGAGGACCGGGCCGTCGCCGAAGTCGACCACGGCGGCGGTCGGACGGGCGACCGGCCCGGTGACGCCGACGACCATCGCGTCCTGCAGCTCCATGTGACGGATCTTCAGCCAGCCGCGCCGCCCCGGCCGGTACGGCTGCGCCAGGCCCTTGGCGACCAGACCCTCGACCCCGCCCGCCCGCAGGTCGTACCACTGCCGGGCGGTCTCCCGGTCGAGGGTCATCGGTACGGCCTGCAGGGGCGGGCCGAGGGGGCCGAGGAGCGCTTCCAGGCCCGGCCGCCGCTCCCCGTACGGCCGCGGACGCCAGTCGGCGCCGTCGAGGGCGAGGACGTCGAAGGCCGCGTAGTTGGCGGGCGGGGTGCGCCGCCGGGGGCTGTTCGCGCGGGTCTGCAGCGCCTGGAAGTCGACCTTCCCGTCGAGCCAGACCACGAGTTCACCGTCGAGCACGGTGCCCGGCGGCAGCGCCCCCGCCGCCTCGGCGATCTCGGGGAACCGCTCGGTGACGTCGCGCCCCGAGCGCGTCTGCAGCCGTACCGGCGAGGTGAGGACGACCAGCCGGTGCCCGTCGAGCTTCGGCTCCCAGGCGCAGCCGCCGGGCAGCGCGTCGGCGGCCGGCAGCTCCTCGACCCGGCGGGCCAGCATGACCTGTACCGGGTACGGCAGCGGGTCGCCGGTCACCGCGGCAGTTCCCCCGCCCGGTCCGGGTCCAGCAGCCCGGCCAGCAGGTCGCCGTCGTCCGCGAGCCGCCCGGGCATGTCCTCGATGGTGAAGCTGAGGTGCTCGGGGGCGAGCGCCGCGCCGACCTCGTCCCAGGACACGGGCGCCGAGACGGTCGGCGTCGGCCGGGCGCGGACGGTGTACGGGGCGGCCGTCGTCTTGCTCCCGTTGTTCTGCGACCAGTCGATGAAGACCCGCCCGGCGCGGGCGGCCTTGGCCATCCGGGAGACCACCTGGTCGGGATGGGCGTCCTCCAGCTCACGCGCCACCACCTTGGCGTACGAGCTGGCCGACTCCGGGGTCGCGCCCCGCAGCGGCGCCAGCAGGTGCAGGCCCTTGGACCCGCTGGTCTTCACCCAGGACTCGACGGAGTCCTCCGCCAGCCGCTGCCGCAGCAGCAGCGCGACCCGGCAGCAGTCGATCACCGTGCACCCCTCACCGGGGTCGAGGTCGAGCACCAGCCGGTCGGCGACCCCCGGCGCGGCGGCGCGCCACTGCGGGGTGTGGATCTCGACGCAGGCGAAGTTGCCCGCCCACATCAGGGTGGGCAGGTCGTTGACCTGGACCTGGTCCATCACCTCGCCGCTGTGCCTGACCGTCTCGGTCACCGTCACCCACTCGGGCGTACCCGCCGGAGGCCGTTTCTGGAAGAACCGCTGACCCTCGACGCCGTCGGGGGTGCGCACGAAGCTCGCCGGGCGCCCCTCGGCATGCGGCAGCAGGGCGGTGGCGACACTCGCGTAGTAGTGCAGCAGCTCGGCCTTGGTGGTGCCGGTGCCCGGCCAGAGCACACGGTCGAGGTGGCTGACCTTGAGCTGGCGGCCCTCGACCTCGGTGATCGGCATACCATAAAGATTCCCATAGCCTGACAAAAAGGACATGCGATGCGCAGCGTCTGGACGGGCAACCTCGCCTTCGGTCTGGTCTCCATACCCGTGAAGCTCGGCTCCGCGGTCTCCAGCCACAAGATCAGCTTCCGCCAGGTGCATCTGGCCGACCAGGGGCGCGTCCGCTACCAGAAGACCTGCGAACTGGACGAGGAAGTGCTGACCGCCGCGGAGATCAGCCGCGCCTACGAGACGCCGGACGAGCAGCTCGTCGAGGTCACCGACGAGGACCTGAAGGCGCTGCCGCTGCCCACCGCGAAGACCATCGAGGTCAGCGGGTTCCTCGACGCCGCGGCGATCGACTCGATGCAGCTCGACACGCCGTACTTCCTCGCCCCCGCGACCCCGGCGGCCAACAAGCCGTACGTCCTGATGCGGGAGGCGCTGGCCCGCGCCGGCAAGGCGGCGGTCGGCAAGTTCGCGATGCGCAACTCGGAGCACCTGGCACTGGTCCGGGCCCGCGACGACGTGCTGATGCTGCAGACACTGCGCTGGCCGGACGAGCTCAACTCCCCCGCCGAGGCGGCCCCCAAGGGGCGCGTGAGCATCAGCGACTCCGAACTCCAGCTCGCCGACACCCTGATCTCCGCCCTCGGCGAGGCGGATCTGTCCGCGTACCACGACGAGTACGCCGAGGCCGTGGAAGCGCTGGTCACCGCCAAGATGGAGGGCACGGAGCTGCCCGCCGCGAGTGAGGGCGGCGCCAAGGTCGTCGACCTGATGTCCGCCCTGCGTGCCTCGGTGGAGCAGGCCCAGGGCGACCGGGGTTCCGGATCCGCCGCCTCCTCCGGCGACGCCACGGTCACCGAGCTGAAGGCGCCGCGCAGGACGGCGGCGAAGAAGACGGCCGCCAAGACCGCGGCCAAGAAGACCGCCGGTGCGAAGGAGTCCGCATCGGGGGCCAGGAAGACCACCGCCAAAAAGACCGCGGCGAAGGGTACGCCGAAGTCCGCCGCCAAGACGGCCACGAAAACCGCCGCCAAGAAGACGACCGCGAAGAAGGCGGCCGCCAAACGCCGCGCGGGCTGACCCCCGCCGGGCGGCCCGGCCGGTAAACGCATTCGTGGTACGGATCTTCCGGCTGGCAAAATTCGGGGGGCGGAGCCGTTCGGTGGCGCCGTCGGAGCGCGCGGCACCGCAGCGGAACGGAGCGTCACGGACACATGTCGACCAGCCTGGAATCCCCGCAGCAGCCCTGCGGCGGCCGCCCCTCGACAGCGGCAGCGGCCGCGGCGACCGGGCCGCACGGCCTGGACAACCCGTCCTGGGCCGCGCTGACCGGGCCGCACCGCCATCTGGCCGAGGTCCTGGGCGGCGCGGCGCGCTATCCGGCGGACGTCTCGCCGTTCGTGGCGCTCGCCGATCCCGCGGACCCCCGCGGCTGGGCCGACCTGGCCGCGCTGATGGGGCCGGGCGCGGACGTGGCGCTGGCCGGGGTGCGCGAGGCACCCGACGGGTGGGAGGAGAACTGGTCGGCCGAGGGCGTACAGCTCGTGGCCGGACCCGGGCTGCGGGCGCGGCCGGAGCCCGAGGCGGTACGGCTGACGGCGGCGGACGTGCCCGAGATGCTCGATCTCGTCGAGCGGACCAAGCCGGGCCCCTTCGCCGTACGGACCATCGAGCTGGGCGCCTACTACGGCATCCGCCGCGGCGGGCGGCTGGTGGCGATGGCCGGTGAGCGGCTGAAGCTGGACGGCTGGACCGAGATCAGCGCCGTCTGCACCGACGCGGACCACCGCGGGCAGGGCCTCGGGGGGCGCCTGGTCCTGCACACCGCCGACGGCATCATCGCCCGCGGCGAGACGCCGTTCCTGCACGCGGCGGCCTCCAACACCAACGCCATCCGGCTCTACGAGGCGATCGGCTTCACCCTGCGGCGCACCACCTTCTTCCGCGGCCTGCGCGTCCCGGCCGACGCCGCACAGCCGCAGCCGCACATCACCACGCAGACCACGCAGGCCGACGACGAGTAGGGACGTGACGATGCCCAGGGCCTATCTGTTCACCGCTTTCGGCGGTCCCGAGACGGAAGCCTTCGCCGAACTCCCGCGCCCGGTACCGGGTCCCGGCCAGCTGCTGGTCGCGGTGCGGGCGGCGGGCGTGAACCCGGCGGACTGGAAGCAGCGTACGGGCCACCGCTCGATCGGCGCGCCCGTCACCCCGCTCCCCTCGGTCTTCGGCAGGGAAGTCGCGGGCGTGGTCGAGGAGGTGGGCGCGGACGTCACCGAATTCGCGGTCGGCGACGCGGTGTTCGGCCACCCGCTCACCGGGGCCTACACCGAGTTCACCCTGCTTCCCGCGGACGCCACCGCGCACAAGCCCGACGCGCTGTCCTGGGCCGACGCCGCCACGCTGCCGGTCGCCGCGGCGACCGCGTACGACGCGATCCACCAGTTCGGGCTGCCCGCCGGGGCGACGCTGCTGGTCAACGGCGTCGGCGGCGGGGTCGGTGTCGCCGCCGCCCAGATCGCCCGGCACGACGGTCTGACGGTGCTCGGCACGGCGAGCGCCGCGAAGAAGGACTTCGCCGAGTTCCTGGGGGTCACGTATGTCGCACCGGGCGACGGGGTCGCCGACCGGGTGCGGGCCGCGGCCGGTCCCGGTGGCGTCGACGCCGTGCTCGACCTGGTCGGCGGGGAGTCGCTGCGGGCGCTTGCCGGACTGCTGACGGACCGCGCGCGGCTGGTCAGCGGCGCCGACCGGCAGCTCGTCGCCGAACTGGGCGGCGCCCCGATCCACCGCAGGCGGAACGCCGAGGTCCTGGACGCGGTGGCGGCCCTGGTCGCCGACGGCTCGCTCAACCCCTTCGTCACCCGGACCTTTCCCTTCGCGCAGGCCGACCTGGCCCTCCGGGCGGTCGAGGAGGGCCACACCCGCGGCAAGATCGTGATCGAGTTCCCGCAGGTGGACCTGCCGCGGTAGCGGCGGCGTCACACGGCGAGCCCGCACCGGCAACGCCGGACCGGTGCGGGCCGCGGCTCAGGACACCGGGCGCCGGCGCAGTGCCGCGTCGCGTATCGCGGGCGGGGTGTAACCGGCGTCGCTGTCGCTCAGGTTGGTGCCGGGCGGCACGATCTTGTCGATCCGGTCGAGCACGTCCTGGCTCAACGTGATCCGGTCGGCGCCGAGTTGGCTGTCGAGCTGCTCGAAGGTGCGCGGACCGATGATGGCGGAGGTCACCCCCGGGTGCCGCAGGACGAAGGCCAGGGCGAGCTGGACCAGGGTCAGTCCGGCCTCCTCGGCGAGCTGGGCCAGTGCCTCCGCCGCGTCGAGCTTGGCCGCGTTCTCGGGTGAGGCGATGTCGAAGCGGGCGGTCTGGTTCTCCGCGCGGCTGGAGGCGGGCTGCTCGGCACCCTTGCGGTAGCGACCGGACAGCCAGCCGCCCGCCAGCGGGCTCCAGGACAGCACCGCCAGACCGTACCGCTGGGTGACCGGCAGCACCTCCCGCTCGATACCGCGGGCTAGCAGCGAGTACGGGGGCTGTTCGGCGACCACGCGTTCGCGGCCGCGGCGCTCGGCGATCCACTGGCCCTCCACGATCGCCGAGGGTTCGAAGGTGGAGGTGCCGATGTAGCGGATCTTGCCCTGGTGGACGAGGTCGGACAGCGCGCCGAGCGTCTCGTCGAAGTCGGTGCCGGGTTCCGGCCGGTGCACCTGGTAGAGGTCGATCCAGTCGGTGCCCAGCCTGCGCAGGCTGTTCTCCACCTCGCGGATGATCCAACGGCGGGAGTTCCCCTGCTCGTTGGGGTCGTCGCCGAGGCTGCCGTGGAACTTGGTGGCCAGCACCACGTGGTCACGGCGCCCGCCCGCCAGTGCCTTGCCGACGATCGTCTCGGACTCCCCCGCCGAGTAGACATCGGCGGTGTCGACGAAGTTGATGCCCGAGTCCAGGGCGTGGTGGATGATCCGGACGCTCTCCTGGTGGTCCTGATTGCCCCGGGCGCCGAACATCATGGCGCCCAGACACAGCGGGCTGACCTTGACGCCCGTACGTCCGAAGGTCCGGTACTCCGTCATCGTGCGATCTCCTTGACGAGTCGGTCGGTTGTCGTGTCGGCGGTGTCGAAGAGCCGGTTGGCGGGGCGCGGCAGGCCGTAGTGCTCGCGCAGTGTCGTGCCGGTGTACTCGGTGCGGAACAGGCCGCGTTCCTGGAGGATCGGCACCACCCGGTCGACGAACAGCTCCAGTCCCGACGGCAGTACGGCGGGCATGATGTTGAAGCCGTCCGCGGCGCCCCGGTCGTACCAGTGCTCGATGGTGTCGGCCACCTGCTCCGCGGTACCGGCGAACGTACGGTGGCCGCGGCCGCCGCCGAGCCGGCCGATGAGCTGGCGCACCGTCAACTTCTCGCGCCTGGCCAGTTCCACGATGAGGGTGAAGCGGCTCTTGGCACCCTCGATCTCGTCCTCGGTGGGGATGTCGTCCGGCAGTTCCCTGTCGAGGTCGAGGTCGTCGGGGGCGATCCGCAGCGTCTTGGCGAGCTGGCGTTTGGCGTACTCGGGGACGATCAACCGGTCCAGTTCGTCGTCGAGTTCACGCGCCTGGGCCTCGGTGTCGCCGATGACCGGCACGATGCCGGGCAGGATCTTGATCCCCTCGGGGTCGCGGCCGAAGCCGATCGCGCGCTGCTTGACGTCCTTGTAGAAGGCGATGCCCTCTTCCAGGGTCTGCTGCGCGGTGAAGACCGCCTCGGCGTGGCGGGCAGCGAAGTCCTTGCCGTCCTCGCTCGATCCGGCCTGCACCAGCAGCGGGTAGCCCTGCGGCGACCGCCGCACGTTCAGCGGCCCGTCGACGCGGAAGTACGTGCCCTGGTGGTGGATCCCGCGCACCCGGTCGGCCAGCGCGTGCACGCCGCGTTCCTTGTCGGCCACCACCGCGTCGTCGGCCCAGCTGTCCCAGAGCTTGGTGGCGACGTCCATGAACTCGGCCGCTCGCAGATAGCGTTCGTGGTGCAGCGGGGTGTCGTCGAGGCCGAAGTTGCGTGCCGCGTCGGCGCCCGCGGTGGTGACGATGTTCCAGCCCGCCCGGCCGCCGGAGACATGGTCCAGCGAGGCGAACCTGCGGGCCAGGTTGTACGGCTCGTTGTAGCTGGTCGAGGCGGTGGCGATGAGGCCGATCCGGCTGGTGACGGCGGCCAGCGCGGTCAGCAGTACGGTCGGCTCCAGCTTGCTGCCGGGCCGCCGTCCCGGATCGCCCATCAGGACCGGGCTGTCGGCCAGGAACAGCGAGTCCAGCTTGCCACGTTCGGCGATCCGGGCCAGATTCGCGTAGTGCTCGAGGTCGGTGCCGCCGGACGCGGGGCTCTCGGGCAGCCGCCAGGCGGCCTCGTGGTGCCCGACGGACATCAGGAACGCGTTCAGGTGCAGCGGCTTGCGGTCGGTCCTGCGGGTCATGGGGGCTTCTTCTCCTCAGATGGAGTGGTAGGTGCCGTCGTGGAAGAGCAGCGGGCCGCGACCGTCGTCGAGCCAGGACTCCTCGGCCCGGGCCACCACGATCCGGTGGTCCCCGGCCGGGACGATCTGCTCGATCCGCAGCCGCAGCCACCCCGCCACACCGTCGAGTACGGGCTGTCCCTGCGGCAGCCGACGCCAGCGGGTGGGCTCGGCGAAGCGGTCGATACCGCTGGTGGCGAAGCGCCGGGCCAGGTCCTCCTGGTCGGCGCCGAGGAAGTTGACCACCGCGGTGTCCGCCCGCTCCACGTGCGGCCAGGAGGAGGCGGTGAGGGAGATGCCGAAGGACACCAGGGGCGGGCTGAGCGACAGCGAGGTGAGCGAGGTCGCGGTGAATCCGGCGGGCCCGTCGCCGCCGTCGACGGTGACGACGACCACCCCGGACGGGTGGTTGCGGAATACCTGCTTGAAGCGCTCCGGGGCGATACCCGTCGCGGGCGGCGAAGTCACGGTGACAGTCAACGAATCCTCCAGGAGAAGAGGGAGAAAAGGGGGTGCGAGTACGCGCAAAGGCATGGGGGGTGAGCGCGGCATGACGGGACGGCACAGAAATCGGCCGCCCGTGAGGCGCGGGCAGCGAAAGCCGGTTCTTACCGGGTGACGGAAGTCCGCACGTCAGCGCGGGGTCTGACAGGATCCGCCGGGGCGCCCGGCGCGACAACACCGGCGCCGGGCGGAAATGCGCTCCGGCGCGGCCATGCGGATGCGGCGTGCCGGATACGGCACGTCCTGGGAAATCCGCTGCTGCCTGGTCATGAATCCATGGTCCCGTTCGGGTCGTGTCGGGGTCAACAATGCAACGTTTTGAATTAAGTCGGCTGTTCAGCCGGGGTTCTCAGGACACGGCGGGAAGTGCGGGCCAGGGCCCGAGCGGGTCCGCGTAGAGCGCGCCGAGTGCCACCGCGCCGCCCGCGGTGGGCAGTACGGAACCGGTGAAGCTGCTGGTGACGACGGTCCGTTCGGGGTCGTCGCAGACCCAGGAACGCACGGCCACCTCCGCGCGCATGTCCGCCAGGCACTCCGGCAGCCGTGCCGCTCCCGGCTCGACGACCACCAGCACATCGGGGTCGAACACGTCGAGCAGCAGGGCGGTCGCCCGGCCCACCAGCCGGGCCCTGCGGCGGAAGAGCCCCACCGCCCGGTCGTCCCCGGCCAGTGCCAGGTCCAGCAGGTCGACGAAATCATCCACCCGCACGCCCAGTTGGCGTGCCCGCAGCACCATCGCGGCCTCGGAGACCTCCGACTGGAGGCAGCCGGTCGTGCCGCAGGAGCAGGCGTCCGCCGCCGGGGCGCCCACCGGCGGCCCCTCGAACCCGTCCGGGTCCTGCCCGAGCCGGGCGTCCAGCGGTCCGTGCGGTCCGAGGGGCAGATGGGCGACGCTGCCCGCGCCCGACCGCGGTCCGCGGTGCACCGCGCCCGCGCTGACGAAGGCCGCGTCGACCACCGCGCCGACGAAGAGCAGGACCGTACTGTCGCCGCGGCTCCCGGCGTCGCCGAAGAGCTGTTCCGCGCGGGCCAGCGCCCGGGAGTGGCTGTCGACGTGGACCGGAAGTCCGGTGGCGGCGGTGAGCAGTTCGCGGGCGGGGACGTCGCGCCAGCCGAGCCGGGGGTGGTCGACGACGACCCCGCTGCCGGGATCCACCCACTGGCCGGTCGCCAGGCCGAACGCCAGCACCGTACGGCCGGCCGCCCGTTCGGCGACCATCCGTGGCAACCGCGCGGCCAGCGAACCGAGTACCGCGTGCGGCGCGGTGTCCTCGTGCGGCTGCCGGTCCTCGGCGACGATCCGGCCGCGCAGGTCCATCAGGGACACCGTGGAGTGGGCGACCGCGACATGCGCGCCGGCCACCAGGTAGCGGTCGGTGTCGATCTCCACGGGCTTGTGCGGGCGCCCGAGTCCGCGCGGTCCGGCGGTCTCCGCGCTCTCCCGGATCAGCCCACGGGCCAGGAACTGCGCGCAGTACCCGCTCACCGCGGCGGGCGAAAGCCCGGTCAGCCGCGCGACGGTGCTGCGGGCGACGGGGCCGTGGTCGAGGATCGCGCTGAGCACGACCCCGGCTCCGGTTCCGAACGCCCGGCGCGGGGTTCTGGCCTGCGGGAGATCGGCACGGCGGACATGCGGCGGCAGGAGTTCCATGGGGAGCCTTCCAGGTCCTGAGGGGTGGCGGGGCACGCACACGCGGCACACCGGTACGGAACCGGTGGAGCGGGGGCCCCGGTTGACGCTCGGGTGCGGAGCGGTACGGCTGCGGAGAGCCCGTACGCTCAGGCCTGGCTACACGCGGCGGAGCACACACGCTTGAGGTCGACGTGACCTCGCGTCGTCAGGTGTGCGGATCGCTGCATGCCGCGCAACGTAACCGGCGCGGGCGAACCTGGTCAAACACCTGACCGCATCGTGGACGGCGGCGCTGCTCAGGCACCACATCGGCAGGACGTATGTGGAGCGTGCACCCATACCATGCCGCTCCGGTCGGTGGACGAAATTTGCACGCGCACTAGGCAAATGCCGCGATCCCGCTACCGTAAGAGGCCATCCGGCTACACACAGGATCGGAAGGTTTCGGACGGTAGGGAGGCGGCTGATGTTCAGCGGTTTCAGGTCCGGAGAGATACCACCGCGCCCCGGCAGCGCCGGGGAGCACCAGTTACAGCGCGAGTGGGGTACGACGGAGCGCGCGGACCGGTTCTACGCCGACCAGGTGCTGGACCATCTCAACGCGCGAATGCGGGAGTTCACCGCCCGTCAGGAGTGGTTCTTCATCGCCACGGCGGACTCCCGCGGCGAGTGCGACAGCAGTTTCAGGGCGGGGCCCAGCGGCATCCTGCACGTGCTCGACGAGAAGACGCTCTGCTACCCGGAGTACCGGGGCAACGGGGTGCTGGCTTCGGTGGGCAACCTCCGGGAGAACCCGCACATCGGCATCCTGATGGTCGACTTCACCCGCGACCGGATCGGCCTGCACGTCAACGGCCGCGCACGGCTGGTGCCGGACGGCGAGATGCGCGAGCGGCACCGCGGGCTGCCGGTGGACGACGCGCGCGGGCGCCGTCCGGTGGTGTGGGTGGAGGCCGAGGTGACGGAGGCGTACATCCACTGCGCCAAGCACATCCCCCGGCTGGTCAAGGCACCGCTGCTGCAACGCCGCCGGGCCTGGGGCAGCGACAACTCCCGCCGCAAGGGCGGTGACTACTTCGGGGTGAAGGCCGCGCGGCCCTCGGTGCTGCGCCGGTTCCGCCCGCCCGACTGACCGCCTCCCGCGGCCGGTTCACCCGCCTTCGGTGAGGCCCGCGGCGTCCAGCAGGGCCGCCGCGGTGACCAGGGTGAGGCCGTCGAGGATCTCCGCCCCGACCCCGGCGCGGGCGCTCGCGCCGTCGAAGACCAGCGTCAACTGGCGGGCGAGCAGCCCGGGGTCGGCCGCGCCGCCGCGCTCGGCCTCGGCGCGGAAGAAGTCGGTCACCGCCTGCTTGCGCCGCCCCGCGACGACACTCGCCGGGTGGCCCGGATCCTTCAACTCGATCTGCGCCGACAGGAAGGGGCAACCGCAGTAGCCGGGCGAGGCCGCGTACTCCTCCAGCCGCTCGAACACATAGAGCACGCGGTCCCGGGCGGCGGCCGGCGCGTCCCGCGGCGGCAGCAGCCATGCCTCGATCGCCGGGCCCTGCCGGTCGAGCGCGGCGGCGAGCACCTCGTCCTTGCCCGAGAAGAGCTGGTACATCGAGCGTTTGGAGACCCCGGCCGCCTTGCACACCGCGTCGATGCCGGTGCAGACGCCCTGCCGGTAGAAGAGTCCGCCCGCGGCGTCCAGCAGCCGGTCGCGCGGTGCTGACTTCGGCGTCGTCGTCATCCCCCGAGGCTACCGCCGCGGTTCGCCGCGCAAGACCGGCCGTTTCACGCCGAAGGGTGCGGCCCGCCACGGCGGCTCGGCGGCCGGGATACGGCGTACTGCCGTATCCCGGCGGCCGGTTCAGCCGCGGTAGGTCTCCAGCAGGCGCAGCCAGATCTCGCTGATGGTCGGGTAGGAGGGGACGGCGTGCCAGAGCCGGGCAATCGGCACCTGGCCCGCGACCGCGACCGTCGCGGAGTGGATCAGCTCGCCGACGCCGGGGCCGACGAAAGTGACGCCCAGCAGGATCTCGCGGTCCAGGTCCACCACCATCCGGGCCCGGCCGCGGTAGCCGTCGGCGTAGAGACTCGCGCCGGAGACCTGGCCGAGGTCGTAGTCGACCACCTTGACGCGGTGTCCGGCCTGTTCGGCCTCGGCCGCCGACAGGCCCACCGCCGCCGCCT
The DNA here is from genome assembly GCF_040680795.1 of Streptomyces sp. NPDC051976. Classification (NCBI taxonomy): domain Bacteria; kingdom Bacillati; phylum Actinomycetota; class Actinomycetes; order Kitasatosporales; family Streptomycetaceae; genus Streptomyces; species Streptomyces sp. NPDC051976. The sequence goes on from NZ_JBFAXL010000024.1 coordinate 137,206, forward strand.
CCGGGTCGGTGAAGACGACCTGCGGCACCGCCGCCTCGTCGGCGGTGGCGGCGTGCGCGCCCCAGGCGGCGTCGTCGACCGGCTCGCCCTTGGCGCGGGCGCCGATGACCGCTCCGGCGATCCGGCCCTGGTACTTGCCCTGGTGGGTGAGGAGAGCGCGGTGGTTGACGTCCCCGGCCGCGTACAGCCAGCCGTCGGCGACGGCGGGCACCCGCAGGGTGGAGTCCACGGTGATCCAGTCGCCGGGGGTGAGCCCGACGGTCTCCAGGCCGAGGTCGGCCGTGCTCGGGCGGCGGCCGGTGGCGAACAGGATCTCGTCGGCGGCGACCCGCTTGCCGCCTTCGAGCCCGACCCGCACCTCGCCGTCGGCGCCGTCCCGCTCCACCGACGCCACGGTGACGCCGAACCGGACGTCGGCGCCGGCCTCGCGCAGCCCCTCGGCGACCAGTTCGCCCGCGAAGGGCTCCATCCGGTCCAGCAGCCGGTCGCCGCGCACCAGGACGGTGACCTGCGAGCCGAGCGCCTGCCAGACGGTCGCCATCTCGACGGCCACCACACCGCCGCCGACCACGATCAGCCGCCCGGGGACCTCCTTGGCGCTGGTCGCCTCGCGGCTGGTCCAGGGGTGGAGGTCGGCGAGTCCCGGCATCTTGGGCAGCGCCGCGAACGTCCCCGTGCAGACCACGACCGCGTGCCGGGCGGTCAGCCGTACCGTGCCGCCGTCGGGGGTGCTCACCGCGACCTGGCGGGGGCCGTCGAGACGGCCGTGGCCGCGGACGAGGTCGACACCGACTGATGCCAGCCAGCCGGCCTGACCGTCGTCCTTCCAGTGCGAGGTGAACTCGTCCCTGCGCGCCAGCACCGCGGCGGCGTCCAGCGGCCCGGCGACTGCCTGGCTCAGCCCGGGCAGCCTGCGGGCGTCGGCGCGGGAGACCACGGGCCGCAGCAGCGCCTTGCTCGGCATGCAGGCCCAGTACGAGCACTCGCCGCCGACCAGTTCGCTCTCCACGATCACGGTGCTCAGCCCGGCGGCCTGGGTGCGGTCGGCGACGTTCTCCCCGACCGGTCCCGCTCCGATGACCACCACGTCGTAGGTGCGGGGTGCGTCGTTCATTCCGGCTCCTGTGCTGCGCTCGGGTGCGTGCGGAGATGCTGCGGAGATGCGTGTGGCGGCGCGCTCGTCATCCTACTGACGGCACGTGAGGGAAACCTTTCCCCACTCTTACGGCCGCTATCACCGGAGCCCGGGCGGCACCGGCCGCCCGGCCGTTTCAGGCACCACGGACGTATGATCACATCGGGGCGCCGAGCGGCGCCGATGTGAGGTGTCTCCATGGGTGAACTCGTTCTGATCAGGCACGGCGAGACCGAGTGGACCCTGTCCGGTCAGCACACCAGCTGGACCGACCTCCCGCTCACCGCGAACGGCGAGGAGCAGGCCCGGATGCTGGCGCCGCTGCTGGCCTCCCGCCATGTCTCCTGTGTCATCACCAGCCCGATGCAGCGCGCGCAGGACACCGCGAAGCTCGCCGGACTGGACCACGCCAGGATCGACCCCGATCTGCACGAGTGGGACTACGGCGGCTACGAGGGCGTCACCACCCGCGACATCCTGCGCGACCGCCCCGACTGGGACCTGTGGACCGACGGCGTCGTCCCGGGGCCCGAGGGGCACCCCGGGGAGAGCCCGCAGCAGGTGGGCGAGCGCGCCGACCGGGCGCTGGCCCGGGTGGACGCGGCCTTCACCAACGGTGAGGGCGGTGATGTGGTGCTGGTGGCGCACGCGCACTTCCTGCGGGTGCTGACCGCCCGCAGGCTCGGCCTGCCCCCGTCGGCCGGTGCCCTCTTCCAGCTCGCGACGGGTACCGTGAGCCGCCTCGGCGCCGAACACGGGCGCCATGTGCTCACCTCGTGGAACCGGATGCCCTGAAGCGGTCCGCGACCCCGGCGGGGCACGGCGGGCCACCCGCCGCACACAGCCCCGGAACACGCCGTGTACACGGCATGTCGCCCCCTGTGCGGGGTAGGCCGGAGCCAGGACACTGGGGGCACGCCCCGGGAGCGCAGGGGTGCCACGGCTTGAGGGAGCGCGGATGACGGTCACGGCGCAGCGGCAGGAGTCGCGGCTCTCGTCGCCCTGGACCCGGGGTCTGGGCGCCGCTTTCGCCGGAGCGGTGCCCGCGCTGGCGTTCCCCGCGCCGTCCCTGTGGTGGCTGGCGTACGTGGCGCTGGTGCCGTGGATGCTGCTCGCCCGCTCCGCCCCCACGCAGCGCCGCGCGGCGCTGGACGGCTGGCTGGGCGGCGCCGGGTTCATGCTGGCCGTGCACCACTGGCTGCTGCCGAGTCTGAACGTGTTCATCGTGGTGCTGGCGCTGATGCTCGGCGCCCTGTGGGCGCCCTGGGGCTGGCTGGTGCGCAGGCTGCTCGGCGAGGGGAACGGGCCGCGGCAGGCGGCGGTGGCGATGGTGCTGGTCCCGTCCGGCTGGCTGATGGTGGAGCTAGTGCGCTCCTGGCAGTATCTGGGCGGCCCCTGGGGGCTGCTCGGCGCCAGCCAGTGGCAGGTGCGGCCCGCGCTGCGGCTGGCCTCGGTCGGCGGGGTGTGGCTGGTCAGCTTCCTGGTGGTGCTGGTGAACACCGCCGTGACCGCCCTGCTGGCGGTGCCCGCCGTCCGCAGACCCGCGGTGACCGCGCTGGCCACGGCGGGCGTGCTGACCGGCGCGGTGTGGATGTGGGCGCCGCGTCCCCAGCAGGCGGGAACCGTGCGGGTGGGGGTCGTGCAGCCCGGGGTGATCGACACCGGCGACGCCCGCTTCGACCGCGAGGTGCAGCTCACCCGGCAGCTCGACGGCAGCCACCCGGACCTGGTGGTGTGGGGCGAGAGCAGCATCGGCTCCGACCTGACCTCCCGGCCGGACCTCACCGACCGGCTGACCGCGCTCTCCCGCGAGGTCGGCTCGGACATCGTCGTCAACGTGGACGCGCAGAAGGCCGACGGCACCGGCATCTCCAAGACCTCCGTCCTGGTCGGCCCGAACGGCATCACCGGTCCTACGTACGACAAGATGCGCCTGGTGCCGTTCGGCGAGTACATCCCGCTCCGGTCGGTGCTCGGCTGGGCCACCTCGGTCGGCAAGGCCGCCGACCAGAACCGGCGCCCCGGGCACAAGCAGGTGGTCATGGACACCGGCACACTGCGCTTCGGCCCGCTGGTCTGCTTCGAGACCGCGTTCCCCGACATGAGCCGCCACCTCGCCGACGACGGCGCCCAGTTGCTCGTCGCCCAGTCGGCGACCTCCACGTTCCAGCACAGCTGGGCGCCCGCGCAGCACGCCTCGCTCGCCGCGCTGCGGTCGGCGGAGAGCTGGCGCCCGATGGTGCACGCGACGCTGACCGGCATCAGCGCGGTGTACGACGCCAACGGCCGCCCGGTGGGCGATCGGATGGGCACCAGCAGGAGCGCGTCCGCGGTCTACGACGTGCCGCTGGCCACCGGCCGCAGCCCGTACGACAGGTTCGGCGACTGGGTGCCGCACCTGGCGCTGCTGCTGGTGCTCGTGGCGACCGGGTACGAGATCCGGCGCACCCGGGTCAGGCGGCCGGAGTCCGCAGCTCGGTGACGATCCGCTCGCACAGCTCGTGGGTGAGCAGGGCGTCGGCGGCGTCGAGCGGCTTGTCCGCCCGCACCGCGTCGAGGAACGCGAGGGTGATCTGCTCGATGCCGCGCTGCCGTGCGACCGGCACCCAGTCACCCCGGCGGCGGATCGTCGGCTGACCCTTGTGGTCGATGACCTCGGCGAGGTTGAGCACCTGGCGGCGGGTGTCGTCGCCGCTGACGTCCAGGCTCTCCTCGGTGGAGCCGCTCATCCGGTTCATGGAGCCGATGGCGGTGAAGCCGTCGCCCGACAGATGCAGCACCAGGTGGTGCACCAGGCCGTCGCGGACCTTGGCGGTCACCCGGACGTTCTCGATCGGGCCGGGGGCGAGGAAGCGCAGGGTGTCGACGACATGGATGAAGTCGTCGAAGACCATCGAGCGCGCTTCCTCGGCGAGGCCGACCCGGTTCTTCTGCATGAGGATCAGGTCGCGCGGGTGGTCGAGGCACTGGGCGTATCCGGGTGCGTAGCGGCGGTTGAAGCCCGCCATCAGCGGCACCGCGCGCTCCTGCGCGAGGGTCACCACGCGCCGGGCGCCGGCCAGGTCGCGGCCCAGCGGCTTGTCGACGTAGGCGGGGACGCCGGCCTCGATCAGCCGCTCGGCGATCTCCACATGGTGCTCGGTGGGCGCGTGCACGAAGGCGGCGTCCAGGCCCTGGTCGAGCAGCGCGTCCAGCGAGGTGTGGCGGTCGGCGATCCGGTACGTGTCACCGACGCGGTCGAGGGTGGCGGCTGTGCGGGTGTGCAGGTGGAGCGCGAGACCCGGCTGGGCGGCGAGCACGGGGAGGTACGCCTTCTGGGCGATGTCGCCGAGCCCGATCACGCCGATCTTCAGTGGGGCGCTGCCGGATCCCATGTGCCGCTCCTGTCGTTCCCGCCGGGTGCGCGGTGCCGCGCGGCGGTGCGCTGTTCATCGGTGTCACCGCAGCATACGGGCCTCGTTGCGGCCGTTTTCCCTGGGCGGCGGCGGACCGCCGGGTCACCCGTGAGGGTGATGACCCCCACGGGTGGAACGGCGGTCACCCGTGCGGGGAATGGCGCGCCGCGGCCCGCTTCGACAGAGTGGTCGGAATGCGTCGTTCATCCGTAGTCGTGCTTCTGCTGGCGGCCTGCGCCGTGGCGGGATGCACCACCGTCTCCGCTCCCCCGCCGCCTGCCCGCGCGCCCGGTACGTCCGCGCCCCGGTTCGCGATCCCCGGCGCCGGGGCCCCCGCGCCGCCGCCTGACCACGAGGTGCTGGAGACCGTGCGCGCGGACTCCGCGGCCGCCCCGTCGTCCCCGGCGCGGGAGCGTGCGACGCCCCGGAGGCAGCGCGAGCGTGTCAGGCCCGCGACCGTCCGGCACCGGAGGACCCCCGCGCGGCGGCACCGGGTGCGCCGGCGTCCCGTCTCCCCCGCCCCCTCGTGGCCGGAGGCGTCCCTGCCGGGCCGCGCGGGCGTGTGCGCCCTGGCGCGGACGTACGGCGGCCGGGCGGCGGGCAGCGCGACGGCCAGGATCTGCCACCGCCGGTAGCCCGTGGGCGAGCCGACGTGACCGGTCGCCTACGGCAGTTGGTCGGAGCCCATCAGCCACAGCTCCATGCGGCCGATGGCGGCCCGCATGGAGTCGCCGTACTCGTCGTCCCCGAGCGAGGGGCAGGCGCGGCGGGCCAGGGCGAGGTGGCTGAGGGCGAGCCGGGACTCCCCCACCTTCCAGTAGGCGGCGGCGAGGTTGAGGTGCAACGCGGGGTAGAAGCCGGGGATTCCGGGGGCGGCGGCGGACGAGGAGGCGGGTCCCGCGTCCTGCGGGGCGAGCGCGTCGGCGGCGCGCAACGCCCGCAGGTCCCAGGTGAGTTCGTCCTCGGGGTCGTCCTGGGTGTCGGCCATGTAGTGGGCGAGGGTGCAGCGGTGCAGGGGGTCGCCCTGGTCGCCGATCTCCGCCCACAGCGCGGCGAACCGGCCGCGCGCCTCCTCCCGGTCACCGCCGTGCAGCAGCATGACGGCCTGCCCGATCCGGGTCATCATCGCGTCCGGTTCATCCGGTTCTTCCACCGCGCCTCCTCGGCTCTGGGAAGACGCTAGCTGGCGGACGCCCCCAGATCGGGGATGCGCCAGTCGATCGGCTCGTGCCCCTGCGCCTTGACGGCCTCGTCGATCTGGGTGAACGGCCGTGAGCCCAGGAAGAGCTTTGCCGACAGCGGCGACGGGTGGGCGCCCTGGACCACCGCGTGTCGCGTGGTGTCGATCAGCGGCAGCTTCTTCTTCGCGTAGTTCCCCCACAGCACGAAGACGGCCGGGTCGGGACGGCTCGCGACGGCGCTGATCACCGCGTCGGTGAACTTCTCCCAGCCCTTGCCCTTGTGCGAGTTGGCCTCGCCCTCGCGGACGGTCAGCACCGCGTTGAGCAGCAGGACGCCCTGCTCGGCCCACGGCATCAGATAGCCGTTGTCCGGGACGGGGTGGCCCAGCTCCTCCTTCATCTCCTTGAAGATGTTCCGCAGCGACGGCGGGGTCTTCACCCCGGGCCGCACCGAGAAGCACAGTCCGTGCCCCTGCCCTTCGCCGTGGTACGGGTCCTGACCGAGGATCAGCACCTTGACGCGGTCGAAGGGTGTCGCCTCCAGTGCGGCAAACACCTCGTCACGCGGCGGGAAGATCCGCTGCTCCTTCCGCTCGCTCTCGACGAAGTCGGTGAGCTGCTGGAAGTAGGGCTTGTCCAACTCCCCGCCGAGAACGGTCTCCCAGGAGTCGGGCAGCATGCTGGGCACGTCAGGAACCTCCGGCAATCGATACGGTGCGCGGCACCCGCCTCGCGGGTGCGCTACTGCCACCGAACGTACCGCCCCCCACTGACAACGCCCTCGGGCGGCGGCCCTTTG